>NZ_JBFTIL010000031.1:0-36983 GCF_056394745.1 Paenarthrobacter sp. 10N417
CCGGCCGGCGAGCCCTGGACACACCCAGGTCCGGCAGCACATGGTCATCCAAATAGACGTAAAGTGTGGTCAGGAGAGTGTTTAGTTGCGTGTTCACAAACTCGGCTTAACACTCTCCGCCTTACTTTAAAAGCTCCCGCGCCCGCCACGGCAATAGGACTTACTCATCTAGTCCATGGATGCGCCCCGGTACCGGAGCCATTCTGGGTGTCGTGATCGGACTCATCCAGGAATTCCGCACCATCATTTAGGAGGAAGACATGACCTTTGTGCTGCTTCTGATCGTTCTGGGCTTCGTAGCCGTGACTTCCATTGCCGGTGGCCTTGCCCTGGCGCTTGGATCCTGGCTCGGGCCGGAACGCCTCGGGCTACCGCCTGAGATACAGCTGCCGGCTGAATACCTGGAGGGGTCTCCCTTCAGCACATACCTGGTGCCTGGAATCTTGCTTGCATTCGTTGTAGGAGGCCTCCACACGGCTGCTTTCGTTTTGCTCCTCAGGCGCAATCCTTTG
The DNA here is from genome assembly GCF_056394745.1 of Paenarthrobacter sp. 10N417. Taxonomy (NCBI): domain Bacteria; kingdom Bacillati; phylum Actinomycetota; class Actinomycetes; order Micrococcales; family Micrococcaceae; genus Paenarthrobacter; species Paenarthrobacter sp. 10N417. The sequence goes on from NZ_JBFTIL010000031.1 coordinate 513, forward strand.
GCCGGTATGGCAACCGCAGCTGCTGCCTATGGCATCCTGGTATGGATCTTCGTGCAGATGTCCCTGATCCCGTTCAGCGCGTTGCAAGCTGTCTACTTCGGTGCCGGCCTCGCGGAGCTGGGGCTGCTGTTGCTTCTGCTTGGCGTCATTCCACCAGCCGATTGGCAAGGCTCCGCGCGGCGGATCGGAACAAACGCATCCCGTGGCGGGACTTTGGGCCCTGTTAGTCACAAGCGGGCCGCCGTAGGATCGCCGCATGACCGACAAGAACATAGTGCCTGAGGCAGAAGTACTCGAAGCCGACGATTGCTGGAGGCTTCTGGGCGAAACGAATGTTGGGCGTCTCTCCGTGATCGTGGATGGCCACCCGGACATCTTTCCGGTGAATTTCGCCGTGGACAATCGGACAATCGTCTTTCGAACCGGAATGGGGACCAAGCAACAGGCGATGGAAGACGACGCCGTCGTGGCCCTTGAAGCCGACTCAGTGAGCGCCGAGTTCGGCATAGCCTGGAGCGTCGTAGTAAAGGGTGCAGCCGGCGAGGCCGGTACGGGCGGTCCAGCTTTGGATGAAGTCAGACGTGCCCTCTTCCCGTGGCAAGGCGTAGGCCAGGACCTCCTCTACCGGCTAGTCCCCCAATCCGTCTCCGGCAGGCGCTTTGATCTCTCCGCTCCAATGTCGCTTCAAACCCCGCTCGACGACGCAACCCGCGCAGGCTTGGAATAGGAATCCGGCGCGGGGTGATGTGGGGATTCTGGTGGCGAGAAGCCCTGTAGCGACGGGGTGATCAGACGTCAGGGGATGTCCTCCGTCGGCCCGGATAGTTTTGCGGCGATGCTGAACCGGGAGGCCCGCCTGCTGATGTGATGGGTTGCCCGACGCCGAGGAATGGGTAACGCGGCGGCAGGGGATTGTTGCTTGGCCCGGGAGAAGAACCATTTTTTGGCGAACTCCACCATGGTCAGATATACGATCACCATGCCCAGAAGGGCCAGGAAAAACGGTGCCGGTAATGGGTCGAAACCGAGCCAAGGCCCCGTCGCTGTCAGGGGCAAGGCCACTCCCACGGCGACTACGGTCAAGGACGCCACGACCAGCCCGGCCGAAGGCCTGCTGCGAAGGAAGGGCACCTTGCGGGTCCGGATGACGAAGATGATCAGGGTTTGGGTGGCGATTGATTCGATGAACCACCCGGCGCGGAACTCCCCAGGCACAGCATGGAACACTGTCAGCATGAGGGCGAAGGTGGCGAAGTCAAAGATTGAGCTGATGGGACCGAAGAGGAACATGAATCGTCGGATGAAGGCGATATCCCAGTGGGCAGGGGCGCGGAGTTGTTCGTTGTCGACTCTGTCGCTGGGAATGGCCAGTTGACCGGCGTCATAGAGCAGGTTATTGAGCAGGATCTGGCCTGGGAGCATGGGCAGGAAGCTCAACACCACCGAGGCAGTCGCGGCGCTGAACATGTTCCCGAAGTTGCTTGATGTTCCCATCAGGACGTACTTAATGGTGTTCGCGAAGATCCGGCGACCCTCCCTGACACCATCGGCAAGGACGCCGAGGTCTTTGTCGAGCAGGATGACGTCTGCCGCATCCTTGGCGACGTCGGTGGCCGTATCCACCGAGATGCCTATGTCGGCTTTGTGCAGGGCCAGGGTGTCGTTCACTCCATCTCCCAGGAACCCCACGGAGCCGCCGCTCTGACGCAGGGCAGTGATGATTCGTGCTTTATGTTCAGGGGAAACGCGGGCAAAAATTGAGGTGGCCCGGGCTGCGGGGACGAGTTCCGCATCCGACATCCCATCGATGTCGGCCCCGGTAAGGGTGCCCCCGGAGAGCACGCCGACGTCGGCACAAACTTTCTCGGCTACCTTGGCATTGTCGCCAGTGGCAATCTTTACCGTGATCTGCAATGCTTCCAGCTGGTCCAGTGACGCTTTTACGTTGGCTTTGGGCTCGTCCAGGAAGATCAGAAAGCCCGCCAAGGTGAGGTCGTGTTCGTCTGCTTCAGTAACTTCGACCAGTCCAGGGACCTCACGGTAGGCGACCGCCACGACCCGGGATCCTGCCTGGAATTGTTCATTCAGCGTCGCCAGCACCGCGGGTGTTGGCGGCCCGCAGAGGGTGAGGACTTCTTCCGGGGCGCCCTTGGTGATCAGCAGCCTCCGGCCTGCGTTTTCGTGGACCAGCACGGTGGTACGCCGGCGTTCGTGGTCAAAGCTGATCAGGTCCAGGCGCTTGAAACGTTCAGGGTCAAGCTTGGCCGCTTGAGGGCTGGACCAAAGGGCGGCATCCAGTGGGTTCTGTCCGGCAGTTGAACGCTTAGCCGTGGTGTAATCCGACTCTGTGGACAGCAACCCCAGTGTGAGCAGATAATCCTTTGAAATCGGCGAGGTCGCTGGAAGTGCGTCGGTCAAGCTGATCCGGCCCTCTGTCAGCGTCCCGGTCTTGTCGGTGACCAGGATGTCCATGTCGCCCAGGTCTTCGATGCAGACGAGCCGTTTGACGAGTACCTTCCGTTTGGCCAGCAGCCGTGTGCCGGTGGCCAAACTGGTGCTGACGACAGCCGGGAGAAGTTGGGGAGTGATACCGACAGCGATGGCCAGTGAGAACAGCAGGGATTCGATGATCGGTCGTTGGAGCAGCAAGTTGGCTATGAAAATCAAGGTGGTCAGGCCGATGGCGACCTGCAGCAGGAGGAATGAGAAACGCCTAAGCCCGATCTGGAACTCCGTCTGCGGCTGACGTTCTCCCAGTCCAGAGGCGATGCGGCCAAATTCGGTGCCGCTCCCAGTGGCCACCACGACGCCGGTTCCACCGCCGGAGTGTACGACGGTGCCCATGAATGCGCACGACATCAAATCTCCCAGGGCTGCGTTATCCGGTGCGGGAGACGGGTCTTTCAACGCCGGTAGGGACTCCCCCGTGAGAATGCTCTCATCGCACAGCAGATTGTTCGTTTCCAGCAGCCGAATGTCCGCAGGAATGATTGTTCCCAGTCCCAGCTGAACGATATCGCCAGGGACGATGTCCGTCACGTCCACTGGAAGGGTCCTGCCATCCCTAAGCACCAAAGCCTGATGGGTGATCTGTGAGTGCAGGGCTTCCGAGGCACGTTCGGCCCGGAATTCACTACTGAAGCCCAGACCAACGCTGGCCATCAGAATTGCACCAATCACTATCGAGTTGGTCACGTCCCCCAGGAACATCGATACAGATGCTGTGACGAGCAGCAAGATCAGGATTGGGCTGGCGAGCTGACGCCCAAGCACGGCCCAACCGTTGGCCTTATGTGACAGGACAGCGTTAGGCCCCACTATGGCCAGGCGGGACGCGGATTCCTGATCCGATAATCCTGACGTGCCCGAATCAAGCTGGTTCAGGACTTGATCAGCGTCCAATCTGGCCGCGCCCATAATGGGAAGCTGAAGGAAGCTCCTCTCCCGACCATCAACAGAGGTCATGCCAGGTCCGTTCCCTTGGTAGCGGTCGTATTATAGACAAAGACCCAGCCCTCCTGGAAGAAAATCCAGCACAGGCCCGGTCGCGACTGCCGTCATAGCTGGAGTCTGCCACTTGGTCGGGATCCTGGGAACAGCAGGCCGCCGACTCAGTCCCCAACGCTGCTCGAACCTCTGAAAGCTCCCTCTCCAAGTCCAATTTTCCCAACGGGTTCCGTCGCGCCAGCCATTACCGCCGACCCAACCGGAGATATTCAAATGAGGCAACAAATGCCGCTTGGGGTCTGGAATTGAGCCACCGATCGGTGACCTTTAGCCCTATTGCCGGTTGCTGCTCAGGGTCATTCTTGGACTGGGACGTTCGCAGCGAGGAGGCATTCCGTCTCGGAGCATTGTGCCGTTTGCCCGCCGTAGCCTTGGGCTGGGGTGTTCACTCCGCCCGAGACCGCCGTGACGTCGCGTAGTGCTGTGTTCAGTGCCATGGACCGAAGGAGCATCAGATGGAACGAGTCATCGACAAAGTAGCCCTTGTGAGCGGTGGCGCCAGGGGGATCGGGGCTGCAATCGCAACGCGGCTGCACGGTGAAGGAGCGAAGGTCATCATCGGGGATGTTCTGGACGATGAAGGAACGGAGTTCGCCGCTCATCTCGGATCCGGGGTGCGGTATGTTCACCTGGACGTGACCAGCCCCCAGGACTGGCAAAATGCGGTGCAGGCTGCTGTTGAGGAATTCGGTGGCCTGAACATTGTGGTGAACAACGCAGGTATCGTGAACTTCGCCCCGATCGAGGACTACACGCTGGAGCAGTGGAACGCGGTGCTGGCGGTGAACCTAACCGGGACGTTTAACGGGATCAAAGCGGCAATCCCGGCCCTGAAAGAGGCACGGGGCGGGTCGATCGTGAATATTTCATCAATAGCGGGGCTGCGAGGCTACGAAGGGATTCCCGGATACAGCGCCTCGAAATTTGGGGTTCGGGGGTTGACGAAGAGCGCAGCGTTGGACTTGGGCCGCCATGGCATCCGGGTCAATTCTGTTCACCCCGGCGTTATTTCCACACCCATGACGGCTGGGATGCCGATAGACATGAGCCACACAGCACTGGCCAGGATAGGTCATCCCGGGGAAGTGGCCGATCTCGTCCTGTTCCTGTCCTCAACCGAGGCATCCTTTGTCACCGGCGCCGAATTCGTCATCGATGGCGGAGACACCGCAGGAACCGTGAGCGGCGGTCAATAACTCCCGGGCCACCGGCTCCTTGCCGGGCTTTCGGCAGACGAGCTCCGTGCACTTGAAACCGGCCTGCGGGCTGCAAGTCGCGAGCTGCGCAGCAACGCGTGAGCTGCCGCTGACTAGCTAAGCTTCTTCCGGCGTGTCGATGAACCGCATGAGCGTCTCCAGAAGGTGCAGTGTTTTCCGATGAGGGTCCAGGAGGAATTGAATCCGGAGTCCGTCGATCATCGCCATCACCATGGTGACTTTGTCGTCAGCGGTGAGCTCCGCACCGTCCTCCGCAGTGGCGAGCCGCTTGCTGGTGAAGTAGTCGCGCATTCGCTCACGGCGAGCGATGAAGAAGTCATGCGCGGGATGCTCGGGGTTGGTAGCTGCGATGGTGATGGACAGCCAATTTCGCATGTGGTCAGGCCGCGCAAATTCCTCTTTAAGAACACTGCTCAACACCAACTCCCGGGGCACCTTGGATTGCACAATGCGCTTGGCCAGCTCGGCGTCGTCGGCATCCCGCTCGGCAAGGGCGGCGAGGAGAAGATCATCCTTGGTGGCGAAGTGACGAAGCAGGGCCGCGTGAGTGACGTTGGCGCGTGCGGCGATATCCCTGAGGCTTGCCCGCTCATAGCCGTGTTCAGCGAAGCTGGCCGAGGCCGCGCGCACGATCTCCGCGCGACGAGCCGGCGTTGTTGCGTACGGGCCACGCCTACCGGAGCTGACTTTCTTCCCGGTCTCCTGCTCAGAAGTGGTAGTCACGAACAGCCTTCTCTCACGACGGAAAATCTCTTTTTTGCGTTGGGTCTTGTCAATTGTAACCACTGTGACTACTATTCACGAATAGTAACCATTGTGGTTACCTTTACTGGTACCCGACCCCACCGTCGTCCAGTCCTCGCCTGCGATGCCGCAGGCGACCAACTACCTTTATAGAGGAGTCATTGGTGACTACTGATAAGCACGGGGCTCCCCGTCTCGCCGGCGGCATTGCAGCCGCCGAACCATCGCCGGGCAGTCATCTGCCAGTCGGCCCCCTCGAACATCCAGAGCTCACGGAAGAGCCCCAGACTCCCGTGAGCAAGGGCTACATTCTGTGGCTGATGCTGGCCAGCTTCGGCGCATCAATCGCAATGATGGTGCCCCTCTCCTATGGCATTGCCGTTCGGATCACCGAACTTGCTCCCGGCCAGGAGCAGATGCTCGGCTTCATCACAGGGACAGCGCAGGGCATCTACCTGGTTGTCAGCCCCATCATCGGCATTTGGAGTGACCGCACGCGGTCCCGCTTCGGCCGCAGGGCTCCTTTCATCTTCCTGGGCACGGGTGTTGGCCTGGCCGGGTTGGTGGTCATGGGCCTCGCCCCGAACCTCCTGCTGGTGGGTGCGGGGTGGGTCCTGGGAATGTCCGGTTGGTCCATTTCCGGTGCCGCCATACAGAATCTGATGGCTGACAAGTTACCCGACGGCCAGCGCGGTCGGGTCTCCGCCCTGACGAGCCTGATGACGCAGATTGCTCCCGTCCTGGGCATTGGCGTTGCCTACGCTGTTTCTTCGAATACGCTCCTGGTGTTCGTCGTCCCGGGCGTGATCGGCGCCGTCCTCCTGGCACTCTTCCCGCTCATCAAGCCGGAAGGAAGTTCAAAGAACATCACGGTGGACAACCGGGTCACCTTCCGCTCAGTGATCGCAAGCTACGGATTCAGTATCCGTAAATACCCCGACTTTGCATGGAACTGGCTGGGCCGATTCGTCTTCTTCATGGGCTTGTATTTCAACACCACTTTCGGCACGTTCTTCTACGCCCAGCGGCTCGGGCTCCCCGTGAGGGAAGTGGCTGGCGTTGTGGCGACGATTGGAATGCTCGGCGTGGTGGCTGCTGCCGCCGGTGCACTACTGGGTGGCTTCCTTTCTGACAAGCTCAAGCGACGCCGCCTGTTTGTCCTGATTGCCGCAGTTCTCTTTGTGGGTGGAGCCTTGGCTGAAGCCTTCGCATGGTCGCTCCCCCAGCTGATCATCGGCGCAATTCTCATGCAGACTGCCATCGCCGTATTCGCGACGGTAGACCAGGCCATCGTCTTCGCGATTCTGCCCAACCGCACCGAAACGGCACGGTACATGGCGGTGGTTGCCTTCGCCCAGAAGATCCCAAGCGCCGTGGCCCCCCTGGTCGCCTCCGTGATCATCACCATCGGCATCACTGGAGCGGACAAGAACTACACCTTCCTGTACCTCTCGGGCGCTGTACTGGCGCTGATCGGTGGGCTCGTCATCGCGCTCAAGGTCAAGTCCATTCGATAACGCCCGCATCGGCAGAAGAAAGAAGAAAAACTATGGGCGAAGTGCCCTATGACCTCATCGTGGACAGCGGCGGAGACCAGTTTCCGGTCACCCGCCCATCACCGAGGCTCTCGTGGAAGATTCCCGCCGACGTTGCGGCATCGGCTTACGAGTTGGAAGCAACGGTCGACGGCGTGGCGCAGCCGACATCGACGACGGCCAGCCGCCTGTACGTTTCATGGCCCTGGCAGGAACTCCGCAGCCGCCAGCGCGTCACCTGGCGCGTACGGGTCGCAGAAAAGACGTCCGAATGGTCGGCGTGGTCTGCTTTTGAAACAGGTCTTCTCGCCGGCGACTGGACGGCTTCCTGGATTTCCCCGCTCGAGCAAGAGGACAAGCCATACGGCCAACGGCCTGGGCATGTTCTTGCCACGGAATTCATCGTGGACGCCGAGATAAAGTCGGCGCGTCTCTACGCCACAGCCCTTGGTGTCTACACCGCGGCGATCAACGGAGAACGGGCCGGGACCGCGGAACTGTCCCCCGGGTCGACGTCGTACGACCATACTCTCTACGCCCAAGCGTCGGACGTGATATCCTCGCTGTCCCCCGGACTCAACAGGCTGGCCATTGAACTGTCCGACGGCTGGTATCGGGGTCAAGTGGGTGCGTTCCGCCACCCCGCCGATTGGGGAACTACGCTGGGAACCCGTGCGGAACTGCACATCGAACGTGTCGATGGATCACGGCAGATCATCGTGACGGATGGCGACTGGACCAGCACACCGTCCACCACAACACGTGCGGACCTTATGGACGGACAAACGGTGGACTTTACCGCCCCGGCCGCACCGCCGTCGAAAGTCCAGCTCAACGTCGTGGACGCACCCCCGATTGACTGGTCGCCCGCTCCACCGGTGCGGGTCATCGAATCACGAGCGGCGAAAAGCGTTAACGAAGTAAGGCCCGGCGTGTGGATTGCGGACTTCGGTCAGAACGCCTCCGGATGGATCCGGCTCGAGGACCTCGGGCCGGAAGGAACGCATACTGTGATCGAGTACGGTGAGCACGTTGACAGTGATGGCGACCTCTCAACCTCACACCTGGATTCGCACCGGCCAGGAGAACCAGCAAGGATCTTCTCCCAGCGCGACGAAGTAGCCGCGGGCGCGCCTGGCCAAGTCTTTGAACCCCGCCACACCGTCCACGGTTTCCAGTACGCGCGCATCAGCCGCAACGGAGCACGCCCGGACCCGTCAAAGCTCAGCATGCAGATTGTGCACAGCGACCTCCCCAGCACGGGTGAGTTCGCGTGCAGTAACGAGGACCTGAATCAACTTCATCGCATCGGACAGTGGAGCTTCCTGGGAAATGCTGTGGATGTTCCTACAGACTGCCCAACCCGCGAACGCCTGGCGTGGAGTGGTGACTACCAAGTGTTTATTTCCACAGCAACGCGCTTGAGGGATGTGCTCGGGTTCAGCCGGAAGTGGTTGAGATCGGTGCGTGACGACCAGCTTGCCGATGGCCGCATTACGAACTTCTCCCCTGACGGCCGCGGCATCAAGAACCACGTGGACGATCAGTTCGCCATGATGACCGGATCTGCCGGGTGGGGAGATGCGATCGTCACTGTTCCTTGGGAGTTGTATGAGGCCTACGGAGATGAAGCCGTTCTCGCCGAGAACTGGGATTCAATGCTCCGGTGGGTCCGGTGGGCGCTGGAAATGGCACGCACAACGCGCCATCATGCACGGGCAAAGGCATCCCCCGAGCCTGAGCCGTACGAGCAATATCTGTGGGATGGCACCTTCCATTGGGGTGAATGGACGGAACCCAAGGAACGCGACGCCGATGGACGCTTGATCGACCCCGTCCAGGACAACCCGATGGCCTGGTTCATGGAAGACAAGGGCGAGGTAGGTACGGCCTATCTTTACCGCTCGGCCGCAACGCTCGCCCGGATTGCCCGCGTCCTCGGACGATCCGCAGAGGCGACAGAGTTTGAGGAGGTTTCGGGCGCTGTTCGCGATGCTTGGCGTGCAGCATATCTGCGTCCCGACGGAACAACCGACGCCGACACCCAGGCCAGCTACGTCCGGGCCCTCGCGTTCGGCCTGCTTCCCCGACAATCACGCGAACGTGCCCTCGAGCGGCTGGTGGAACTCATCCGCTCCGCAGACACACACCTGGGAACGGGGTTCCTCTCAACGGGCTACCTGCTCCCGGTCCTGGTTGAAGCCGGCAGGGCCGACGTCGCCTATGAATTGCTTCTTCAGCGCACATCGCCGTCGTGGCTGTACATGGTGGACAAGGGCGCCACCACTATCTGGGAATCCTGGGAAGGAATCGACAACAACGGCGACGCCCATGATTCGCTGAATCACTACAGCAAGGCAACCGTGCTCCGGTTCCTGCACGAGCACACCCTTGGATTGCGCCAGGCCGAGGGCTCAGTGGCCTGGCACTCCATCGTCATTGCCCCCACGCCCGGACCGTCGGTTACGTGGGCCAGGGGCTCTCATGAAACACCCAACGGCACCATTACCGTCCACTGGCAACTCGATGGTGACGAGCTCCGCATCGACGCCGACATCCCCGCTGCGACGACCGCCCGGATCATCTTTCCCGACGGATCCGAATACACGGCGGGGCCTGGCAGGTTCCGCGCCGCAGCGCCCACGGCTTTGCACGGCATCAGCGTACCAAGTCACGCCTGAGACACCTTCAATCCGCCTGCAAGGGCATCACACCTTTCAAGAAATGAGAAACCCATGACAACTTTCCCTGCCAATTTTCTCTGGGGCGCCGCAACCGCCGGACACCAAATCGAAGGCAACAACGTCAACAGCGACTGGTGGGCACGCGAACTGACCATGCCGGGCATGGAACTCTCCGGCGACGCGTGCGATAGTTACCACCGCTACCGTGAGGACATCGATCTTCTTGCCGACGCAGGCCTGACCTCGTACCGTTTCAGCCTCGAATGGTCCCGGATCGAACCCGCGCCCGGCGCCTTCTCCAAGGCCGAACTCGCCCATTATCGCCGCATGATCGAGCACTGCTTCGCGCGGAACGTCACCCCCGTGGTGACCTTGCAGCACTTCACCACTCCCCAGTGGTTCGCGAACGACGGCGGCTGGTTGGCTCCGGACGCATCGGAAAAGTTCCAGCGCTACGTCAAGGAAACCACCACCATCCTGGACGGCGTGGAGTGGGTCGCGACCATGAACGAGCCCAACATGCAGGCAGCGATCATGACAGCAATGCGCCGAATGCAACTGGCCGAGGGCGGCCAGTGGCAAAGTCCAACCGTCGAGGGCACTGAAGAGACTAAACAAACGCACAGCGACTTCCTGACCTACGCCGATCCGGAAATAGGAAGGACGTTCACCGCCATCCACCACGCTGCCAGGGAGATTATCCGCGCCCACACCGACGCGAAGGTGGGATGGACCATTGCTGCCGGTGCGCTCACCGCTGCCCCTGGCGGGGAAGAAAAGCTGCTGGAGATCCGCTACGGCAAAGAAGACGTCTACTGGGAAGGGAGCCGCGGCGATGATTTCGTCGGCGTTCAGGCCTACTCCAGCCAGCAAGTCGACGCCAACGGGCTCGTCCCACATCCGCCGCACCCGGACAACACCCTGGTGGGCACGGCATACCGGCCCGACGCCTTGGCCATGGCAGTGCGCCACGCCTGGGAGATTACCGGGGGCGTGCCCGTACTTGTCACGGAGAACGGCATCGCCACAGCGGATGACCAACAGCGGATCCGCTACACCACAGAGGCACTGCAGGGCTTGGACCAGACCATGACCGAAGGAATTGACGTGCGCGGCTACCTCCACTGGTCCCTGTTGGACAACTTCGAGTGGGGGCACTGGGAACCGACGTTCGGCCTGATCGCCGTTGACAGGGAAACTTTTGCCCGCACACCAAAGCCCAGCCTCGCCTGGCTTGGCCGCGTCGCCCAGAGCAACCAGCTCGACGTCGAGGTTTCCGCATGACGACCGCATTCGCCGATGCCTCGCTCACCCCCGTCCAGGACCTGCTTTCCCTGACCGGACGCAGGGCCGTCATTACCGGCGGCGCGCAAGGCCTGGGCAAAGCCATTGCACTCCGCCTGGCAGAAGCCGGCGCGGACATCCTGATCGGGGACGTGAACGCGGACCGAGCCCTCGAGGCCGCTACAGAAATCGCCAACCGCTTCCCCGTACAGGCACTTGGCCTTGGCATGGACGTCACCGACGCCGAATCGGTCCGCCTCAGCGCACTCGAAGCCGTGGAGTCATTCGGAGGAATCGACATCTGGGTCAACAACGCGGGTATCTTCCCCAGCGTTCCGGTCCTGCAGACGACTGACAGCATGTGGGAGCAAGTCTTTGCAGTCAATACCCGCGGCGTTTTCAATGGCTCCCGCGAAGCCGCACGCCATATGTCCATAGGGAAGCACGGCGGGGTCATCGTCAACATCGTTTCCACCGCAGGATTCGGCGGGACGGCACCGGGCTTGTCCGCTTACGTGGGATCGAAACATGCTGTCCGTGGCATCACCAAGCAGATGGCCCTCGAATTTGCCCCACTCGGAATCCGGGTGCTCGGTGTAGCCCCAACCTTTGTGCCAACCGAGGGCAACATGGCCGCCGCAGCTGAGCACGCCCCCGCAGATGGGACAGCGGCCATGGACGTCATGACCAACAGCCTCATTGGTCGGATCGGAACGCCGGACGACATCGCTCGCGTGGTCCTGTTCTGCGCCAGCGACCTGTCCACCATCATGACCGGCAGTACGCTCCTGGCCGACGCAGGCCAGACCATCTAACGCCAGCAGGATCACCCTCCAGCCAGGCACGTGCGCGGCAGCAAGATGCACACGTGCCTGGCTGGGCGCAGCACTGTGCTGTCCTCCACTGTGCTGGTGTTCCGCTGTGCTGGTGTTCCGCTGTGATGTGCTCCACCGTGCAAGGAAGTGAAGAGTGCCGTCCGACGAGACAATAATGCAATCGAGAACAGCCAAGGCAACTATCTATGATGTAGCGCGGCAAGCCGGCGTTAATCCATCAACAGTTTCCAGGGCACTCAATAATCCCGAAAGAGTCAATGCCCGCACAAGACGTTTCATTGAAGCAACGGCAAATGAACTCAATTTTCAACTGAACCATGCCGCCCAAGTACTGCAGACAGGATCAACAAAGACGCTCGGGCTAATTGTTTCAGACGTCACCAATCCAACCTTCTTTGGCATTCTTCGCGAGGCAGGAAGAGTCGCGGCACAACGCGACTACACTGTGGTTCTGGTAAATGCAGCCGAGTCCCCGAGCAAAGAGCTCGCTTCGGCCAATCGAGTTATCAATGCCGTGGACGGGCTGATTTTGACCAGCCCTCGCATGAGTGACACTGATATTCAGCTTCTAGCCAAGACCACACAGGTAGTCGTGATAAACCGAGAGGTAAATGGCATTAGTTGCGTCATCCCTGATCCAGACAGGGGTGTTAGCCAGGCAATCCGCCTCTTGGCAGGGAATGGGCACAAAAAGGTCCTCTTCGTCGCGGGGCCGGAACTGTCCTGGATGTCCGCGCGCCGATGGGACGCCATCTCGGCCGCCTGCGAGTGGTGCCATCTCGCAGCCGAACGCATCGAGTCGGCGGCACCAAGCGTTGACGGGGGCAGGCGAGTCGCACGGGCCGTCATGGCCTCGGGAGCAACGGCCGTCATAACCCACAACGATCTGCTGGCGATTGGCCTGATGCACGAACTCCAAAACGCGGGAGTTGTCATACCCGATGCCCTCAGCATCATAGGCTTTGACGATATTTTCGGCGCAGACTTCACCACGCCGTCATTGACAAGCATCAGGTCCCCGCTGGGGCAGTGCGGATCGTTGTCCGCCGGCCTGGCCCTGGCCTCCCTCTCCGGCACTGTTCAAGACCCCCAAACCCTGCCCTTAGACACCGAATTGATCATCCGGGGGTCTGCGGGACCTTGGAAGGGAGCCCTATAAAACTGAGTGATGCTCCCTTTTTACAGCCAAACTCTCTTTGGCGACCCTTGAAGGTAGCTCAATTTCAGGAGTCCTATGGTGTAACACTCAATTTTGGACTACCGTTAGTGCATGGACTCGACAACAGCCCCCCGGAAGCGGTACGCAAAAACACTTGAGCGCCGGTCTGCCGTAGCCCGGGCCGCCCTCGACATCGTCCTGGAGAAGGGGCATCGAGCTTTGACCACGGCGGAGGTGGCAGCGCGGGCCTCGATGAGCGAGACCGCCATGCTCTACCATTTCCCGACGCGCGACCACATTCTTGTCGCGGCCATGGAGCTGGCCGATGAGGATTATCGCGCCATCCTTACGGCCGAGTTTCACGTTATCGATGGCGGGAAGGCCGACTGGCCTCCACCCGCAATGGCTCACCTGACCCTGGATGACCAAGCTACGACCCGCCTGTTCCTCGCGTTAAGCGCAGAGGCAGTCAACCCCGAACATCCGGCCCACGCGTACCTGAAGGCCCACCATGAGCAGGTGATTTTTGAGTTCACTGAAGGAGTCAAAAGACGCCAGGCCAAGGGAATTGCTGATCCCAAACTCGATCCGGACAGGGTTGCCCGCCAAATGATGGCCGCATGGAGCGGTCTTCGCATGCAATGGCTTATCGACCCTTCCCTGGATCTGACGGCGGCAGTATCACAGTCATTCCTTGCCCTTAACGGTTACCCACTCATGAAGTTCAAACAAGAAATGACTGAATTCATGTCGCAAAGCTGATCTCAACAGACCACAAACTTCACCGCAGGATTTAGCAAGACAAGACCGCCCCGAATTCCGGACACTTTATTTCTGAATTCACGGTGGTCATTTGGAGTACCCGAAATGCAACAGGATTTCAGCGCAACATTAACTTTTTTTAAATAATGGCAATCGGTTGCCTTTTCGCTTTTCTAGTGCTTTGCTAGTGATATCGGTCACCCCCGACTAAATGGCCCAAACAATGGCCCCCCAAAAATCTCCAGAAGCTTTTCCTCAATGACAAAGGAGTCTCAAGACATGTTCCCTGTCTTGTCCCGAACCACATCACTGACCCGTGCGGCAGTAGCCTCCGTCGCGGTCGCAGCGCTACTCTCCACGGCGGCGTGTTCCTCTTCCGCGCCGGCGTCGGAACCTACTAATTCCTCACGCAACGAGGAACTCAGCATTGCCGTTCAAGCCCAGCCGGCTTCGTTGGACCCGGCCCAGCTCGCTGAAGGACAGCAGTCCTACATCTGGGCATCAATTTTCGACACCCTTCTCATGGTGGACAAGGACAACAAGATCCGTCCCAACGCGGCTGAGAGCTGGAAATATTCTGATGACCTGCGCACGCTGACCCTCAAGCTTCGCAGCGACCTGAAGTTCAGTTCCGGAGACGCCGTCACTTCCAAGGACGTAGCCGCAACCTTGGAGAGGACCAGGACGACACCGGGCCAGCAACAGCCCAAGCTCGCCAAGGTGTCCTCCATTTCCGCCCCCGATGCGTCGACAGTAGTTATTCAGCTTTCCGCTCCGGAACCATCGCTGCTGAACTATCTGGCGCAAGCCACAGGCGTCATTGGTGACGCGGACACGTTGGCGTCCGACACCACCAAACTCCGCCCAACTGGCTCCGGACCCTACGTCCTCTCGGACAAGACTGTGGACGGCACCGAGTACGTCATGGAACGCCGGGATGACTACTGGAACGCCTCGGCCTATCCATTCAAGACCGTGAAGGTCAAGGTCATCCAGGACAGGACCGCCCAGTACAACGCGCTCCAGGCAGGGGAAGTAAAGGCAGCCCTGATCCAGGCCCCGCAACGCAAGCAGGCCGAAGGTGCAGGATTCGCAGTCAAGGAGGTGCAGGCTACGGCCGCTCTCGTTCTCGTCCTGGCCGACCGGAAGGGAGAACTCGTTCCTGCCCTGGCCAATGTAAAGGTCCGCCAGGCTATCAACATGGCCTTTGACCGGGCACAGGTGGTCAAGGCCCTCCTCAATGGACTGGGTAAGCCCACGGTCCAGGTGTTCGACCCCAACAGTGGAGCATACGATCCCGGACTTGAAGATGCCTACAGCTTCGATCCGGCGAAGGCACGCAGGCTATTGGCTGAGGCAGGATACGCCGACGGTTTCTCCATGACGATGCCAAGCACGGTGATCTCCCAGTCCTTCGAGCCGGTGATCACGCAGGCTCTTTCGGACATCGGGGTGAAGGTGACGTGGGAACCTGTGCCTCCGCAGAATACGGCATCATCAATTGCCTCGAAGAAGTATCCGGCGGTTCTTTGGTTCTACGGACTCAACAGTGCAGGCCGTCAGGTGGGCGACATGTACGCTCCTGAAGCCTTCCTCAACCCCTTCAAATGGCAGGACCCTGAATTCGACAAGCTGCTTCAGTCCATTGCCACCGAACCAGACGATACAGCCCGCGATGCTCTGTATAAGAAGGTCAACGAATACACCGTGAAGCAGGCATTGAACGCGCCGATCGCCTACGTAGGCACGCTCTGGGCGACAGCTCCGGGCATTGATTTCCTCCCTACCGGGGTGGTTTTGCCGACCGTACGTGACTTCGGCGTATCTGGAAAATAGGGCCGCGGGTCATGATCAGTTACGCCCTCCGACGTCTTGGTGCAGGCATTGTCCTTGCGCTGCTCGTCACCCTCATCACTTTCTTCCTCCTCAGCGGATCCTTGGAATCTGTTGCCCGCGAACGCCTGGGCAGTGCAGCGACGCCAGAATCCCTGAAAGCACTGATGACCCAGCTTGGCTTTGATCGGCCGGCCATCGTCCAATACATGGACTGGCTCGGCTCGGTACTGACCGGTGATTTCGGTACTTCTCTTTTCACCAGCCAACCAGTGGCGCCTGCCGTTGCTGCGCGTCTGGGCGTCACGCTGTCGCTGGTCGTCACCGCGCTCATCATCACAGTGCTCGTCAGCGTTGCGCTGGGCGTCTGGGCGGCAACCCGGGGAGGACTCGCCGATAAGGTTTCCCAAGGCTTGTCCTTGATAGGTTACGTCGTCCCCGGGTTGCTCATCGCCATAGTCCTTGTGGCTGTGTTCGCCGTGAATCTGAAGTTGCTGCCTGCCACCGGTTTTACTCCCTTTGCGCAGAATCCTGGAAAGTGGGCGGCATCGATCACTATCCCTGTCATTGTGCTTGTCATTGGTGGAGTGGCCAGCATGGCTGCACAGATCCGCGGCACCATGATCGGGGAGCTCAGGAAAGACTACGTCCGTACCCTGCGGACCCGTGGTGTACCGACGCGGTCGATCGTGCTTCGCCACGCGCTTCGGAATGCTGCAAGTCCTGCCCTGACTGTCCTGTCCCTTGAATTTATTCAAATGCTCGGTGGTGCGCTCATCATCGAGAACGTGTTCGCGCTTCCTGGCTTTGGCGCTTACGCATTCAACGCCTCGCTCCAGGGCGATATCCCCATCATCATGGGCATCACTTTGTTCAGCGTCATGTTGGTTGTCACGGTGAACCTCATCACAGACGTAGTGAACGGCTGGCTCAACCCGAAGGCGAGAATCTATTGAGCATCGAAGAACTCAGCGTGACTTCCGGGTTGGCAGCCCCACCCCGGAAGTCTCCGCTACGGAAACTCGCCACCGACCCTCAGGCAGTGATTACTTCGGTCCTGCTACTGGTCATCATCATCCTGGGTCTTCTCACTCCCTGGATCGCCCCGCACGATCCCAATGAGGCACAACTCAATGCGATAAACGCCACACCTGGCACCCCGGCATACCCCCTCGGAGCCGACCAGAACGGACGCGACATCGCTTCCCGGCTCCTCCATTCAATCAGCACCAGCCTGATCGCAGGCCTGATTGGAGCAAGCGTTGCCCTGGCTATCGGAATAACTTTTGGCCTTATCGGCGGATACTTCGGCCGACGGCTCCGAACCGCGACAGAGTGGGTCTTCAGCCTCATCATGACGTTCCCCGGGCTGCTGCTCCTGATCGTCCTGATGCCCGTGACCAAGGGCGACTACCGGGCAACCATGCTGATCTTTGGAGTGCTGCTCTCCCCCGGGGTCTATCGCATCGTGAGGAACCTGGTCCTTGGCGTGAAGAACGAACTCTACGTCGATGCCGCCCGCGTCTCCGGACTGTCCAACCTTAGAATCCTCGGCCGCCACGTGCTGTTCGCTGTCCGTGGGCCCATCATCGTCGCCGCAGCGTTCCTGATAGGTTCGGCGATCAGCCTGCAGTCCGGCCTGGCCTTTCTCGGCGTTGGGTCCAACCTCGTTCCCAGCTTTGGTGCAATGATCGCCGACGGCTTCACAAACCTTTATGTCGATCCCACCCAATTCATCTGGCCCAGCGTCATGCTCGGCACGCTGACTGCTTCCCTTGTTTTGCTCGGAAATTCCCTCCGGGACGCCTTTGAGGGAGCAAAGCTGAAACCATCCAAGGCTTCGGCGCCCAGAACAAATACCCCCAGAGCAATTACCCCCACCACGGACAGCATCCAAGGTTCAGCGGCGGACCTGCTCTCGGTTGACGACCTGGCCATCGCTTACCCCACTCCATCAGGCCAGCTGAGGGAAGTGGTGAAGGGAGTCAGCCTCAGCCTGCGTGCAGGTGAAACCCTCGGTCTGGTGGGTGAATCCGGCTCCGGAAAGACGCAGACCGCGTTTGCCATCCTCGGTGTGCTTCCGCCCGAGGCCGTGGTCACACAAGGCTCTATACAGTTGGATGGTCGCCATTTGATCGGCCTTTCGGAGCAAGGGCTACGCGCCCTGCGAGGACGCGAGATCGCGTACATACCGCAAGAACCTATGTCGAATTTGGACCCCTCCTACACAGTTGGCGCCCAACTCGTCGAAGGCATCCGCGCCTCAGCCCGGATGTCACGCCGGGAGGCAAAGGCTAAGGTGATAGCGCTGCTGGCACGTGTGGGTATCCAAGATCCCCAGCGAACGTTCAATTCCTACCCGCACCAGATCTCCGGCGGAATGGCACAACGCGTCCTCATCGCCGGCGCCGTGGCAAGCCGCCCCAAGCTCCTCATCGCCGATGAACCCACGACGGCACTTGACGTCACAGTCCAGGCCGAAATCCTGGACCTGATACGGGACCTCCAGGCCGAGCTCAACATGGCTGTGTTGCTCGTAACGCACAACTTTGGAGTCGTGGCAGATATCTGCGATCGGATCGCCGTGATGCAGGACGGCCGGGTTGTCGAATCAGGGACCGCGCTGGAGCTCTTCCGGGAGCCGCAACATTCATACACTCAACTGCTTCTGGGCTCCATCCTCGACGAGCACACCGTTCGAACCGACCAGCCTAGGCCTGTCGTGACGGCCACCGGGGGAAAGAACTGATGACAACACCGCTATTGAACGTAAAAGACCTCCGCGTGGCCTTCAAAGGCCGCGGATTCCGACCCCGGGAGGTGGAAGTCCTGCACGGGGTTTCCCTAACAATCGCGGAGGGTGAGACGCTCGGCGTCGTGGGCGAATCCGGATCCGGAAAGACCACCATTGGGCGGGCAGTGCTGGGTCTTGTAAAGCCCAGTGGTGGGCGCATCACCTTCCGGGGTTCTGACATTACCCATGCCACTCCGAAGGAACGCCGTACCCTGTCCAAAGACATCCAGGTAGTCTTCCAGGACCCGTATACCTCCCTCAACCCGTCCCTGACCATTGGTGACACCCTGAGCGAGCCCCTCATCGTCCAGGGAACAAGTGCCACTGAAGCACGGGCCCGGGTCCGCATGCTGTTGGATCAAGTCGGCCTGCCCGGTGACGCTGCCGAACGTTTGCCCCGGGAGTTCAGTGGCGGACAACGTCAACGGGTCGCCATAGCCCGGGCACTTGCGCCGGAACCGAAACTCATTGTCTGCGACGAGCCGGTCTCCGCGTTGGACCTTTCCACACAGGCCCGCGTCATGGACCTTTTCATCGACATTCAACGGCGCACAGGCGTTGCCTACTTGTTCGTCTCGCACGATTTGGCCGTGGTTCGGCACATCAGCCACCGCGTCAGCGTCGTCTACAGAGGGGACATCGTTGAAACTGGCCGCGCCGACCGGGTAACTTCCACTCCAGAGCATCCCTACACCCAGAGGCTGTTACTCGCAGCGCCCATCGCAGACCCTGTGGAGCAAGAAAAACGCCGGGCAGATCGCCATCGCCTTGCGGAGCTGCACCGGGATCAGCATATCCAAGCAGGAGTGTCGGGATGACGGAAAGAACCGTGGAGGAGACACGGCGTCCCCAAACTCCATTGCGGTGGGCTATCGCCGGGGCCGGCACTATCTCCCGGAGCATAGTGCCGGATTTGCAGCTCTTGCCCGGAGACCACGTGGAAATGATCTTCAGCAGGAACCCGGCGAATGCAGCCAGCTTCGCAGAGGAGTTCGGCCTGGACCGGTGGACCGACGACTTCGATTCTCTTGTCAGGGACCCTGGCGTCGACGTTGTGTACCTGGCGACGCCATTCGCTACTCATGCCGCCATGGCGCGCCAGGCCCTGCTTGCCGGCAAACATGTACTTGTTGAGAAGCCCATGGCATTGAACGCCGATGATGTGCAAGACCTCTTTGCGCTGGCCGAAAGCCAAGGACTCTTCCTCATGGAGGCAATGTGGATGAAGTTCAACCCGGCATTCCAACACCTTTTCGAGCTACTCCGCACCGGAATCATCGGAAAGCCGTCCAGCCTCCGGGCGGGATTTGGCTTTCCCCTGATCGCCGACGGTGGCAGCAGATGGGACATTGCGCGCAGCGGAGGAACGCTCCTTGATCAAGGGATCTACCCGGTGACATTGGCCCACTCAATCTTCGGTGAGCCAACAGCCATCACGGCCCATGGACGTCTCAGGGCCGACGGGCTGGACTTCGCGGAACATTTCACCCTCGACTTCGCCGGTGGCCAGTTTGCGCAATGCGCGAGTTCAATGACCGAATTCGTCGATCCGTCCGCCGCTATCAACGGCGCCAAGGGCTGGATCACCATCCCAGGCATGTTCTGGACATCCACCACACTCCAGATTCACGCCGGTTCCTGGGAAAAAATGTTCGCCCCTGAACCCATCGATCACGCCCGCGAGGGCAACGGCTACGTCCCCATGCTCAGAGCCGCCAGCGAAGCAATCCGGGCCGGGGAAATCCACCACCCAATACATCCGGCGAAAGACACGATTGCCGTGTTCCGCACCCTGGACACCATCGCCAGCCAGTTATCTCATTGACAGCCAAGCAGGAGAAAAAACATTGCTTAAGCCCCGCCCTACAATTACCCGAGAACTTATCAACCTGGACGGTCTTTGGCGCTTCGCCCTTGAAGATGCAGACGTTCCCGAGCCTTGGAGAGGCGTCCTGGGGGGCAAACTCGAAGCCCCTGTCCCCTCGAGTTATAACGATCTCTTTGCTGACCAGAAGATCCGGGACCACGTGGGCTGGGTGTGGTACCAGCGGACGGTGCGCGTACCGCGAGGCTGGACCGGGGAAAGGGTTTTGCTCCGTTTGGACGCAGCCACGCACGAGGGCAAGGTCTATGTTGACGACGTCCTGGTAGCCCGGCACGTCGGTGGCTACACGCCCTTTGAAGCAGACATCACCGACCACGTCTCACCCGGAGGTGAATTCAGGCTCACCGTTGGGGTAAATAATGAACTGACCAGTGCCACCATCCCACCTGGCAGCATCAGCGTCAGCCAGGACGGCCGACGCCAACAGACTTACCTGCATGACTTCTACAACTACGCTGGCCTGGCGAGGTCAGTGTGGCTCTACAGCAAGCCAGAACGCCACATCAGCGACATCACCGTTGTTACCGGCGTTATTGGCCGAACCGGCGTCGTCGATTATTCTGTCGAAACCAATCACCAAACATCGGTGCGTGTGAGGGTTTTGGACGCTACAGGCCAGGAAGTTTCATCGGCAGAAGGCAGCCAAGGAACACTCACGATTGACGACGTCTTGCTGTGGCGACCAGGTGCAGCCTACCTCTACAACCTGGTGGTAGAGCTCCTCGACGGCGAAGACGTGATTGACAGCTATACGGAGCCGTTCGGTGTGAGGACCGTCGAAGTCCGCGGGACCGAGTTCCTTATCAACGGAGAGCCCTTTTACTTTACTGGCTTCGGTAAGCACGAGGACACAGCCGTTCGGGGCAAAGGTCACGACAACGCCTACCTTGTGCACGACTTCCAGTTGCTGGATTGGGTGGGCGCCAACTCGTTCAGGACCTCGCACTACCCCTACGCGGAGGAGGTGCTGGAATTCGCTGACCGCCACGGCATCGTCGTCGTCGATGAAACTGCTGCCGTCGGACTGAACCTGGGGGTCCAGGGAGGGCTGACAGGGGTGGGCCCCAAGCCCACGTTTTCGCCGGACACTTTCAACCACGAAACCCAGGCGGCCCACGCACAACACCTTCGCGAGGTCATCTCACGCGATAAGAATCACCCAAGCGTTGTCATGTGGAGTATCGCCAACGAACCGGCCTCGAACGAGGACGGAGCCCGGGAGTTCTTCGAGCCACTCGTTCAACTGGCCCGTGAGCTCGATCCAACGCGTCCCCTGACTTACGCCGCAGTCATGTTTGCAACCTTCCAGAACGACAAAATTGCAGACCTCTTCGACGTCCTCAGCATTAATCGCTACTACGGCTGGTACATCTTCACAGGGGATCTTAAGACCGCAGAAGACTACCTTGAACGTGACCTCCGCGGCTGGCTGGAGGCCTTCGGCAAACCCATCATGATGAGCGAATACGGGGCAGACACCATGCCCGGACAACACTCCATCTGGGACATGCCTTGGAGCGAGGAGTACCAACAATCGTTCCTCGCCATGAACCACCGCGTCTTTGACAGGATTGATGGCTTCGTAGGTGAACACGTCTGGAACTTCGCCGACTTCCAAACGTCGAACGGGATCCACCGCGTGGACGGCAACCGTAAGGGCGTTTTTAGCCGGGACAGAAAACCAAAAGCGGCAGCTCACACCCTGCGCTCCCGATGGACTGGTCTCAACGGTGCCAAGCCCGCCATGGACGAAACAGAAGTTCCCGAAAACATAACAACCGAGCTCAATCCAGCACCGGCCCTCGAAGGAGCAAAATGACCAACAACATCAAAGCACTAACCGGCTCGCGTCCTATTCGGGAATGGCTCGCCCATCCCGCTGGCGGTCCCCTCCTTCGGGGAATGCTTAACGAGGCCGGACAGGACGAATCAGCCCTGAAACCCATCGATCACCTTGCCCTGCAACAGCTGGTTGAACTCGGTGGCGGACAGTTCCCGCAGTCCCTGCTTGATCATCTGGTGAGGGAAGCAAATGGTGGAATCGAACCCGAGGAGGACGCTGAGGACATCGACGACGCCCTGTGGCAGGAACGCATCACCGACGGCAGATTTCTGGGCAAGACTGTCATCGTCACGGGCGCCGGCTCCGGGATCGGCCGCGCCACTGCTTCCAGGATTGCCCGGGAAGGGGGAAGGGTGATTGCCGTAGACATCGCAGCTGCCCGGCTCGACTCACTGGCGATGGATCACCCGCAGGCTGACGTGGTAACAGTGCAGGCCGACATCACCAAGGATGAAGACATTCTGAGGATTGTTGAAGCCGCTGGAGACCGGATATATGCCTTGGCAAACGTCGCCGGAATCATGGACGACATGACCCCCTTGCACGAGGTGGCCGATGACGTCTGGAACCGGGTGTTCGCGGTCAACGTGGACGGAATGTTCCGCCTGACCCGCGCCGTACTACCGGCCATGCTGGCTGCCGGACGCGGTTCCATCGTGAACGTTGCCTCCGAAGCCGCGCTCCGCGGCAACTCTGCAGGGCTCGCGTACACCGCGTCCAAACACGCAGTTCTCGGAATGACCCGCAGTACTGCCTTTATGTACGCGCCCCAGGGAATCCGCGTCAACGCAGTCGCCCCGGGCCCGGTTGCAACCGGCATCGAGGCCACCTTTGGCTCGGAGCTCGGGGCGAACCGGTTGGCTCCGTTCATGCAGATAATCCCACCTGTTGCTGTGGCCTCGCAGCTGGCTGCCTCCATCACGTTCCTCCTCAGCGAGGACGGAACCAACATCTCCGGCGCCGTCCTGCCATCGGACGGTGCGTGGTCGGTCCAGTAAGAAAAGCCCTTGGGGTTCCTCACTGCAGATGATGCAGTGAGGACCCCAACTTTTCAGGCCAACGAATCCGCGGCATCGGTCAAGAGCAGCAGGCGCCTTAGCCTTGGCATCGTGTGGCCCGGCCGAGGAGCAATGAGCAGCCGGGCCTCCGAGCTGCCGTTGCTGTTGAACTGAATCTCACTGGTACCGTCCGGCCCTTGCCTGACTGTTGCTGCCGTCGCGTTGTCTGCCCCGGAGAGAAGGAACGATTCCTGATCCTCCCCCGGCACGCTTTCAATGCGAAGGCTCGTGCCGATCATCGTCCAGTCACGCAGCACCAGTGAGAGCGGCTCCTTGGGGCGCAGCCAGTGTGCCCCGTCGGGTGTCATTCCACGCTCAGCATGCTGGGCGCTAACCTCATGATCGAGTTCAGGCTGCTGCTCCCCGAAGGTGATCCCGTCCACTACCCGTGCTTCCAAGGCGGTAGATGCCCTGTCTTGTTCCGCCAACTTCCCCTGGATTTCGCTGATCTGCATTTCGTCCTGAGCCATGGGCCAAGAGAGCCGGTACCGGGCATCGTGGATCCTGTGCAGAGGCTTAAGCGTCAGCCTCTGCCCATCCGAGGCGAGAACCGAGAGCTCTTCGCCCCCTTCGGAGTGGGTTTCCAACCCACTGGCAAGCAGAACAGGCGTCTCCGCCAGCGGCCTGAGCGGCCCTGAAGCGATGTGGGCGGCCCTGGCCCCCGTTGCCCGGTAATGCAGTCCATTGTCAGGGATCTCTTCGGCCATGACCGTGGGGCCGTATCTGATCCAGGCCCATGGGGAATCATCCGCGGCCCGCACCATCTGCAGTTCACGGTCCAGACTTAGCAGAATCTCCTCCGTCCCGTCCCACACGCGGCGCAGTCGCCACCAACCCCTGTCTTCCTCGATCCTGCCGCCGTCGATCCTGCCGCCGTCGCTCAGTGTGGCTTTGGCACCTCGCGCCCATTGCGGTACGCGGATGGCCAGGGTGAATTCCCGCGGTTCCTCCACTCTCACACGGACGGATGCGGTGTTCCCTGAGGGTAAGGCCGAATCAATGGTGACTCGGACGCCCTGCTCCGTCCAGTTGAGTTCCGTGGCCAAAAGCCAGCTGATACGGAGTTCGTCGCCACTGGCGACGTACACGTGCGCAGCATGCTTTGCGTGAGCCTCGTAGCCGGAGCCCATACAGCACCAAAAGCCGTCCTGTTCCGGCGAATACATCCGGTAGTGGCCCGGACGGTGGGACGTGAAGTAGACCAGGCCACCGTGCCCAGGGTGCTGCGTGGACAGCACATGGCTGCACTGAGTGACCTCGATGTAGTCCAGGTAGCGGTCCTCTTTATCCAGGAGATAAAGCTCGGCTGCCAGCTTGACCATGTTGTAGCTGTTGCAGCTCTCGGGGCCCTCCCGCCCGAGGAACATCGGGGAGAAGTCGTCCCTGCGGTGGAAGTGCTCCCGAACACTGTTGCCGCCAATGGCGCTGCTGCGCCACGCAACGACGTCGTCGAAAAAGTCTCGGGCGGCTTGCCCGATGCGCGCTGTCGCTGCATCTTCCAACCCCAGTTCGCGGCCAGCCCTGGCAATGGCGGCGTAGCCCACCACAACGGGAATCTGCGTGTTGGCGTGAAGTCCTGCAAGTGAGTCCTGCGTTGTTTCGCCCGGTAGAGCCAGCACCCGGGTTATCAGCTCTTCCCGAATGAACCTCATGGACAGGTGAAGGTAGCGCCCGTCCTGCCGGAGAAGTGCCAGGCGGGCAAACGCTTCAGTAAGTCCGCCGAACTCGGTCTGCATCATGAGCTCGAGTGCTTCCTGGTCCAGTCGGTCCGTGGTTTCCTGCCACCAATTGGCCAGTTCATCCAGGATCTGGTCCGCCTCCGCTGAGGGAACATTCCATGCGACATCCACCAAGCCCGCCAGCGTCTTGTGCAGGTTATACAGGGGAACCCAGCGCCCGTTGAGCTCAAAGGGAGAGGCTCTAATGTCTCCCTGAATGAGCTCGTCCCAGAGCTTCCGCCCTTGAGGTACGCCGCCCACGTATCCTGTGCCGGAGGCCTGCTGCACTTCCCGGAGTCCGGACAGCAAGCTTCCAAGCATCTTCTCCAGGCGTGGATCACTGTCCCCGGCTACAGCGTGGGCAAGCGCTGACAGGACGTGCCCTGCCGTGTGGCCGTTGAGTCCCGTCGATTCCCAACCGCCGTAGAGCTCCGCCGTAGCCGGAAGGCCCGCTTCGACACGGAAGGGCGCCAGAAGACGATCAGGATCCAGACGCAGCAGTGCTTCACGGTTCACACGCTGGGCTTCAGCAAAGACGCCCTCGCGAAGCCGAATTTGGCTGAGGGGGCGGTAGTCAAAAGTCATGGTCATCTCAACAGTTCAAGCAGGGCTTGCTGCCCGTGTTGGGGCTGGACGTCGCGGCCGCTGCAGCAGTGACTACAGGGACCTGACCAGACAGTGTTCCCCGAACGGTCGCGAAAGAGTGGGCTGGAAGACGCAGTACCAACTGGCCCTCGCGTTCTTCAACTTCGAGGAAGCGCGGCGTGACGGCGTCGGGGTGTGCGGGCGCGTTGAACGCTGAAACTTTGTCGCCGGAAAGGACCAGTGCTTCCACCTGCTCCAGGAAGCCGCCGCGAAGGTCCAGCACCACCTCGCTTTCGTCCTCCAGTTCCAGGTTGGCCATGGAGATCAGAACCTGGCCATCCTTGGTGCTGGCGGAGGCAGTGAACGTGGGGACCTGCTCCCCCGCCAGCGTGTGCGAGCCGTCAGAGTCAAGGTGGGTATGCAACGCGGTGGCATCCTGATGCCCTGCGTTCATGGCGAAGACGTGGAACGTGGGCGTCTTTACGAGCGCTCCGCTCTCTGGATCCGTGAGCAGCATGGCTTGCAGGACATTTACCGTTTGGGCGATGTTCGCCATGACCAGCCGGTCTGCATGATGGTGAAAGGAGTCAAAGTGGATTGCTGCCACCAGGGCGTCGCGGATGGTGTTCTGTTGATAGAGGAAGCCGGGGTTGGTGCCGGGCTCTACGTCCCACCATGTGCCCCACTCGTCCAGGACCAACCCCACCGCCTTGTGCGGATCGTAGACGTCCATCATGGTGGAGTGCGCCGTCAGCAGGGTCTCAATGTGATGGGCGGCCTTGACCGTCTTCCAGTACTCTTCCTCATTGAATTCCGTGGCGGAGCCTTTGCTGTCCCAGTGACCGGACATCGTGTAGTAGTGGAGCGAGACACCTTGATATGGGGAGCTCTTGCGGCCTGGCCCGCCCTTGTCATGAAGCGCTTCCATCAGGGCTTTGGTCCATGCCACGTCGTCGTCGTTGGCGCCGGCTGCTATCCGGTAAACATCGTTGCCGTTGTGGGAGCGGACAAAGGTGCTGTACTGCCGGGCCAAGTCTGCGTAGGCCTCAGCCCGGAAGTTGCCACCGCACCCCCAAGGTTCGTTGCCGATGCCGAAGAAGGGGACTTTCCAGGGCTGGTCGCGTCCGTTCTGTCGCCTCAGGCGAGCCATCGGTGAATCATCGGCGCGGGTGAGGTATTCGATCCATTCGCTCATTTCCTGGACCGTGCCGGAACCCACATTGCCGTTGACGTAGGCGTCCGCGCCGAGCATTTCGCAGAGGTCCATGAACTCATGGGTGCCAAACGAATTGTCTTCTACGACATCGCCCCAATGGGAATTGACCATCACGGGGCGCTGCTCACGAGGGCCGACGCCGTGACGCCAGTGGTATTCATCGGCGAAGCAACCGCCGGGCCAGCGAAGATTTGGGATGCGCAACTCGCGCAGGGCTTCCACCACGTCATTCCGGATGCCACGGGTGTTGGGTATTTCGCTGTCCTCCCCCACCCAAAAACCACCGTAGATGCAACGGCCCAAATGTTCGGCGAAATGACCGTAGATGTGACGGCTGATGGTGGGACCCGCAATGTCCAGATTGACGACGAGTCKGGGCGAAGATGCCATGGTCAAGATTTCTCCAATGTCTATGTGTGATTCAGCTGGTTGATTCCCGGACGATGAGCCGGAAAGGGGCCACGAGCTCGCGCCCGGGACGGGGGGAACGGTCTTTAATCCGTTCGGTGAGAAGGGAGAGTGAGGACCGGACCATCCAGTCATGGTCCGGTGCGATGGTGGAAAGGGACGGAACGGAAAATGCTGCCTGCTGGACGTCGTCGAAACCGATGACCTTCACGTCCTCCGGAACCCGCAAGCCGGCGTCCTTAAGACCTCGAATCACCCCGAAGGCGACCGCATCGGTAACGGCTACCACGCCGTCGAATTCAATACCGTCCTGGACCAGCTTCTTGATGCCATCAGCGGCATGCTCCATGCTGGGTTGATCCATGGGCACGTGCAGGGAAGGGTCGTCGCTGAGTCCTGCGTCCGCCAAGCCCTGTCGGTAGCCCTTAAGACGATCCAGTACAACATTGTGGAGCTCGGTTTCGGGAGAGTAGTTACTCGCCCAGGCGATGCGTTGGCACCCTTGCTCCACCAGATGTGCGGTGGCCGCCTTGGCTCCTTCTGCGTTTGGCATCACCACGTGATCAACGGCATCGCCGTATATCTTTTCGCCGAGGAGGACCAGGGGTATGGACTGGTTCAGAAGGCTGGCTTCCTCCGGCCCCAGTACCAGTGCAGAAAGAATCAGGCCGTCGTATTCCAGATTGCGCGACATTGCGACGGCGTCGAGTTCGTCTTCGATGTGCAGACCGGTCTGCTCAACGGCCACGCGGTATCCGAGCTCGGCGGCCTGGGCAATAACCCTGCCACTGAGTTCACCGAAATAGGCGTGGCTGAGGGCAGGAACCGCCAACCCGATCACCCCGGTGGTCCCGGTGCGCAAGGTCCTTGCAGAACGGTTCATGACGTAACCGCTCTCCTCCACAGCCTCCAGGACACGCTTGCGGATGTCCAGATTTACAGACCGCCGGCCGTTCACGACGTTGGATACCGTCATTGTTGACACTCCTGCCAGCCGCGCTACGTCAGACATCGTGACCATTGCAGACCCCATTTCCACAAAACTTATTTGATGCCGGCAGAACTAAAACTTTGCGTGTAGCGCTGCTGGACGAAGAAGAAGACCAGAACTACAGGTATCACGTAAAGGATGGATCCTGCGGCTATGAGGTTGTTTAGTGGGAAACCCCTTTCATTGACGTACCCGGATGACAACGCAACTGCCAAGGTGGTGTTGCTCTGATCCAAGAGAAGGTTGGGAGCTATGAAATCGCCCCAGACCGCCAGGAATGACATGACGAAGGCGGTGACGACGATCGGTTTGGAGATAGGGAGAAAGATCCTGGTGAATATGCGGAATTGTCCGCACCCGTCAAGGATGGCCGCCTCCTCCAGTTCCTTGGGAAGGCCGGCAAAGAACTGACGGTAGAGGAAGATCAGATAGGGAGATCCCACCAATCCCCAGATCACCCAAGGCMAGTAATTCCCCACAAGTCCCACCTGCGAAAACAACAGATAGGTGGGAATGAGTGTCACGATGCCGGGCATCATCATCATGGCGATGAGTACTCCGAAAAGAATTCCCTTTCCCGGCCCGCGGAGCCTGGCAAAACCGTAACCGACCAATGCCGAAGACAGCGTAGTAAGGACTCCGTTGACCGTGGCCAGGAACAGGGAGTTCAGCATGTACGGAAGGAAGGGGATCCTCGTTAGTGCCTCTACGAAGTTCTCGATGTGCGAAGGGAGCGGCCACAGAACGGCGATCCCTGAGTACAACTGCTCAGGCGATTTGAACGCCGTGGCCAGCACCCAGTACATGGGAAAGGCAACAAGGGCAGTGATGAACACGAGGACGGCCGTGACCAGAATGGTCGAGCGTCGCCGAATGCCCGATCGGCTTCGCGTGCCCCGCTCATGACCAGGTGACTGCACCGGGTAGGGATGCGCCCGTTTGGATGACTGCAGTTCCTTGAGGGTCATCTACTTCCCTCCATCGCTGGAAGGATCCACGGAATAGAAGACAGTCTTTCGGCTCGCACGGAAGAACAAGACCGTTACCACCAGGATGGCCAGGAAGAACAGCCACAACATCGCTGAGGCATAACCGTAGCGGGAGTAGGCAAAGTACTGTGCATAGACGTCGATCATGAAAATCCTGTTGGCTTCGGGAACCGCCGTGACAGCAGCTGCGCCAGTGGTCGGGGAAAGCAAAAGGGCGGGAACGAAAGTTTGCAGAACGCCGATGGTCGAAGTCACGGTCTGGAAGAGGAGCACTGGCGAGATGGTGGGAAGTGTCACTGCCGTGAACCGGCGCCAAGGTCCGGCTCCATCCAACGTTGCGGCCTCCAGGAGCTCCGGGGAAACATCCTGCAGCGCAGCGAGGTTGATGATCATGCCGGCACCAATGCCCCAAAGCATCACGGCCAGCAGGACCACGAACACTTGCTGCCCCGTCATCCAGTTCACGGCGTCCTGCCCGAACCAGGCACGGACAGCGTTGATGGCGCCGGAATCCCGGTCAAACACCAGCTTCCAACTCAATGCCGACGCCACTGGGGGGAAGACGGCGGGGAGGTAGATCATGGTCCGCCAGAAAGACCTCAGTCGCACCTTCTGGTTCAGCAGGATGGCCAGACCGAGACTGCCCGCAACTGTAAGAGGCACTACAACAACAGCCAGGACTGCAGACCGCGACATGCTCGCCCACGTTTCAGGGTCACCCAGGACATCGAGATAGTTCTGCGCACCCACCCAGCGAAAACCCGGGCTCACGCCGTCCCAGTCGGTCAAGCTGACACCCAGGGCGTAGGCGAGCGGAAAGATCGTGAGCAGGACGGTGCCGATGAGCCAGGGCGAGATGAAGAGGTAAAAAGCCCGGCTACGCCGCTTGGTCAATGGGCTGCCCCGCCGTACGGGACGGGCAACGCTTAGCGTCGAAGCCATGTCAACCGCCGATACGCGAAACACCCTCGGCGAGGAGTGCGTTGCATTTGGTGTTGACTTGATCGGCGAACTGCCCGGCCGTCAGGGATCCCTGGACCAGCTTGGGGAACTGCTCCGAAACTGCAGCTGTCAGCGCCGTGACGGTTGCGTATGGGGAAAAGCTCAACACCTTGGCGTACTTGTCCTCGGCCGTCTGGGTTTCCAGAGCTGACTTCTGGTACGCCTCCTTGACAGGAAGGCTGGAACGAAGGTTTTTCATGACGGGGAGACCACCACCGGTTGCTGCACGGTCCTTTGCGGGCTGCCCGGCAGTGAACCATTCGAGGAAGGCGAAGCCTCCGTCTGGATTTTTGGCCTTGGCGGGAATCCAATGGCCTGTGGCGCTGGTGGTGGGGCTTACCCGCTCCTTGCCCAACAAGGGCGCAGGTGCCATACGGGCAAAGTCGGGCGCCTTCGTGTCGCCGGACACGACGCCGGTCAGCCAGTATCCGGCACTCTGCATGGCCTGCCGGCCTGAACTGAACGGGGGCCAGTCCCAGCCGTCGGGGTTGGGATCCAGGAGTGTGTAGCCAGCTTTGGCTTTCGCTACATCTGCCAGCCAGCCGACGGCCTTCTGAGCCTCGGGCGAACTGAAGTCCACCTTCTTCAAATCTTCACTGAACAGCGAGACTCCGGTTGTGGCGAGCATCCCTTGAAGGAACGCCACATCCGGTGCTGTAGCGAACAAGCCATAGCGGGAAGACTTACCGCCGGAGGATGAGGTCATGCTCTTGGCAACGTCCAGCAATTCGTCGTAGGTGAACGGATTGGCACTGTCAGGGACCCGGGCACCCACTTCCTCGAAAACGGACTGGTTGTACCAGAACATCATGTCCAGGCTCCAATCCTTGGTCAGTCCGTAGGTGCTGCCGCTGCCCTGCCGGGTACCGTCCCACTTCCACACATCATTGATTGCTTCGAGGTCGCCCGAGTGGATGAGGGAGCTGCCGGAAAGGTAGTCGTCCAGCGGTTTCGCAATCTTTCGGGAAGCCAGATACGGAGTCACTTGGGCACCAGCGCCGCGGACCAGGTCCGGGGGTGTGCCGGCAGCGAGCATTGCGTTGAGGCGGGTCTCGTCGTACTTGATAAASGTGATGGGAGCATCGGCGTTGAGYTGCTGCCAGGCGGARATCACGTCCTTGGTGATCTCACCATCGTTGCCCATGATGGTCAGKGCACCYTTGCCGGAAGAGCTGCCWCCTGCTGGGCTCGACGTGTTGACCTTGCAGCCACTAAGAGCTGCGGCTGCCACACCGGCGGCCGTGAGGCCGAGGAATCCCCTGCGATTAATGGGTTGGATTTTCATAAACTGCGCACCTTCCTTGCTACGCGTACATGCCCAGCGAAAAGCCAGGCATGTAACGATAAACGGGAGATCCGGATGCATCACGAGAAAGTGTGCTTTAGGATGCGTTTATCGTTACACGAGGTTGTGGAAGCGTCAAGACTTTTTCCCAACTTCGTTTCCTGTTACGGGCTGGGAGGTGCGCATGCTAGGCCGTCCCGAACCGACCGCGATGACAAAGATAATATATTGAATCCATGACGATAATCACATAAACTCGATATACCTCCGGCGCTACTCCGGCAAGCCCGTATCGGGATTATCGACCCAAATCGAAAACTTTGGAGCACTTGATGCATACCCACGGGCTTGGTACAGGAGGTAGTCCCCTCGTCCTGGACACGCACGACCCCTCTGAGGCTCGCGAGGCACTCAGTAACGCATACTGCCCCCACATCCTGACTGTTTCCCAGCCCCGGGACTTCCATGCTGTCCAGGAAGAGGTCACATTAGGCCCTCTTTCCATCCACAGGCTGAGTTACGGATCGGAGGCGTCTGTGGATGCTGAACCGCTCGCCTCATGGATCTTGATCAGCATGGTGCTCAAAGGCCGGCTGGCCGTAAGTTCGGGCGGCGCTGAACGTATTCTGACGTCAGGGCAGACGATTGTCTTGGACTCGTATCGAAACTTCAGGCTCGTATTTGGGGTGAACTCCCAGCTCCTCACCTTCCGGTTTGACCGTGCATACGTGGAAGAGGCCCTGCATGATTTACGCGGTGACAAAACAACGCCCCGGGTACGGTTTGGCTTGCAAGGGCCCAAGTCTTTGCGGGCCGCTGCCACTTGGAATGCAGTATCGTCACTGCTGGTTCGGGAGTCCAATGCGAACACTTCCGGCGCCCGCTATCCCTTATTGCAAGACCAGCTGATCCGTACCGCCGTCGCCGCCCTCGCAGATACCCACCCGCTGGCGATCGACGCCAGGGAGGTGGTTGGCTTGCAAGCTGACTCAGCCGCTGTCCGTCGGGTCATGGCGATTGTTGAGGCCCGGCCGGAGTATCAATATCAAGTAGCCGACCTCGCAAAGAGTTCAGGGTTGGGTGTCAGGGCGCTTCAGGAGGCTTTCCGGAACCAGCTGGGGACAACTCCCATCGGATTCATTAGAGACGTGCGGCTTCGCAGGGCCCACGACGACCTCCTGTCGGGCCGGGGCAGGACAGTTGCAGAAGTGGCAGACCGTTGGGGATTCTCAAACTTGGGCAGGTTCGCCGCGCAGTATCGGGAACGCTACGGATTCCCGCCATCCGCTACGCTGCGGCGCTGACGGCTCGCCTATGACAATTGGCGAGTGCTGGAATGACAAGGGGAGCGCCCTCACCATTCCAGCACCCGCCGGTCAGATCCTGACGAAGGAGGGAACCCTACGAGGGACGTGACCCATCAAGGCTCTGCCAGGGCCTTCCAACCTCGGTGCCGACCCGGAGGTTTTGGTCAATCAGAAGCAGTTCGCCCTGTTCAGAGGTATATTTTGGCCAGGCAAAACCCTCATGCTTTGGGTCTCCCGTAACAGCAAAGGAAATAAAAGCCTTATGCATTGACGTCCCGATCCTCTCAAAGACAACTTCCTCGATGCCCTGAATAAATCCTGCCCCCGACCATTTATCGACATTGTTGAACGTAAATGGCAGGTCCAAGCAATGAGTCGCGCCCAGCCTGCCGTCAAATGCCGGCGAATCGAGTCGGAACTCATACGCGTACACAGGAGCGTCTACAGCCCGTTTTTCCACCAAGTCCAGCGCGCTCCGCCTGAAGAGGTTGTCGCTGACAACACCGGAAAGCACCTCTTGTGGGGTGTGTCGTCCCGAGCTGAGGTAGGCCTCATAGATGGTCAGGGCTTCCTCGCCCTCACTGCCCAACCAATCCAACACCTGGGACCGGCTTGTATCTGCATACTGGGGGTCCAACGCGAACGCGAAACTAGCCTCATCTTCGGTCCAGCCGACCAGCAGCTCAACGTCAGATTCCGCCAGCGCCTGAAGTGGATGAACCGGAAAACTGTCCTCGTCGATAACCGGCAGGAATGCCAGCGGCCAATTTCCAAACGCCGCGTTGTCAATCAGTACTCCCAGGGAGCCCTCAACCAGACGCTCCCCTGGCTCATTCCTTAGCGCTTCGACGTCGTCGTGGCCGAGCAGGGTGGCGAGTTTCCGGGTGCGCTCGAATGCCTCCGAAGGTGTTTGAAACTCGATGCCCAGAGGGATGCTTTGCAGTATCGCCCGATGAAAAAGGCCACGGGAAGTCGGGTGCTGCACAAGTCCTCCTATTGAGAGGGCACCACCTGATTGACCGATGAGAGTGATGGCGTTGGGGTCGCCACCGAATGCTGCGATGTTATCTACAATCCAGCGCAGGGCGACGGCTTGGTCATCGAGCCATAGGTTCTCGCGGTCGCCCATCCCGGACAGAAACCCCAACGCACCGAGCCGGTAGTTGATCGTAACGACCACCAAGTCGCCGTTTTTCGCAAAAGTATCGCCAGCATAGTAGGGAATACTCCCAGAACCGATGAGCAGTCCGCCACCGTGAATCCAGACCAGGACCGGCCTCCGCTTGTCATCGGCAGAGGGTGTCCAAATGTTTAGACTGAGGCAATCTTCATCGAAGGGTGGGGACCCGTGCTCCCCCAATATAGGCGATCCGCCGCGGACAAATGGCTGGAGCGCCGACGGCCCATAATTTTCAGCGCTCCTTATCCCCGCCCACCCCTCGTGAGGGCGCGCAGATTGCCACCGCAGATCGCCGATTGGGGGTGCGGCGTAAGGAATTCCGCGAAAGACACTCAGGCCTTCTTCGAAAACGCCCACGACATCGCCGTACGACGTTGTAACTACAGGTGAATTACTCACGGTTACCGCTTTCATATTGTTGGAACCACGAAGTGGAATCAGTCCTGCCCGGCATCCACAATTTTGGCGGCCAGCAATTCGGGGTTGGTAAAGACGACTTCGTGACTCCCCGGCATTTGGACCAGTCGGTGAAGCCCAAGCCGGCTGGACATCCGCGGATGCCAGCCCAATTCTCCAGGAGGCAACGCAGTGTCTTCGGTCCCGTTGAGGTAGCTCTTGGGAATTGCAGACTGGTAGAAAGCGGTGAGGTCCAGCTGGTCAGCGAAGGGCTGGAAGGGTTCTGGAGACAACAATTCGAAAGTAGATTCCGCGAGTTTCAAGTCCGCGTCCTGAATGAATGCATCACGCCAGATTGAAAACGGCAGCGCTACCGTATTGTCGTCAGAACCGGCAGCCAGCGAGCTGAAAAGTTGGCGGTAGTGTGGGGGCACTTCGTCAAGCAGAGAATTCCCCGGCTGCGGAACGAATGCGTTCCAAAAAATGAGCCGTCGCAGCCGCTCTGGGATCTCTTCCGCGACTCGCGCAATTACTGTGCCGCCGAAACTGTGGCCTAAGAGAACCACGTCCGTCAGCTCATTGTCCGTAATGAACTGAACTACAGACTGCACGCAATCGTCGTGGTTCACTTCCTTATTGACGCCGATGCCGTGGCCGGCGAGAGTGGGACCGTAGGCCCTGTGTCCAAGGGATTCCAGATGCTCGATGACGGAATCCCAAGAAGCTCCGTCGTGCCATGAGCCGTGAACGAGAACGAATGTTGTCATAACTTCTCCTGTAATAGCAGCGATTTTTCACCGCCGTATATTGATTGGATGACGACAATCGTATGAACTCTATATCGCGCCGGCTACCCCGATAACGCACTCCTTGGCCAATAAACGATCCAGACTAAAAAGTCCTGACGCTACAGCTGGAGCAGGGTTTCGCTTTTGACCACGTTGATCATCGGCGACAGCAGCTGCATGAGGTTGAGCGCCTGATCGTGCGCGTCGTCGTTCTGTCCCGCGCACGCGTCCTGGACCACAGTGACAAACCGGCCTGCGTCCGCGGCACCAAGGGCCGTGGCGAGGACGCAGCAGTCGGTTGCCACACCTGTCAGGATGAGCTCTCCGCCCACAGGAATTCGATCGGCCATCGCATCGCCCCACTTGGTGAACGTTGGAAGATCAATGGAGTTTGGGGCGTCGACGCCCGGAAGCGCGAGATCCCAAAGGTGATCGTCGGGTTCCCGGCGCATGCTTGACCACCGGTCGTAATAGGACAACCACGAACCCGGTTCTGTCGTGTCTGGGACGAATCGGGTGGTTATTGGTTGAAATCCTGCCCCAGCCAGCCGTGCGATGGTCTGGGCCGCTTCGTCGTACCGCGGGATGTGCCAGTCCCCCACTTCACGGAAGGCGCGCTGCATGTCGATAATGACCAGCTGGCCTTTTGCTGCGCTGGTTGAAGCTCCTCGCGTGGGGCTATTCACGGTTTCTCTGCCTTCTTAGTCCGAGTAGGGGTCGGCGATGCCGATGTATTGGGTGGTGGTGTATTCGTTGATGCCTTCGGAGCCGCCTTCGCGGCCGAGGCCTGATTGCTTGACCCCGCCGAAGGGTGCTGCGGCGTTGGAGATGACGCCGGCGTTGAAGCCGACCATGCCGAACTCGATCTGCTCAGCGACGCGCAGGAGCCGGTTGAAGTCGCGGCTGTAGAGGTAGGACGCGAGCCCGTACTCGGAGGCGTTGGCCAGGCGGATGGCGTCTTCCTCGGTGGCGAACGTGGTCACCGGTGCGACGGGTCCGAAGATTTCCTGGCCCAGGATCGCTGCGTCGTTCGGGACGTTGGACAGGACGGTGGGCTGGTAGAAGTACCCGGGTCCGTCCACGGGCGCACCGCCCGTAACTGCAACAGCTCCGGCGTCGACGGCGGCACTCACCAAAGCGTGCACATCCTCCCGGGCGCCGGCGTCGATCAGCGGACCAACCTGCGTGGCGGGGTCGGTGCCGCGGCCGGTCACCAAAGTGCCCATGGCGGCGGCGAACTTGGCCGTGAACTCCGCAGCGACCGAGGAATGGACGAGGAAGCGGTTGGCGGCGGTGCAGGCTTCGCCCATGTTCCGCATCTTCGCGGCCATCGCGCCTTCCACGGCGGCATCGACGTCTGCGTCTTCGAACACGATGAACGGGGCGTTCCCACCGAGCTCCATGGAGGTGCGGAGGACGTTCTGTGCCGCGTCGGCCATGAGCCGCTTCCCGACAGGGGTTGATC
>NZ_JBFTIL010000032.1:0-31455 GCF_056394745.1 Paenarthrobacter sp. 10N417
TGCCGGCGGTGACTTGCTGGCTGGCCGAGGTGGAGGAAGTGAACGCGCCGTAGGTTCCCATGCCGGCGACCGCGGCTGCGGTGCCGAGCAGTGCGACGGAAGCGAGGACCTTGCCGGAGGTGGTCTTGAGGCTGATGGCCATGGGAATCAGTGTCCTTTCGGGAGGCCACCGCTGCCGGCCGGCCGTTTCCTGTGCCGGCCCTGAGTGGCTGACAAGAAACACTGTGCCGGGCCAGGATCAAGAACCACTCCTGCAATCCATCAACACTTGCTCAGGAAAAGATCAAGAGTATTTTTTCCTTTTCCCACCACATAGCAGGCGCTCTGGACTGATGATAAGCAACCTGATAATCCTGTAACGAGGGGAAAAGCCTTGATAAAGAGGTGGGATCATGGTGGATCGCATTACGGATATATGGGGCGCGAGGACCCCGTTTGCGCGGGAAGCGGAGTGGCCTTCCCGCGTGGACTACGCCCTGCAGGAAGGCCTCACGGAGGGCGACGTCGACCACTGGGTCCAATCCGCCTGCGTGCTGTGCAGCAATGGCTGCGGCTGCGACATCGCCGTTAAGGACGGCGTCATGGTGGGCATTCGCGGCCGCGCGGACGACCGCATCAACAAGGGGCGGCTTGGACCAAAAGGGCTTTTCGCAAGCTGGCAGGGCGTCTCCAACAAGGACCGGCTCACCCAACCGTTGATCCGCGAAGGCGGCGAATTGGTCGTGACTGATTGGGACACGGCCATGAAGCGGATTGTGGAACGCAGCAAGCAACTCTTGAAGGAGAAGGGTCCACTCAGCCACGGTTTCTACACCAGCGGGCAGCTGTTCCTTGAGGAATACTACGCCTTGGGCGTGATAGGGAAGGCCGGCATCGGGACACCCCACATGGACGGAAATACCCGCCTTTGTACTGCGACAGCGGCATCCGCGCTCAAGGAAACGTTCGGAGCAGACGGACAGCCTGGCGCCTACGAGGACATCGACAACTGCGATGCCATCTTCCTTTACGGCCACAACATGCCCGAGACGCAGACCGTTCTCTGGAGCCGCATCCTGGACCGACTTTCAGGACCCAACCCACCAAAACTCGTGTGCGTTGACCCGAGAAATACAGAGGCCGCCCGTTTTGCCGACGTCCACCTGGCCCTGCGGCCTGGGACCAATCTCGCCCTCATGCACGCCCTGGTCCGGGAGGTGCTGCAGAACGGCTGGGAGGATCCCGCTTACATTCAGGACCACACGCTCGGCTACGACGAGCTGAAATCCACTGTGGAGGAATGGACGCCCGAGGCCGCGGCCGAGGTGTGCGGTGTCAGCGCCCACGACATCAGGAAGGCAGCCCGCATCTTCGGCACCTCGGATCGGGTACTTTCCACCGTTTTGCAGGGGTTCTACCAATCATCACAGGCCACAGCTTCCTCCTGCCAGGTCAATAATCTGCACCTGTTGCGCGGCATGCTCGGCAGACCTGGAGCCGGCCTACTACAGATGAACGGGCAGCCAACAGCACAAAACAACCGTGAATGCGGGGCCGACGGCGACCTCCCGGGCTTCCGTAATTGGCACAACCCGAAACACGTTGAAGAACTGGCCTCCCTGTGGAACGTGGATCCCGCGATCATCCCCCACTGGGCACCGCCAACCCATGCCATGCAAATCTTCCGCTACGCCGAGCAAGGATCCATTAATTTCCTTTGGGTTTCGGCTACGAACCCTGCCGTCTCCCTGCCCGAGCTGCCCCGGATACGCGAGATCCTGGCTAAGCCGGAACTGTTCCTGGTGGTGCAGGATCTGTACCTTACCGAAACCGCCAGCATGGCCGACGTCGTCCTCCCCGCCGCGGCATGGGGCGAAAAGACAGGGACATTCACCAATGCTTCCCGCGTGGTCCATATCTCTGACAAGGCCGTAGACCCGCCCGGCGACGCCCGCAGTGATCTGGATATTTTCCTGGACTACTCCAACCGAATGGGCTTCACTACCCTGGGCGGCACGCCCTTGTTGACGTGGGAGGGGCCGGAAGACGCCTTCGAAGCCTGGAAGGAGTGCTCGCGCGGACGCCCTTGCGACTACACCGGGCTGAGTTACTCGAAACTACGTGGCGGCAGCGGGATCCCGTGGCCATGCAATGAGCAAAACCCGGAAGGCACCACACGACTCTATACGGACGGCGTTTTTCCCAGCGATCCTGACTATTGCGAGAACTACGGTCACGACCTCTTGACGGGAGCCGAAGTGGAGCCTGAGCCTTACCGCGCCAAGATGCCCAAAGGCCGCGCTTGGCTCAAAACAACCAAGTATCATCCACCGCACGAAGAACCGGACGACGAGTACCCCCTCCGGTACACCACCGGGCGGACGGCATACCACTTCCACACACGGACCAAGACAGGACGCTCTCGGACCCTCAATGCGGCAGCACCAAGGATGTGGGTGGAACTCTCGGTCGAAGACGCTTCCGCGCTGGGGATCACAGAGGGCGACATCGTCCGCGTCTCGTCCCGGCGAGGCCTTATCGAAGCGCCGGCTCGAGTCAGCGGCGTCCGGCCGGGGACGGTTTTTGCGCCTTTCCACTACGGATACTGGGACTCAACGCCATCCAGCCCGCCTGATGCTGCCAACGATTCGCGGAAGACCGCAGCCAACGAGCTCACCATCACCGAGTGGGATCCGGTGTCAAAGCAACCGCTTTACAAGAATGCCGCAGTGAAAGTAGAGAAAATCCGCGACGGCGACGGACCGGCACCGGCGCCCAACACCACCGCTTCACGGCAGGCAGGCCAACAATGAACCTCAATATCTACCTGGGTTTACTGCATCAGGGCGAAGCCACCCTGGCCGAGTCCTTCCGGCAGGTCTCCGATGGCCACGGCTCCGAGCCCGATATTCATTTCCTCTGCCAGTCCTTGGCCAAGCAGTGCGATAAGCACGAGGAACTCCTCCTCCCTATAGCGGAGCGGTACGGCAAAGACACATCCGAGCACGAGCCCGAGCGGCTCCATGCCGATGGTTTATCGGAAACCCGAACCGGTCCTGTCGGCCTCCTTCGCGACCTGCAGGACCTGTATCTGCTGGCGAGCTTGGTTGATGTCACGTGGACTGTGGTGAATCAAGCCGGGTCCGCACTTCGCGACGACGAGCTGCTCGCCGTCGTCGAACAGTGCCACAAAGAGACAGAGGTTCAGCTGAGCTGGTTGAAAACCCGGATGAAGCAGGCGGCGCCGCAGGCGCTGCTCGTCGCAGACTCTAAGTAAGTCGCAGACTAAGTAGGTCGCAGCCTAAGTCAGCGGTGCAGCAGCCCCAGGATCGGGAGGGCGACCGCCGTCGAAATTGCCATGGCGGCGGTGTTGCCGATGACCGCGTGGAAACCCTCCGGCAGCCGGGCCGAAATAGCCCTGGCGATGGGAGGGGCAAGCACGGCTCCAAGCAATGCACCGCCGATGATGCTCAGCCACGAGCCGTCATAGGCGAGCACGGCGGCCGGAACCACTGAGACCAGTGACGCGTAGGTGGCAGCCCACCCACCATTGCGGAACCAATCCCGCCAAAGAACAACGCCGATAGCCGAGGTGAGGGCCTGCGCGAACAGGACGTGCGGAAGCAGGTTGGAACCGTAGGCGGGCAGTGCAGGATTCAGCAAGAATGCCGTCGCGACGCCAAGGATCATGCCCGCGCTGGCGAGTTCGTTGGCGAAGAATTGGGTTTCCGTGAAGTCAGAGAGGACCCGGCGCGCCGCCCATATGGCGTCCCTAAGAACAGGGTTAACGCCCGACGGCGGGTGGATGGCTTGCGGCTGCTGAGTCGAGTTGCGTAGGACAAGCCAGGGCAATTTCCGGGCAATGAGGAAAGCCATTACTGATCCCAAGGACATCGCGAGGACGTTCGTCACCACGGCCGGCAGTCCCAGCGGCGCGGCGACCGTTGGGATCAGCACCAACGCGGTGGGCGTTACGGAGAAGGCGCCGAGCACAGCTCCGGTCATGCAGGTCCGCCAACCGGGTCCGTACATCAGGACCAAGGCCGGGGCCACGCAAACAAAAGGCACGAACGTGGGCTGCCATCCGTCGTCGAGCATCCTGCCGAAAACCAAGGTGGACAACAGCAAACTGAGCGACGCCGACGTCAGCACCCACGGCCACAGTCCGGTGCCATACGTCAGCTGGCCAGCCCAGTTCTTGCCCCGTAGGCCAGCGAACCAAGCCAACAAAGCCCCAGCAAGCAACCCGCAAGCTGCCAGCTCTGATTTGTAGAACAGTGGCTCAGTCATGTCGCCAAAGAACCATCGGACTGCTGCGAAAGGTGAGTTGGTGACTGATGCAGCCCAGCCTTCAAACGCCGGGCCGAGCCGCGGCGATTGCTGCGCGAGCGTGTGGAGGACAAGTGCAAGGACTCCGGCGAGGATGACCGCAGCCAACGCGCCCAACGGTGTCCCGATGGCGCCGAGCTCAGTTGCAGTCTTCTTCGGGGCAGGATCCGGCCGACGGCGGGGCGCGCCGTCGACAGCTGAGGTGAGCATCGTTGATAACCCTTAGCGTGCGATGTGGTGTAACTCGAAAGCAGCGTATCCGAGCTTTTCAGGGCGCCCACACTCGTGTTGCTGCGGGGGCTTTGTGACCGGGAGTGCGCAGAATGGTTCTTATTAGAAAACCATTCAGTATATACAGAATGGTTATTTTATGAGAACCTTTAAGCATGGATGTTGTCACCACCAAGGAAGCCGCCAAGCGCTTGGGCGTCAGCGACGTCGCCGTACGTAAAATGCTGAAGAGCGGTCGCTTGACGGACATGGGCATGGTGGGCCACACGATTCTCATAGACCCCGCTTCATTGCATCGTGCTCTGGAATCAGGAAAGCGCTCGGGCCGACTCTGGACGCCGAAGACCGCATGGGCTGCACTCTGCTTGCTCTCCGGAGACAAGGCACCCTGGATTGAATCAACCAGCAGGTATCGGTTAACGCGCCGCCTCCGCGATCTAAATCCGGGAGAGGTTCAGCAACTTGCCAGGAATCGTGCAGAAGTGAAACGGTATCGGGCGACGCCAACTGCCGTCGACGCACTTCAGGAAGCACTGATACCAACTGCCGGCGCGGCGCTGCGCAATAACGAGATCGCTCACCGATTTGGGCTCGCTGGCGGAGGCGGATTCTTCGACGGGTACGCAACGCCGGGAGATGGCAGCAAGATCGCCGCCGCGCTGGGAATGGTCGATGATCCCAGTGGAAACGTGACCATCCGGGAAACCTCGCTGTCTGAACCTTTCGTGGAGCAGACCACACCCCTGGCCGCCATCGCGGTGGACCTCATGGATTCCCTGGCTACCAGGGAACGTTCAGCTGGTATGCGCGTCCTTGAAGAGCTGCTCAATGGATGATCAAAATCGCCAGAATCTTGGCAAGCGGCCCACTCGCGACATACC
This sequence comes from Paenarthrobacter sp. 10N417, assembly GCF_056394745.1. NCBI lineage: Bacteria > Bacillati > Actinomycetota > Actinomycetes > Micrococcales > Micrococcaceae > Paenarthrobacter > Paenarthrobacter sp. 10N417. The sequence continues at coordinate 5,421 of NZ_JBFTIL010000032.1, forward strand.
CATACCAATTGGAGGTTGGGGAAGTCCATGGCCACAGTGCATGGAGTTGGCAAAGGCGCTACCTGCTACAAAGTGGACGCTGGTCGGTGGGCTCATGGTGCAACTGCATGCGGCCGCGGCAGGCCTTCGGGTCACCCGGCCAACGGCCGATGTAGACATAGTCCTTCATGTCGAAACTGGGGCTGTAACCGCATCCGAAGTCACCGAATCGTTGGGCGGACTCGGTTACGAACTGCAGCCATCCATCGATAGATCCGCCCCGGCGCACCGCTTTGTCCGCGGCCAGGAACAAGTGGATGTTATGGTCGCTGATCATGGAGTCGCAAAGCCTCCCCAACGCCTTGGCGGACGAGACATTTTCAGGCTCCCGGCGGGCACGCAGGCCTTGCAGCGCACCATGTACTGCCAGATCACCACAGGTAAAGAAGCAGTGACTATCAGCATCCCAAACACGCTTGGCGCTTTGGTCCTGAAGGGCGCAGCATTTAGGGAAGACTCACGCGATGGTCGTCGCCATCTTGACGATGCAGCGGTGCTGGCCGCAACCATTACCGACGCCCTAAAGGTGGTGCCAGAACTGAAGGGCAGCGACCGCAGCCGTGTCCAAACAATCCACACAGCTTTGCTGGATCCTCTTCATCCCTCTTGGCTCATGCTTGAAGAACATGATCGAGTCGGCGCAAGGGATGCCTTGCGCATCCTGGCCTCAAATCCGCAAGGACTCGTTCTACCGAGGGCTACGGCAGTGAATCCGCCGAACGCGCCAAAGCTTCCAGTCGCCGTCGAGCACTGTCAGGACTAGTACTGGCAGGACGAGAGCTACACGAAAACGGAGGCCCCGACGCGTTCGCGTCCGGGCCTCCACAAGCTCGATGAATCAAGCCTTCCTGCGCGTGACCAATCCCCAGATGACCAGTACGATCAGCGCACCTCCGATTGCGAGCAACCAAGTGGAGATCGACCAGAATTCGTTGATGCCAACCTTGAAGATGGCACTACCGATCCAGCCACCCAGCACGGCGCCCACGATTCCCAGCAGGAGTGTTGCGATCCAGCCACCTCCCTGCCTGCCCGGCATGATGGCCTTGGCAATGGCTCCTGCAATCAAACCCAAAACAATCCAACCAATGATTCCCATGTGTTTCCCTTTCTCGTACGTTGGCCTCCGTCCAGCACCAACAGGTGGCGCCGCCATCGGCCTGATCGCTAGCTGCCCGTTTGCGCGGCGAATTATCCCGACAACTGGGGGCAGACGTCTTGTAGGGCTTCCCTGTTACTTAAGGAGCGATTCAATCTCTCCAACCGGCAGCCCGGCTACTTCGGCAAGTGCCCGGGGTTCGACTCCGGCGTCGACGGCCTTCTTGAAAGCCAGGGCGAGTGTGTTCTGCGAAATGGCCAGCTCATGTTGAAGGCTTTGGCGGCGAAGTGCCGCGACCCAGACGCCGCTGACCGGGTCCAGGGCGTCGATATCCATTCTGAAACCGCAACTGCAAGCCCACTCCGGCCAGACTGGTTCCACTGTGATCCACTGCATGGAGTCATGGCCGGGCCCTGCGGAGATAGCCATGTGCGAACCGCAGTGGACTGGGCCCATCGGCAGTACCCGTTCCGGAGCAAGGTCTACGGTATTGCCAGCCACTGGTGTGGAGCTTGGTTCACGCAGCGCGACTGTCATCGTCTTCTCCCACACATTCACTAGATCTATCTTGGCTATCTAGTTATATGTGTACTTATGATTTAAGTCCAACCAGCCGGGGCTGTTGCCCGCGCCCTCCAGAGCGCGGGAGCCACTACTACCGCTACGCCGACGACGGCCCCGATCAACGTTTCGACGATGCGGTCCCGCAATAAGAGGCCGGGATCGACTGGGGCTGCCAGCAAAGTAGCAATCAGGGCAAGCGGTGTAACGAAAATCTGCGCCACAAGGTACTGCCGCGCGATGAACATTTCAGCGCCGAACTGGCACGCAGCGATGACCAGGACCATGGCCCACGACTCAGGATTGAGCCAGAGGATGCCAGCAAGCAGCACCAACCCGACCACCGTTCCGGCGATTCTTTGGATGCCACGGCTCACGCGATGGCGCGTCGAATGCCCCACCAATGGAACCACTGCCGCGACCATGGCCCAATAAGTGTGGCCGAAGCCAAGCGTCTCCCCCACCAGCGTCGCGATGGTCCCCGCAAGGCCGGCGGCGATCAGGTATCCACCGCCTTCCAACCAGATCGCCCGACGTTCCGGGGTGGTGTGGCGCATGCGCGGCGGCCGCTTCCACTGGGTCCTGTGGCTCTTGAAAATCCGGGATGACATACCGATCAGAAGGCAGAAGACCGTCGTCCCTGCCGCAACGAGCATTGCCTCCCCAAGCGGCGGCTGCGCCTGGATGGATGCGATCGCAGCGAAAGCGAAGATGTGAAAGAGGGAGCCGCCGGGCCTCAGCCTCCAGGCCGCGACCACCACCGAGCACCCACCTGCCACGAGAGTGGTAGCAGCAGTCAGCAGCCACGAATACGCGGCGCCTTCGATTCCCCAGGATTGCGCTCCCCGCGCCATGAGCGTCGCCAGCAGGATGATCAGCAGCATGAAACTACCGGCACGCAGCTGACTTCGGAAGCGGACGCTGTGCGGTTCATTGCGGCCATAAATGCCCGTAAAGGCACCGAACGAAGCAAATACGGCCAGATCCAACCGCCCCAACAGCGTCAGTGAAATCAATGGAACAAAGACACCTACAGCGCAACGGAGAGCCGGGTGATGGTCCTTGTTTCCTGGACCCATCGTGAACATTTCCGCTACAGCCTTCAAGGTGCGGTTCGCCTTTCGTCGCAGGATAAAAACGTACGACGGCGGCGCTGGCGTCCGCTTCAAGGCTACGCTCCGGGCGCTGGACTACTCCGGGTTTGCGTACAGATAGTGCCCCTTTTCACGAGGAATAAGGGGCACTATCAGTTTGCGCATTCCTTGTTGCTAGAAGCGGGAGGCTGTACCTTGCACTGCGGTGGTTGCCAGTGGGTTGCCTGCCACATCTGTGAGGCCAGACGCCGGGGTGTAGCTTGCCGCGGCTGCACTCTGCGTTCCCTGGTTGGGGCTTCCACTCACCGTGGTCCCCAAGGTGATGGTGAGCGTCTTGGCAGTAGGGTTCCATTGCAGGCTTGAAGTCCCCTTATAAGTGAGGGTTGTTGTCGAGGAAGAGTTGTAGGTGCCGCCCAGAGCCACAGTGCCGATCCGCAGAACCGGGCATCCAGTGCTGGCAACGGTGAGCACATTGGTGGTCGGGCTAATGCTGACTGTGACCTGGTTGTCGGCATTCTGGGTCTGCGTTACAGCATCATCCGTCCAGGCACTGCAGATGGTCTTCGCGCTCAATGGTTCGGAGAGCGTTAGTGTCAGCGAATCAAGGGGCTCGATCTTGCCGACTTTATTGCTTCCCGGTCCGTTGTTCAGCTGGACCCCAGTCACCGTTGGCGAACTCACGTCCTTGATGGACGACGCCGTTCCGGGCTGGCCAGTGTTTCCTGCCGCATCGGTTGCCCGTGCGGAGTAGGTGATGGTCCCTGGGCTAAAAGCGCTGAGGTTCAACGGCCCAGCTGTCCAGTCCCCGGAAGCGTCAGCGTTGACAGTCTGGGATATGGGCTGGGCTCCTGTGCCAGTAACGGTCAGGGCCACCGAAGACAAGGCCTCCGCTGTGCCAGTGACGATAACGTTGCCCACGTTGGACTGATAGACATAAGCGGGAGCCGTGACGCCCGGCGCCGGCGGTGGGGTGGTATCCGTAACAGGTGTTGCGCCCGTGCTTCGTGCGCTTTCTGCCCCTTGCCACAGGGAAAGCAGAGGCGTCACCGAGTAGAACCATGTGCCGGCGGGTACATTGCCCTCCACACAGCTGAGGGCCGTGATCGTGCCACTGCAGGTTCCCGTCGCGGTTACCTTTGTCCCGCCGGTTGCCGAGGCGTAGCGGGCGATGCTGTACCCGGTCACGGACCGGCCCGCCGTCGTCGTACTCGCTGCCCAAGAAACCGTCACGCTGGTTCCGGAAACGGAAGTAGTGGGCTTTGCGCCTTGGGCGACGGCGTCGGCCTTGGAAGCACCAAAGCCACTGTTAACAGAACTCCAGAAAGCGCTGGCAGCGGGTCCGCCCCAGGAGACGAGGAGGATGCCGAGAACGATCACGAGGGCGCGGTTCCATGCGCCCATCGTCAGCCGGGACGAGGACGGCGAAGCAGCGGACTGACGAAGCGGGCTCACTTCCGTACCTCCAGCGTGACGGGGACCTTGAATTGGGCGCCTTGGCAGGCGGAGAGTGAGGCCGCGCTCATGCTGGCTGCATCCGGCAGCGTCAGCAGGATGGACGTATTTGCCTGGATGGTGACGGGCTGGGCCAACGGTGTAGGAGGTGGCGTGAAGGTCACGCCGGTGGTGGTGCAGGCGGCATGCCCGGCATCGGCAGTTACGGCGCCATTGCCAGCAATACCGTAGATGGTGACCGCATGGGCATTTGGGTTGCTTGCGCGGAGGATGACGTCGGCTGTTCCACCTGGAACGAGGCTGGTCTGCAGGGTATCCCCCGCGACCAACGCATCCACCGTCACCGCTTGCATGGTCCCGTTGATCGCCGAGCCGCTGCCGATCCCGGTGGTGGCCCAATAGGCGTAGGCGGTCCCAGCGCCGCCCAGGATGCAGAGGGCAATTGTGGCGGCAGTGGTGCGTGCGATCCGTCCGCTACGTAGGTTCCGGCTGAGCGTTTTCATGTCAGTTCGCCTGTCCCGTCCCAGAGTAGGTGAGTTGGAGTGTCGCGCCTTTGCAACCGTCTTGGAGCTGCAACGTGTCCAGCATCCTCACTTGCGGCCATTTGCTTTGGGGCACTCCCAGCGACGTCAGCGAGCTCGGTCCGGAAGGAGCTGCGAATGGGTACGTTCCGGTGTATTGGATGATTTGGTAGTCCGCGCTGCTGCAAGGGAGGTTGGCCGCGACCGCTGCCGGCGTCCGTACCACCTGCGCAATCGAAACCCTGAGGTTGGTGACGGCGATGCTCTTGTTCTCAGGGTTGGAAATCTTCAACTCCACTGGTAGGGACACCCCCGGCGCCAGGACGCCATACAACGCACCCGTGACGCCAAAGGACCGTTTGACTTCCTGAACCTGCAACTGCCCCGGCGCCGCGTTCGATTCGAAGGCGCCGCTCGTCCCCTTCACGGTGAAGTCGAACTTGCCGACCGGCGTAGTGGTCGCCGTGGTGATGGTCAACGACACCTGAGCGGTGCCGCCGGATCCCAGAACCACCGACGACGGCGACCACGCGGCTGTCGCTCCGGCCGGAAGGCCCGCGACGTTGAACATCACGGGTCCCACGAAGCCTCCAGTGGAGGTGGCTGACACTGCAAAGGTGGTGGACTGCCCTTGATCCAGGCTGCGGCTCGAGGGCGACAAAGTCACAGTAATCCCCTTGGCCACCTTGGGCGGATTGCCTTGCGTAGCGCTTTGCCCACTACTTGCGGCGAGTGCCGCCACGGGAACAAGGGCCACGACGAGCGCAAGTAAAATCGCCCGGAGTGGTACTCCAGCTCGACGGAAAGGCGTGGTGCGCTCTGGCCGGTGGTCCATGGAAAGCTCTCTTTTCGGACGTAAGCGTTCAGCGGGCGGAATGCGTAAGCCGGGGACCACCACTCGCAAGGTGGTCCCCGGCTGGGCAACGCTACTGGCTGGAGACGTTGACCGTGACGGTCGCGGACTTGCAGGCGTCCTGGTTGGCGGTGCCGCTGTCGTTGAACTTCAGGACACCGCTACCAACCGACGTTCCGGTCGAATTGGCGGCGACGAGTGAGTTGCTCGTAACTGCGGTGACCTCGAACCAGCCCGGAAGACAGCCGGCGTCGCTCGTGGTTACGTTCGCGGCGAGGGCTCCGACGACCGTCCCAGAGGTCGTCGAGTTATCGGCGGTGTAGGCCACCGCCGTTTGGTTGCCCGGCGCCAGGCCGGCATTGAACGTGGCGTGGAGGGCGACAATTCCGCCACCTGATGAGTTGGCGGCTGAGCCGTTGCCTGATCCCGTGGTGGTCCAGTAGGCGTAGGCAGCTCCGCCACCTACGGCTACCAATGCCACGCCTGCAACGGTGGCGGTGATCCGGCTCTTCTTGGAAAGCTTGCGCATGGTATGACTCCTTGGTTGATCTTTTTCCCGGGGAGCCGCATCGCAACCCCCAGCACCCGACCGTTTCCGGCGGATGAAGCGATGCCCCCAATAGTTCAGCCAGCAGTGCCACCGTGGCTACTCTTGGGTGTACGCCTCTTTTCCGCCCGACCAAGGGGTCAGGAATACGTTGAACCGGCTACCGAGTACTCAGTTTTCGCTCTTGGGACTACTTGGCCGACGTTGCGTCGTGGGTGTGCAGGACGGGCTTCTGTGCGGATCTGATAGCGCGCTTTGCCACACCAGCTCTGGCCGTTCCGCGGCTATGAGTAGGCTGGCAGCGGTTGAATCAGGAGTACTCAGTTTTTTGCGGACGGGTACCTGACGTCAGGAGGTCGCTGCGGACCATCCATCCCGGAAGTTCAGCTGCCACTGAGCCAACATTGTGCCCATCTTGAGCAAAAACTGCGCTTATGTTCGAGCATGGAAGAGGCATGAACGGGTGAATCACATCAAGAGAGTGCGTGTAGGAGCTTTAGTTCGCGCCCCTGCCCTTGCCCTTCTTTCCGTCCCCCTGGCCCTTTTCGTCGGATTGGCCGCCCCCTTGGCCAGCACCCGCTGATGGGTCGCCTCCCGGCTCAACGACCCCCGGTGATTCGGTTCCCGCAACCTCCGTGGGGCTGCTCTGTTGGCTCGCTTCTGACGACGGAGCATCCCCTTGCCCGCTGCCCGAGTTCGACGGAGGCAGCTGAGACGGAGGCAGCTGAACGGTTTGCACCGGCCCTGGAATGAGAACTGTTTCCACCGGCCCAGGGGTGGTAATCGTCACCACTGGCGCGGGAGTGCTGGTCGGGGACGGGACGTTGGATTCCTGCGTAACCGGGGACGGCGACGTAACGTCTGCTGGCAGCGGACCCTGACCAGACAGGGCAACGGCGAGGGGGATGGCTACCGCTGCCGCCAGAAGGACCATCAACAGCGCCCGGAGTCGGCCCCCTCCGCCACTTCTATGAAGCTTCGGGGAAACTACGGTTCTTGGCCCGACGGCGGGTGCCCTGGCAGGCAGGGGCGGCAAAAGAGCGGTAGCTGCAGGGTGTGCGTACGCCTCTTGCCAGGGGCGACCCAGGAACTCTTCGATCTGCGCAGCGGTTGGCCTGTTGTCTGGCTCAAGGTCCGTCATGGACTTCAGCAGCTCGGCTATCGGGTGGTGGATCTGTTCAGGGATGACGGGGGCACGGTGAAGACGGGCTGCAGCCGACTCGATCGGCGTCCCCGGATACTCCGTCCTGCCGGTGAGGCACTCCAGGAGTACCAGGCCGAGGGAGTAGATGTCGCTGGCAGGAGTCAAGGGCCGGCCGAGGGCTTGTTCCGGACTGAGGTACTGTGCGGTTCCCACCGTCATTCCGGTGGCGGTGAGCCGGCTGCCTTCCAATATTCTGGCCACGCCGAAATCGGCGAGTTTCACTACGCGATCAGGGCCTGGAGTTTCCGAAACCAGGATGTTGGCAGGTTTGATGTCCCGATGAATTACTCCGCTGCCGTGAACTTGCACTAAGGCACCTGCAAGGGCGTGGCCGATATGCGTTGTTTCCGCGAGGCTGAGCGGTCCCTCAGCAAGCACCGCACGCAGATTATTACCCGAAACCAGTTCCATGACGAGGAAAGCCTGCGGCGGGCCGGAAGTTCCGGCGTCCACACCGGCGTCGTAAATGTGCACCAAACCTGGGTGGTCAAATCCTGCCAGCAACCGCATCTCTGCCTGCTGACGCTCTTCGAAGCCCTCATCGGCTGAGCCCGGCGAAAAGATCTTAAGTGCAACGTCGCGGAGCAGGACTTCATCACGGGCCCTGCAAACAGTGGACATCGCTCCGTGCCCGAGTAGCTCCAGAATCCGGTAGCGGCCGTTGAGTATGTCCCCGCCGCCTGTTGGATCAACGAGAGCTTCACCGCTTGCGCTCACGGCCCTACACCTCTTGCGTCCAAGCGCGCTGCGCCGATAAATCCTGCGCTGCGATGCAGTTGCTAAGTAACCTTCCTACGGCAAACGTACAGCCTCTGCGGCACCTTGCCAACCATGGAGTTTGCTACTACTTTTCCCGAAAAAATCGGCGGAAGTTCGCACCTAAAGGTCCGGTTACCGGAGCCCTTCGACGACGGTTTGCGGCGTTGGGAGTGCGTCCAAGGAATTGAAACTGTACAGCTGAATGCCCTCGATCCCCGGGCTGGCTGAGAGCTCCTCTATGAGCGTGTACGGCGTGTACCGTTCCCCGATCAGGAGCCTGCGCGCAAGCGGACCTTTGCGGCTGAGGAATTTCAGGGACGATCCAACTCCGATCTTGGTGGCAAGCGAGACCAGCTTTGCCTTGGGCACCGCCCCCGCCACACCTGCCCAAACTGGAAGCAACACACCGTTGCGGCGAAGCATGGCCACATACTCCTGGATCTTGTCTGCGGAGAAACACATCTGGGTGACGATCTTGGTTGCGTGCTCTTGCTTCGCCAGCAGCGCATCAACCAAGTGCAGGTTGGTGATGTCCGGATGCCCTTCGGGGTACCCGGCCACTCCAACCCTCATGGCACCGGAGGTTATCTGGGCGATGTCGCGCAGCAATTCCCCACCAGTGGAATACGAACCCGAGGGCTGCCCGTCGCCACCGATGGCGAAGACTTCCGTGATGCCCGACGCCGAGCAGTCGCCCAGTATTGCGGACAGCTCGGCGCGGCTTTCAAGAGCCTTCGCCGCAAGATGGGGAACCACCGTATAGCCGAGCTCCCTTAGTTGGACGGCAGTACGCAGCGTGGCGCCGACACCGTGCTTGGGCAGGCACGTAATGCTGATCGCGGTAGACGTCGGCAAAGCCTTGCTGACGGCGTCCACGATTCCCTCGGACGGGATGATCTCAACGCGGAGGGGAAGCATGAGGTGTCCTTTGGCTCTGTTAAGTGTGTGCGGCGTTAAGTGTGCGGCGAAGTTCAGGCGTGGGCGGCGAGGATGGTGGAGGCTTCCTGGCGGGTGGTGCCGGAGGACTCGATATGTGCCAGGGCGGCGGGGATTTCCCAGCCCTTCTTGCGCATCGCGGTGGCCCACAACCGTCCGGCCCGGTAGGAGGAGCGGACCAGCGGACCGGACATGACACCGAGGAAGCCGATTTCTTCGGCCTCGTGCTGGAGGTCCACGAATTCCTGGGGCTTGACCCACCGGTCCACGGGCAGGTGCCGTTCGGAGGGGCGCAGGTACTGGGTGATCGTGATCAAATCACACCCGGCCGCGTGAAGATCGCGGAGGGCTTCGGAGATTTCCTCGCGGGTTTCGCCCATGCCCAGGATCAGGTTGGATTTAGTCACCATGCCCAGGTCCCGGCCCTGGGTGATGACATCCAGGGAACGTTCGTACCGGAACGCCGGGCGGATCCGCTTGAAGATCCTGGGCACGGTCTCGACGTTGTGCGCGAACACCTCGGGCTTGGAATCACAGATCGCGGCGATGTGTTCGGGTTTGCCGGAGAAGTCCGGGATCAGCAGCTCCACCCCGGTGCCCGGGTTCAGTTCGTGGATCTTGCGGACCGTTTCGGCGTACAGCCAGACACCTTCATCGGCGAGGTCATCACGGGCCACCCCGGTGACCGTGGCGTAGCGCAGCTGCATGGCCTGCACGGACCGGGCCACCTTGGTGGGTTCGAACATGTCCACCGGGGAGGGTTTGCCGGTATCGATCTGGCAGAAATCACAGCGCCGGGTGCATTCGGACCCGCCGATCAGGAACGTCGCTTCCTTGTCTTCCCAACACTCGAAAATGTTCGGGCAGCCAGCCTCTTCACAGACAGTGTGCAGGCCTTCCTTCTTCACCAGGTTCTTCAACCCGACGAACTCCGGCCCCATCTGGACCTTGGCCTTGATCCACTCGGGCTTGCGTTCAACCGGGACAGCCGAGTTACGCTGCTCAACGCGCAGCAACTTACGGCCTTCAGGTGCCAGGGTCATGGTTTTACTTCCTTATTGGTTGTAAGAGTCAGCATTCGACGACGTTCACGGCCAGGCCGCCCATCGCGGTTTCCTTGTACTTGGAGGACATGTCCTTGCCGGTCTCGCGCATGGTCACGATCACCTCATCCAGCGACACCCGGTGCGTTCCATCACCCCACAACGCCATCTTCGCCGCGTTGATCGCCTTCGCCGCAGCAATCGCGTTCCGCTCAATACACGGAATCTGCACCAACCCCCCGATCGGATCACACGTGAGCCCCAGGTTGTGTTCCATCGCGATCTCCGCCGCGTTCTCCACCTGACCCGGCGTACCACCCATCACCTCAGCCAACCCGGCAGCAGCCATCGACGACGCCGACCCCACCTCACCCTGGCAGCCCACCTCGGCCCCCGAAATGGACGCCTGCTCCTTGTACAACACACCCACCGCACCCGCGGCGAGCAGGAACTTCACCACCACATCGTCCCTGTCCTTTTGGGTGGCCTGATCCATGCCCGGGGCGTAGTTCAACGCGTAATACAACACCGCCGGGATGATCCCCGCCGCGCCGTTCGTCGGCGCCGTCACCACCCGCCCGCCCGTGGCGTTCTCCTCATTAACAGCCAGGGCGATCAGGTTCACCCACTCCTGCCAATACTTCGGATCGTTGCGGTCCTTGTCTTCCTTCAACAACCGCTCCAGCCAATCAGGAGCACGACGGCGGACCTTCAAACCCCCGGGCAACACACCCTCACGCTTCAACGACGTCTCAACACACGCCTCCATCACGTGCCAGATATGAAGCAAACCCTCCCGGATCTCCTCCTCACTCCGGGACGCACGCTCGTTGATGAACATGATGTCGGAAATCCCCAGGCCCTTGGAGGAGCAGCGGCCCAGCAACTCGGCAGCGGTCCGGAACGGCAACGGCAACTCCGCCTTCGTCTCCTCCAACTCGGCCCGGGCCGCGTCCTCCTCACCCTCGCGGACGATGAACCCGCCACCCACCGAAAAGAACGTAGCCTCCCGCAGGGTGTTGCCCCCGGCATCAGCCACGGCAAACTTCATCCCATTCGTATGCCGCGGCAACACGGTCAACGGATGCAGGATCATATCCTCCACGGCGTATTCGAGAAGTTGGCCACCAGCCAGATTGAGCTTCCCGGTCTCTGCGATGGAGGCCAACCGCTCCTCCACTTGGTCAGGCAGGATCTCCTCGGGGTCGAAGCCTTCCAGCCCAAGCAACACCGCGGTGAACGTGCCGTGTCCCTTACCCGTCGCAGCCAAGGACCCATACAAGTCAACCCGCAAGGACGCGACCGACCCGAGCACGTCGGACTCACGCAGCTCGCGGGCAAACACCGCCCCAGCCCGCATCGGCCCCACAGTATGGGAACTCGACGGGCCAATGCCCACGGTGAACAGATCGAAAACACCAACAGCCATAGCCGTGATCCCTTTCAAAACAAAAGATGTCTAAAGCAACCCGGGGTCACTTATGGCCCCCAAACGCCCCCCACATGGGCCACAAGTGACCCCGCGTTGCATGAATCCCAGTGCGCCGTCGCCGATTCGGGGCTCCGCTGCGAAACATGCCGTGCGCACGGCACGTTCCGCAGCAAGCCCCCGAATCGGACCCCCGATACATTCCCCAAACCAAAAGAAGAATGTGGGCTAAAGCAACCCGGGGTCACTTATGGCCCCCAAACACACCCCACATGGGCCACAAGTGACCCCGCGTTGCAGTTGGACCCCGCGGCTCCCAAACCAACCCTGCGTCCACGGAACACCCTCGGCAGGTAGACCCATCCAACACAAGCCAACGACCCCGCGGTCTCGTCCCAACACGGCAACCCGACCACCCCATTGGCCCGGGCATCCGGACCGGCCGACCCAACAGCTGCCCCTTCGGGACCGGCATCCGGAAGCGGGCGTCTTAGGGAGCATCGCATCCGCTCAGCGGGTGCATATGCGACCGAGCATGCAGAGGAGGTCGGACTCGACGGGCCAACCCGAGCGAGCATGCGGCGGATCCCGACGGGCCAAGAGACACGGATCAGGCGAGGTTCGAAACGCCCGGGTAGAGCGGATGCGCCTTCGCCAGCACATCAACCCGGCGCCGCAACCCGGAAAGGTCCGCATCGGCGTCGGCAATCAGAACTTCGGCGATGATGTCCGCAACCTCGCGGAAGGCAGCTTCCCCGAAACCGCGTGTAGCGAGGGCCGGGGTGCCGATGCGCAGGCCGGAGGTGACCATGGGCGGGCGCGGGTCGAAGGGGACGGCGTTGCGGTTGACGGTGATGTCGATCGCGGCGAGGCGGTCTTCGGCTTGTTGGCCATCGAGTTCGCAGTTGCGGAGGTCGACGAGCACCAAATGCACGTCCGTGCCGCCTGACACAACTGTGATTCCCTTTTCGGCAACGTCCGGCTGGACGAGGCGTTCGGCAAGAATCCGGGCGCCAGCAAGGACGCGTTCCTGGCGTTCCCGGAACTCCGCGGAGGCCGCGATCTTGAAGGCGACAGCCTTACCGGCGATCACGTGCTCCAAGGGACCACCTTGCTGGCCGGGGAACACGGCCGAGTTGATCTTCTTGGCAATGTCGGCGTCGTTGGAGAGGATGATGCCTCCACGAGGACCGGCGAGGGTCTTGTGCGTCGTCGACGTCGTGACGTGGGCGTGCGGGACCGGCGATGGGTGCAGGCCAGCTGCAACCAATCCGGCGAAGTGTGCCATGTCCACCATCAGGTAGGCGCCAACGGAGTCAGCGATCCGGCGGAACTCGGCGAAGTCCAGCTGCCGCGCGTAAGCGGACCAGCCGGCAACAATCAGAGCCGGCTTGTGTTCCTGCGCCAGGAGCTCCACTTCGGCCATGTCCACGGTGTGGGTGTCCTCGCGGACGCCGTACGGGACCACGTTGTAGAGCTTGCCGGAGAAGTTGATCCGCATGCCGTGGGTCAGGTGACCGCCATGGGCCAGGTTCAGGCCCATGATGGTGTCGCCCGGCTTGATCAGCGCGTGCATCACCGACGCGTTGGCCTGGGCACCGGAGTGCGGCTGAACGTTCGCGTACTCGGCGCCGAACAGGGACTTGATGCGGTCGATCGCGAGCTGCTCGATCACGTCAACGTGCTCGCAGCCACCGTAGTAGCGCTTGCCCGGGTAGCCTTCGGCGTACTTATTGGTCAGCACGGAGCCCTGAGCCTGCATCACGGCAACCGCCGTGTGGTTCTCTGAGGCGATCATTTCCAGGCCGTCGCGCTGGCGGCCCAGTTCGTCGTCGATCTTTGCGGCGATCTCAGGATCGAGCTCAGCGAGCTGGGCGTCCAACGACGCCGACACGACCTGCTCGAATTCGGTCACTGCTGCCGGGTTCACAGTTCGCCACCGTTCGTTGCAGCGTATTCCTCAGCTGACATGAGCGGGCCTTCTTCCGTGGCGGCCACCTTGAACAGCCAGCCGGCACCATACGGATCGTTGTTGATCAGGGCCGGATCATCGACGACGGCGTCGTTGATCTCGGTCACCTCACCGGTAACAGGCGAGTACAGGTCAGACACGGACTTCGTGGACTCAACTTCACCGCAGGTCTCCCCCGCAGTCACGGTCGAACCGACCTCGGGCAGATCCACATAAACAATGTCGCCCAAGGCATCCGCAGCGACCGCAGAGATCCCGATCCCCACAGGCCCGGCGCCATCCGAAGCAACCCATTCATGCTCGGCCGAATACTTCAGCTCGGCAACTACTTTGCTCATTCCAATTCCTAACTTCTTGTGTGTTTTGAAAACTGTTCGTGATCCCGGCGGTACTTGGGTTGGGTGCCGGACACCGAATTCCTCCGCGTGCTCGGTCGCGAGGACGCCCGCTGAGCGGACGTGTCGCTTCCTTAGACGCACGCTTCCGGAATCCGGCTCCCCACGGCTGGCCCACACTTTATGGACCGCTCACCTTCAGAAAAGCCCGCGAACCAAGGCATTGGAAGCCGCCTTTCAGCAGGTCGCCTCGGTCTACTGGTCCCCGTGCGCAAGGTGAGCCGCACGGCCCCTGTGGTGCCGGCCTCCGGCAGCATGCGTCTAAGGGAGCGTCGGGTCCGCTCAGCGGGCCCCTTCGCGGCCGAGCATGCAGAGGAGGTCGGCACCACCGGGCTACTTGACCCGCTTGACCTACATAGCGCGCTTGACCTACTTGACCCGCTTGTAGAACGGCAGGGCCACGACTTCGAACGGTTCCGATTTGCCCCGGAGGTCCACTTCGACGATCGTTCCCGGCGCTGAATGTTCGACGTCGACGTACGCCAGGGCGATCGGGTAGCCGAGCGTTGGGCTCGGCTGGCCGGAGGTGACTTCGCCGATGAGTGAGCCGTCCTTGAGGACCGAGTAGTGGGCGCGGGCTGCGCGACGGCCTGCACCTTTGAGGCCGACGAGCTTCTGTCCGATGGTGGATCCGACGCCGGCGGCCTTGATCGCCGTCAGTGCTTCCTTACCGATGAAGTCGCTTTCCTTGGCCAGGGAAACCACCGGGCCAAGTCCTGCGGCGTAGGCGTTGACGTAGCGGGAGAGTTCGTTGCCGTAGAGCGGCATTCCGGCTTCGAGGCGGAGGGAGTCGCGTGCCGCAAGGCCTGCGGGGATGAGCCCGTGGCCCTCGCCGACTTCGAGGAGGGCTTCCCACAGGCCAGCTGCGTCAAGGTTGGGGATGTAGATCTCGAAGCCGTCCTCGCCGGTGTAGCCGGTGCGGGCGAGCAACAAGTCCTGCCCGTTAATAGAGACTTCAACGGCCGCGTAGTATTTCAGTTCCGTCACCAGGGCGTGCTGCTCGGCGGGAACCAAGGTCAGCAGAATGGCTTCCGCATTCGGGCCCTGCACTGCAATCAGCGACGTCTCGGCGGAGGCGTCCTCCACAACCACGTCGAAGCCGGCCGCGCGCTCCAGCAGTGCCGCCGCAACGACCTTGGCGTTGCCCGCATTGGGGACCACGAGGTACTGATCGATGCCTTCCTCGGGAGACGGTCGACGGTAAGAGATGAGGTCGTCGATGATGCCGCCGTCGGCGTTGCAGATCAGCGAGTACTTGGCTTTGCCAACGGCGACCGCAGACAACTTGCCCACGAGCGCGTAATCCAGGAACGCCGCCGCGTCCGGGCCGCTGACCCAGACTTCGCCCATGTGGGAGAGGTCGAACAAGCCAGCTGCGTTGCGGACTGCGTGGTGCTCGGCGAGCTCGGACTCGTACTTCAGGGGCATCTGCCAGCCGCCGAAATCCGTGAAGGACGCGCCGGCCTTTTTGTGCTGCTCATAAAGAGCGGTGTAGTTCTCAGTCATGACAGTGAGTCCTTAGTTTTCGAAGTCCGTGAGCGGAGGGCAGGAGCACACAAGGTTCCGGTCCCCGGCGGCGCCGTCAACGCGGCCGACCGGCGGGAAGTACTTGTCCTGCTTCAGGTGGTGGACCGGGAATGCGGCCTGCTCACGCGGGTAGTCGCGGTCCCAGTCAGAACTCACGACGGCGGCAGCCGTGTGCGGCGCGTTGCGCAGCGGCGAGTTCTCAACAGTGAAATCGCTGGCTGCGACCTGCTCGATTTCGGCACGGATGGTGATCATGGCCTCGATGAAGCGGTCGATCTCAGCCAAGTCCTCGGACTCGGTCGGCTCCACCATCAAAGTTCCGGCAACGGGGAACGCCAAGGTGGGAGCGTGGAAACCGAAGTCGATCAGGCGCTTGGCCACGTCCTCAGCGGTGACGCCCGTGCGGGCAGTCAGCTCGCGGAGGTCCAGGATGCATTCGTGGGCAACAAGTCCGCCTTCGCCCGTGTACAGGACCGGGAAATGCTCATCCAAGCGGGAGGCGACGTAGTTGGCCGCGAGCAGCGCAGACTTGGTTGCTTCCGTCAGTCCTTGCCCGCCCATGAGCTTCACGTACGCCCACGAAATCGGCAGCACACCGGCAGAGCCGTAGCGGGAGGCGGAGATGGCTACGCCGTGCCCTTCCTCATGCGCGGCTTTGTTGGCATCGCCCGGCATGAACGGAGCCAGGTGTGCCTTCGCAGCCACGGGACCAACACCGGGTCCGCCGCCACCATGCGGGATGCAGAACGTCTTGTGCAGGTTCAGGTGGGAGACGTCGCCGCCAAACTTGCCCGGTTGCGCGAGTCCAACGAGTGCGTTGAGGTTTGCACCATCAACGTACACCTGGCCGCCAGCGGCATGGATGGAGTCACAAACCTCGCGGACATCGGCGTCGTACACACCGTGCGTGGACGGGTAGGTGATCATGATGCAGGACAGGACGTCCTTGTTGGCCTCGATCTTGGCCGCCAGATCAGCGTGATCGATGGTGCCATCGGGAGCGGTGGCCACCACAACAACCTTCATGCCGGCGAGCACAGCAGAGGCTGCATTGGTGCCGTGAGCGGAGGCAGGGATGAGGCAGACGTTGCGCTGCTCGTCGCCCCGGGAGAGGTGGTAGCCGCGGATCGCCAGGAGCCCAGCAAGCTCGCCCTGCGAACCGGCATTCGGCTGGATGGAGACCTGGTCGTAGCCGGTGATCTCAGTCAGGTCGGCTTCCAGGTCCTCAATCAGTTCACGCCAGCCAGCCGTCTGGTGGTCCGGAGCGAACGGGTGGATCGAGGCGAACTCGGGCCAGGAGATTGCTTCCATCTCGGCGGTTGCGTTGAGCTTCATGGTGCACGAGCCCAGCGGGATCATGGTGCGGTCCAAGGCGAGGTCCCGGTCGGACAGCTTGCGGATATAGCGCAACAGCTGCGTCTCGGAACGGTGCGTGTTGAACACCGGGTGCTGCAGGAAATCACTCGTGCGGAGCACATCAGACGGCAGCTCAAACCCTGAAGCGTCATTCACCGGACCGGCACCAAAGGCGACGGCTACGGCGGAGAGGACCTCCGGCGTCGTGGTTTCATCGAGGGAAACGCCAACCGTGTCAGCGTCGATGAACCGGAGGTTGATACCGCGGGCTTCGGCAGCGGAGATGACTTTGTCAGCCTTGCCGGGTACGCGGACGGTGAGGGTGTCGAAGAAGACGTCGGAGACGAGCTCGCGGCCCGCCTTCTGCAGCGTCGCGGCCAAAACACGGGCGTGGCCGTGGACGGTTTCGGCGATCGCCTTCAGGCCTTCGGGACCGTGGTAAACCGCGTACATCGAGGCCACGATGGCGAGCAGTGCCTGGGCCGTGCAGATGTTGGACGTGGCCTTTTCGCGTCGGATGTGCTGCTCGCGTGTCTGGAGCGCGAGTCGGTACGCGGGGACGCCGGCGTTGTCCTTGGAAACACCAACGATGCGGCCCGGAAGCGTGCGCTCCATGCCTTCCCGCACGGCCATGTACGCAGCGTGGGGGCCGCCGAAGAACAGTGGAACACCAAAGCGCTGCGCAGTTCCGACGGCGATATCGGCACCTTGTTCGCCCGGGGGCGTGATGAGGGTGAGCGCCAAAAGGTCGGCGGCGACAGTGACCAATGCGCCGCGTTCCTTGGCCGCCGCGATGACACCTGAGTGATTGAATACGCGGCCGGAAACGCCGGGTTGCTGCAGGACGATGCCGTTGATGTCGCCGTCGGGAAGGCCCGCCGAAAGGTCGGCAATCTGCACTTCGAAGCCCAGCGCTTCGGCACGGCCCCTAACGATGGCGATGGTCTGCGGGAGGAGGTCGGCGTCGAGGACGGTCTTGCCGTCCTTGGCAGTTTTGGACTTGTTGGCGCGACGCATCAGCAGCACAGCCTCGGCCACGGCCGTTGCTTCATCCAGCAGCGAAGCGTTGGCCACCGGCAGCCCTGTGAGGTCCTGCACCATGGTCTGGAAGTTCAGAAGAGCTTCGAGGCGGCCCTGCGAAATCTCGGGCTGGTACGGCGTGTACGCCGTGTACCAAGCGGGAGCCTCGAGGATGTTGCGGCGGATAACCGGCGGCGTGACGGTGTCGTAGTAGCCTTGGCCGATCATCTGGACGGCAGTCTTGTTCTTGGATGCGAGCTTGCGGAGCTCGGCGAGGACCTGCACCTCGGTGAGGGCGTCCTGCAGCTTCAGAGCAGTGTCCTGGCGGATGGAATCGGGGACCGCAACGTCTACCAAGCCGTCTACGGAGTCGTAGCCGATGGCCTTGAGCATGGTGTCAACGTCGGCCTGGCGCCTGGCGCCGATGTGCCGGTCCGCGAAAGCGGTGGGGGTTGATTGAACAGTCAAGAGGAACTCCATGATTCAGGCGCCCTATGTGCGCCACGATGATGTGGGTTCCTCCCCGCTCTGTATTGGACCTGAGAGATTCCGCAGGAATGGTTGCCTGCTTGCACCGTCGGTGAGCCCAGTTACCTGGACTGCTTTCCAGAGTTGCCTCGCCGTGGCGGTACGTGGGCCTGAGAGATTCCTGGGGAGGATTTGCTCCTACGGCGCCTGACTGGATGTACCGGCAGGGCTCTCCCGCCACAGATCAAAAGCATTGCGTCATTTGGGTGACACGGTTCACACCATAGCGGGTTACCTGGAAAAAGCGCAAGCAAGGGATACCTACCGATGCATTGCCTCGTGGATCTGGAGCGCGAACCACAACTGGGCAACCGTGGAGGTTTCACCCATGTCCAGGCCCGTCAATTCGCCGATTTTCCGTATCCGGTAGATGATGGTTTGCCGGTGCGCGAACAGGGCAGCGGCAGTCTTTTGCCACGAACGCTGCGAGTCCAAATAGGTCTTCAGCGTGACCAGGAGATCGCCTTCCTGACTCTGCTCGTAATCGAAAATCGGCCCCAGGAGACGCCTGACCAGCGCAGTTCCTTCCTCGAAACCTGTCAGCCCGAGCCATGATGGTCCCTGGGCGTAGCGAGCCAAGCCGAGCTTGTTCGCCCGGGCCGAACCGAGCGCCCAAAGGGACTCCTGGAGCGCGCGCTGAATGCCGGCCACTGCTGCCGGAGCACTGATTCCCATCGCCGCATCCACGCCTGCGCAATGCACCAGGATGTCGTCCGGCACATCAGCAGGGACCACGACGTGCAGCCGGCTATTCCGCTTCAAAGAAGCCGACGCAACCCCGTGCCGCCACAGCTCGATGTGCACGTTGGCCAGCCTGTCGCCGTCGTTCGCTGTTTTGTCTCCGGCGGTCTCGGACATGGAAACGAGCAGGAAGTCCTGCGGCGGAACCCCAAAAGTTGCCAGCCGGCTCTCCATCTCGGCCGCGCCCAAGCGCCCATCCATGGCCTGCAACAGGAACTCGCCAGCCAGTCGGTGGCGGCCTTCCAACGACAAAACGATGCGCGAGAGCTGCAGTCCCAGCACGGTCGCGGCGTGCAGGAGGACGACGGCGTCCGGGTGCGGTTCGCTGTTGGGCAGCACCACCAGGAGCGCGTTGGCGTGGGTCGGGATGTCCATCGTCAGCACGTGCCGTCCCCGGATCCGGTGCCATTGGAAATTCTTGCCCGCCAAGGACACCTGCCCGGAAAGCGGTGCCCATTCATCCGCGAGGAACCCCGGGAGCCGCTGGCCTTCGGGGTGCCAGGGATGGAGGCAGCGGCGATCCACCACGAACAGTTCCGCGTCCAGCTCGGTGGCAAGCCGTTGGACCAGGCTCTGCCAATGGTCCTCGGAGGCTCCGGCCGTGCGAAGAAGGTCGTAGACCCTGGCTGTTTGCCGCAAGCGCCGCGACTCTTCGAGCAGGGAAGATTCGGCAACTGAGCGGGCGATCGCGATGAACGGCAGCGGGTACGGGACGTTGATCAGCGGTAGCGGCAGCCGGTCGCAGGCTGCCAGGAACTCCTGCGTCAGCGGGGGCGCGTGCATCTTCTCACCGATCGCCAAGGCGCTTGCCCCGCTGTCCATGAGTGCCTCTGCGAGCGCCACTTGTCCCGCGGCATCGGCGGGAATCGACAGCCCATTGGTCATCATGAGCTCGCCGCCGGTGACCCATTCCCACAGCCTGGGCAGGTCCGAGGTGTGGGCCCACGTGATCCGGTTGTCGCGGCCTGTGTTACCGGCCAGGAGGGTGAGCCCCAGCTGCGGTTCAGCCACGAGCTCGGCGACGGTGATTGCCATCGGATGGGGTCCTGACTCTATGATTCCGGGGGCCGTTTCGGCCGGTTTAGACATTCGTCTAAGCGCCTCGGCCATTTGTAGTCAATGTACCGCTATTCGCCGTGACCCGCGTCACGAAGAATGGAATTACTTACTTCCCGCTCAATGGCGAGCACCCCCTCACACCAAGGATCCGTCAATGACAATTCACAAGCCCATCGGCCCTGTCGACGCAACCAAAGTCCCGCGGTATGCCGGCCTCGGCACCTTCGCCCGCCTCCCCCAAATCGACAGGGTGCCGGACTACGACATTGCGATCGTCGGTGTCCCGTTCGACGGCGGAACCTCCTTCCGGCCGGGCGCCCGTTTCGGTCCTGCCGCGGTTCGCGAGGCCTCGCGTCTCCTCCGCCCGGGCTACCACCCGGAGCTCGACGTCGAACCTGTTTACGAAGCCCAGGTTGTGGACGCCGGCGACATCGCGTGCACTCCCTACGACATCACCCGGGCAGTCCGCGAGATCGAGGAGCAGGCGTTGCCTCTGATCAGTGAGGACAAGCGGCTGATCTCGATCGGTGGCGACCACACCATTGCCTTGCCCATGCTGCGGGCGCTGAACAAAGTCCATGGCCCGGTGGCGTTGCTGCATTTCGACGCTCACCTGGACACGTGGGACACCTACTTTGACCAGCCCATCACGCACGGAACCATCTTCCGCCGGGCGTTCGAGGAAGGTCTCCTTGTGGAGGACAAGTCCATGCACGTCGGCATCCGCGGCCCGGTGTATGACCGTAATGACTTCCTTAGGGACCACGAGTTCGGGTTCCAGATCATCCGCTGCTCGGACCTGGATGTTATCGGCGTCCCTGCGGCAATCCAGCAGGTGAAGGACCGGCTCGGTGACACCCCTGTTTACGTGTCCATCGATATCGACGTCCTCGATCCCGCGTTCGCCCCCGGTACCGGCACTCCGGAGATGGGCGGGCTTCACTCCCGTGAACTCCTGGCTCTGCTCCGCGGCCTGAACGGCATCAACATTGTGGGCGCCGACGTCGTAGAAGTCGCTCCGGCTTACGACCATGCGGACATCACAACCGTCGCCGCCGCCACTCTCGTCTTCGACCTCCTCGGCCTGATGGTGAACCGCAGCAAAGCCACCAGCTCTGCTGTCCGTGAGCTGGCTTCGACATCCCGGAGTGCGTCATGAGCACCGTGCCAACAACCGAAGTACCGCGCCTCGAGGACAAAACCATCCAGCCGATCCCGCTCAACGAGCGCCACGGCAAGGCCCGGGACCTCTTCACCATCTGGTTCGGTTCCAACATCATGATCATGACCATCGTGACCGGCGGGCTCGCCACCACAGTGTTCGGCCTCGGGTTCGTGCCGGCGCTGGTGGGCATCATCATCGGCAACATAGTGGGCGGCGTCTTCATGGCCCTGCACTCGGCCCAAGGTCCGCAGCTTGGTGTGGCGCAGATGATCCAGACCCGCGGCCAGTTCGGCTCCTTCGGCGCCCTGTTGATCGTGGTCATCGTGGTGGTCATGTACGTCGGCTTCTTCGCCGCCAACCTTGTCTTTGGCGGAGAAGCAATGGCCGCCGTCAGCCCCGGCATCAGCGTGGATGGCGGCATCATCATCATCGGCGTGGTCAGCGTTATCGCCACGATTTTCGGCTACCGGCTCATTCACGCTTATGCCCGCGTCCTTAGCGTTGCAGCAGGCCTGGCGTTGTTGCTCGCCTTCGTCTGGATCCTGGTGGTCCACGGCCTTCCCGCCAGCTTCCTTGGGGAGGGCAACTTCAACTGGGTCGGCTTCATGGGGACCATCTCCGTCTCGGCCCTGTGGCAGTTGGCCTACGCACCCTACGTCTCCGACTACTCCCGCTACATGCCGCAGGGCACGGGGTCAGCACCGGCGTTCTGGGCTTCCTACTCGGGCTGCGTCCTGGGAACGTTGTTCCCCATGATCCTGGGCGCCTTGGTGGGCACCCTCGCCATGACCATGAGCGCCGACAACGTCGAAATTGTTGGAAGCCTGGGCGCTTTGCTGCAGCCCTGGACCCTGATCATCGTGGGAATCTTCTGCCTGGGTGTCGCGGCGTCCAACGCCATGAACCTCTACTGCGGCGTCCTGTGCACCTTGACCATCGGCCAAACGTTCAAGCCCTCGTGGTTGCCACGGGCCAAGACGCGCACCGTGGCGGCGATCATCCTCTTCGTCGTAGCTGTCTCGATCGCCTTGTTCGCCCGCGACAACTTCATCCTCTTCTACACCAACTTCCTCTCCTTCCTGATGTACGTCCTGGTCCCCTGGACTGCCATCAACCTGGTGGACTACTACCTTCTGCGGCACGGCGACTACCGGGTTGAAGACTTCTTCAAGCGCGACGGCGGCGTGTACGGGCGGTTCAATTGGGTCGCCATCGGCTCCTACCTGGCAGGCGCCCTCATCCAGGTTCCCTTCTCGGCCACCGCAATCTACACCGGCCCCATGGCCACCGCGTTGGGCGGCGTGGACATCTCCTGGATCGTCGGCCTGGTGGTAGTTGCTCCCCTCTACTATTTCGCGGCCCGGATCTTCCGTCAGAAATCGGACGCCGCCTCACTTTCTTCCGCTGCACTCACCCCAGACCTCATCTGAAAGCGAATTGTCATGACCCTCACAGACACTGCCCACCCGGAAACCGTCCAGTTCACTGTTCGACGCACCAGTGCTGACCCCTCCCCGGCGGGCGTGCTGCCTTTGCCTCCAGCAGGGCACTTCATCAACGGATCCTTCGTGCCGGGCTCCACCGGTGAGCTGATCGACGTCGTGGACCCCACCACCGAGCAAGTCATCGCCTCAGTGCAGGCGGGCACCGCGGATGATGTCGACGCCGCCGTCCAAGCCGCCGTCGTCGCCCAAAAGACCTGGGGTGCCACTACCCCCAAGGAGCGCGCGGACGTCCTGAACCTGATCGCCAACATCATTGAAGAGAACCGGCGAGCGTTCGAGCTCATTGAGTCTGCCAATACCGGCAAGCCGCAGGCGGTGGCCGAGGACGATGTCACCAGCACCATCGATACATTCCGCTTCATGGCCGGCGCCTCCCGCACGCTGACGTCCATGGCCGGCGGCGACTACGCCACTGACCACACCTCAGTGATCCTCCGGGAACCCGTGGGCGTCGTCGGGGTCATCACTCCGTGGAACTACCCGCTGCTGATGGCCGCCTGGAAGGTCGCACCGATTCTGGCTGCCGGCAACAGCATCGTCCTCAAGCCGTCCGAGCAAACCCCGTTGTCCACCCTGAAGCTGGCGGAATTGCTCGCCGGACGCATCCCTGATGGGATCCTCAACGTAGTCACGGGCCAGGGCCGAACTGTGGGACAGCGGCTTTCGGAGCACCCGGACATCGCCCTCGTTGCCTTGACCGGCAGCGTGGTGAGCGGCCAGGCCGTCGCTGAAACTGCGGCCAAGTCCGTCAAGCGCGTCCACCTGGAACTTGGCGGCAAAGCGCCGGTTGTTGTCTTCCCCGACGCCGATCTGCGCGCCGCCGCTGCGGGAGTCCGCAATGCAGGGTTCTGGAATGCCGGGCAGGACTGCGGCGCTGCCTGCCGCGTGCTGGTGCACGAGTCCGTAGCCGAAGAGTTCACCCAGCACCTGGTCCGGGAGGTCAGCACCCTGGTGATCGGCGCACCCGACGCTGGCGACGACGTCGAAATCGGCCCCATGATTTCCCGGCCCCACTTTGAACGCGTCAAGGAGTCCTTGGCCGAAGCCCAGGCTGCGGGCCTGAATATCGCGATTGGCGGCTCGGCGCTGGAAGGCCCCGGCTACTTCATCGAGCCAACAGTCATCTCCAACGTTCCCGCCGGAGCCCACATCGCCACCCACGAGATCTTCGGCCCCGTGGTCACCGTGGAGACCTTCAGCACCACCGAAGAAGCCGTCACCCGCGCGAACGAGAGCCCCTACGGCTTGTCGGCCTCCGTCTGGACGCGCGACTCGAGCCTTTCCCTGCGGATTCCCAAGCAGCTGGACTTCGGCACGGTCTGGGTCAATGCGCATCTTGTCCTGGCGTGCGAGGTACCGTGGGGCGGATTCAAGGGATCCGGTTACGGCCGCGACCTCTCGCTCTACGCCCTGGACGATTACTCACGCACCAAGCACGTGATGATCAACCACGGCGCATGAGCATTCAAACAAGCAACGGAGCTTTCACGATGACCACCAACGTTTCCCGCCCGGCATCTTGGCCAGGTGCCGCCACGCCTTCAGCCCCCTTCGGGACGGACGTGACCTGGACCAACTGGGGCGGAAACCAGAGCGCGACGCCCGCCTTCACCGTTCGGCCCAGAAATGAACAAGAAGCGCTCGACGCCGTCCGTTTCGCCATCCGCGAAGGGTTGCCTGTGCGGGCCGTCGGTTCAGGCCACTCGTCCTCACCTCTGGTTCAGACCGGCGGAGTGCTGATGGACATGTCCGGGCTCTCGGCTATCACGGGAACCGACCGGGTGGCCCGCAGAGCCCGGGCCCTTGCCGGCACCACCATCAACGCCTTCGGGGATCCCTTGTGGGAGAAGGGTCTGGCCCTGGGTAACCAAGGCGACATCGACAAGCAGCAAATCGCCGGGGCACTGGCCACCAGCACCCACGGATCCGGCAAACACTTGGGCAGCTTCTCGTCCAACCTCCGCTGGGTGAAGCTGATCAACGGCTACGGCGAGATCGTGGAAATCGGCGAAGGTCAACTCCGCGAACTCCGGGCCGCCCAGGTGGCCTTGGGTACGCTCGGTGTCTTCCTGGAGGTGGAGCTGGCTGTTCAGGACAGCTACTACCTGCAAGAACAGATCACCTACCCCACCTGGGCGGAAACCGCTTCGACGTGGCAGGACGATATCGATTCCAACAGGCACTACTCGTTCCTCTGGTGCCCTGAGGACGATTCCTGCGAGCTTCTGGACCTCCCCGGTTCACCAGACCACGCCATGGGCGGCCGCAGTTACACCAAGCGCTACAACACCGCGGACGTCCAGGACGAACGCGAGCTTTCCGCGGTTGAAGGCGCCCGGCTGGATCGCTCCTACCGGATCTACCCGGGCGGCTTCACCACCCAGTTCCACGAGCTCGAGTACTTCGTCCGCAGTGAAGATGGATTGGTGGCGGTCGAGGCCATCCAGGACCTGATCCGCACTAAATACCCCGAGCAGAAGTACCCGGTGGAGGTCCGCTGGGTGAAGTCCGACGACGCCTACATGTCCCAGTTCCAAGGGCGCGACAGCACTGTCATCACCCTGACGACCGAGCCTGGAACCGATTACTGGCAGTTCTTCCGGGACGCGGACGCGCTCCTGCAGGAATTCGAGCCTCGCGCACACTGGGGAAAGATCCACTTCATGACCCGGAGCCGCCTTGAGCGCCTCTACCCGGAGTTGGACACCTTCATCCAGGTCCGCCGCGAGTTCGATCCCAGGGGAATGTTCCTCAACGACCACACCCGCGCCCTGCTCGCCTGACCGAGCAACGCGATGTGAGAGACAATTCTCGAAAACAGGCCACGATGTGAGAGAGCATCGATCAAACCCGATGCTCTCTCACATCCACACCCCCTCCCGGCATCCCTCTCTCACATCCCCACCCCCTGGCGGCATCCCTCTCTCACATCCCTACCCCCTGGCGGCATCCCTCTCTCACATCCACCGGCCTTTCGCCTGCGCTCGTCAAGTTTTTGAGACAGTTCTCGTTGTTGTTGGTTAGGCGGCCAGGGGTTGCTGGGCGGTGGTGTGGTGGTTTGCGTGGGCTGTGGCGGGTGGGAGGCCGCCGGCGCGGCGGTTGGGTCGGCGGCGGTTGTACCAGCCCTCGATGTAGTCCATGACGGCGGTCCGGGCAGCGATCCTGGAGCCGAAGCGTTGGTGGTGGTAGAACTCGGTTTTGAGGTGGGAGAAGAAGTTCTCGGCTACCGC
>NZ_JBFTIL010000033.1:0-27933 GCF_056394745.1 Paenarthrobacter sp. 10N417
GCCGCCGCTCGTCTGCGTGAGCTGTTAGCGGGTGATGGGCTGATTCATATTCCTGGGATTCACGACCCCTTTTCGGCGCGAGTAGCCCAGGATCTAGGATTTGGCGCGGTTACCATCGGCGGTGGGGTTACGGTATCGGTCGCTTACCATGCGATTCCTGACATGACGATGATCTCCACCCGCGACATCATCGATGTGGCCCGGGGTATCACGCGGGTGATTGACATTCCGCTCATCGTCGATTTCGACGACGGGGGAGGCAACCCACTCCAGGTACGCCAGGCGGTGCAGATGGCGGAGGCTGCCGGTATCGCCGGCGTCATGATCGAGGACACGAACTTCGCCTACCCCAAGCACACGCCCCCCAAAGAGCTCGGGAACGTCATGCAGTTCAAAGACAATCACCACTTGACACGCGATGCGGCGGTCCAACGTGTTCGCGCCGCGGTCGAGGCGCGCCGGGATCCAAACACGGTCATCGTGGCGAGGACTGATAGTGCCCTGATATCGAAGGACGAGGCACTGTTGCGCATGCGGCTATTCGCTGAGGCGGGGGCCGATGTGATCAAGCCAACACATATCGAATGGGAGGATGCTGCCGAAGCTGTAGAGGCATCGTGCGGAGTGCCGGTGATGATGGTGCCCATCCGCTTCGGCAGCGCCACGCGTGAAGAGCGCAAACTCGCTGAAAAGAGCGGTGTGAAGATTCTGCTTGACCCGGTCCCTGTCTCGTACGCAATATACGAGGCAGCTATCAAGACGCTCACGGAACTCAAGCAAACCGGAATGGTGGACGCGGACTATTCGGACACGGCCAAGACCGTCCAGGAGACGATCCGCTACCGCGACTGGGGCGAGCTCGCGCTCCGTTATCGTGCCTCGGATGTCCCGCTGTGAGCCCGTTCACTTCATCAATACCTCAACCTAGGGAGGTCACAACCTTGCCATCAGCAACTGCCCCGCCTATCAGCTCCAAGGACCGCAGGCCCACCTCGGCGAAAGCGTGGGTTGCCATCGCGCGCTCCTTGGCTCCACTGGTGGAGTCTGAGGTGCCGCAGGCAGCCCGAGACACGATCATCACGCCGAGGGTCGTCCAGGCGTGGAAGGACGCTGGTCTCTATGGTGTTCTGCTGCCGGAGCATCTCGGTGGAGCGGGTATTGACGATCTGACCTATCTTGAGATCGCGGAAGAGATTGCCCGTCAGGACGCTTCCGCCGGCTGGGTGTATGCCAACCACCAGACAGGCACGATTTTCCCGGGGATCCTGCTGCCCGAAGAAGCGTTCCGCGAGCTCATTGGACCGAACGGTGATGGCATCGCTTGTGGCTCCGGTTCACCCACTGGGCCCTACGGTAAGGCGAAGCGGGTCGAGGGGGGCTATCTGGTCCAGACCGGACCGAGACCTTTCGGCTCAGGCTCGCAGTACGCAGACCGAGTGGTGGCTCGCGTGGCTCTGGTCGATGACAACGATATTCCGCGGCTTGACGACAAGGGCGAACCAATCGTCGTCTTCATCTGGGTCGACAGGAAAAATGTCGAGTGGCAGCACGATTGGAACGCGTCCGGCCTCGCGGGATCGGGTTCAGGATCCTACCGGGTTATACCGCACGTTCTTGAGGAAAAATGGATGGCCCTTGAGACTGTCCACAACTTTCCCGATGACCCGGTGTTCAACCAGGGCTTCTGGCAGATCTCAGGACTGCACCACTGTGGCGTCGGGCTTGGTCTGGCGAAGCGAATTCTCGAGGAGATCGCGAAGTCGACTCAGGGTCGACGCCGCGGTACCATTCCGGCCCTGGACGAGTATCCGCTGTTCCAGGCCGATTTCGTTCGTATCGAGTCACTTTATCAAGCCGCCCGTGCATTCGTTTTTGACGCATACCGCGAGGTGTGGAGTGCAACTATAGAAGGCCGCCTCACTGAGATGCATTCGATCCGCGTCGATCAGGCAGCGCTCTATCTCACTCGGATGCTGGAAGACATCTTGTCCACGGCATCGTTGTGGGCCGGTTCCGACGTGATTCCGAAGGATGGGATCTTCGCCCGCCTCAACGCCAATGCTCGCGTCGCGATGAATCATCTCCTCGTGGGCCCGCAACAGGCCGTGCACCTTGCGCCCGCGTTGCTCGAGGAGTGGCGAGGCCATGACGGGGTCTGAGCCGCCGTCGTACGGCACGGTCGATCAAGGGGAAAGTAGCATGAACCTCGCGAAGAATCACGACCCGGTCCACCTCCGGCATCGACAGGGCCCGCAGCGCCTCCGGGCCGAGGGCGTGCCGGTGGGCGTCCGAGCACCGCGGTGATCACCTACCGGCTTCAGCCCGGCGCGGACGTCCCGGTCCCGGAGAGCACTCCGGTCCCGGAGCCTGGTCCCGGACAGGTGGTCGTACGAGTCCGGCTGGCGGCGCTCAACAATAGCGACCTCGGTGTCGTCAAGAGATTGCAGAGCGGTGAGGTCGTGCCCGGCCGCATTCCGGTGTCGGACGGGCTGGGGGAGGTCGTTGCTGTCGGTGCAGGCGTGACCGAGGTTCAGGTGGGAGCCCGCGTCGTCGGCTCGTTCCACCAGACGTGGATCAGCGGACCTATGCTGCCGGAGCACCTCGCCGGCGCTCTCGGCGGCCCCCGCGACGGGGTACTCGCAGAGTACGTAGTGCTCGAGTCGCAGGGCGTCGTAGAGGTTCCTCAGGGAATGAATGACGATACCGCAGTGTCCTACCCCACCGCGGGCGTGACGGCTTTTTGTGCTACGCGGGCCGTACGCCCGGGTGACACCGTGTTGGTGCAGGGCACTGGAGGAGTGAGCCTGTTCGCTCTCGGAATGGCTCTGGCTCGCGGGGGACGGGTACTGGCATTGACTTCGAGTGCAGAGAAGCATCAGCTGCTGCGTGATGCTGGCGCCGCCGAAACCTTCGACCGCGCAGATGACCGCTGGCCCGAGCATGTAAGGGAGGTCACCGACGGTGCTGGTGTCGATCTCGTCGTGTCGATCGCTGCGGGGGACACCTTGACGCGATCGATGATGGCCACCCGCCTTGGCGGCCGTATCGATGTGATCGGCACGCTCGGGTTGCCGGCTGCAGAGGCTTCGCTGGTGATCCGTCGAGCTCTCACTTTGCGTGGACGTATGGTGGGCTCGGTCACCGACCTTGCCGAATCGCTCCGATTCGGCAGGGAGCACGAGATTCGGCCGCACATAGGGATGCGAGTACCGCACCACGAGATCGCCAGGGCATACAAGGCGCTACGCGCGAAGACGTACGTCGGCAAGATTCTCGTCAACTTCGACTGACACCCTAAGCCAATTACAGGAGGAACCGTGACCGTCGTCGCTACCTATACGTACGACAAGAACGCTGCGGATGAGCGTAAGAGGCTCCAGAAGGAGCACCTGGAATTCATCAGGGGCCTGGAGGATTCGGGCGAACTGCTAGCGGTGGGCAAGGTCGCCGATGCCTCCGTGGACATCCTCTTTCTGTTGAAGGTCGCCGACGCAGCGGAAGCGCAGAGTCTGCTTGCCGCGGATCCGTACAACCTTGCCGGTTACATCAGCAGGGTCACCGCGCACGAGTGGTCAGCTGCCACCGGAACTCTGGCGCCGCTCTGAGCAAGCGCTCTCGGGCCACGAGCCAAGGAAAGCCGGAGACGACAACAGCTGGGCCGAGGAGAGGAAAAATCGTGGAGAATACGAGCGATCGGGTCACTGTCATTGCCGGGGGCGCTATCGAACTTGGTCGGGCGTGTACGCTACGTGCTGCCAAGTCCGGTGCGACCGTCCTCATCATCGACGAGGATGAGGTACGTGTTCGGGAGGTAACGGGAGTGGTGACAATGCGGGGTGCGAATGCCGTCGGAGTTACGATGCAACTCGACGACCTCGAGGGCCTGCGTGACCTGCCAAATCGGCTTCCGGGCGGAATAGACCATGTAGACACGCTAATCAATTGCCAGTGGGTCGTGGACACGCCGGGACCGGTTTCTCGCATCGACATTGCGCTGCTGGAAAGGGTGGTGCGTGTCAATCTCACCGGGGCCGTCGTCCTCGCGCAGGTGTTCGCCGACCTGCTTTCTGCGTCGGCGGCAGGCTCGATCATCAACGTGGGAACCATCGACGGCCTCCAGGGGAACCCCACGGTGCCTGCGTTCTCCTCGGCCAAGGGCGGGTTAGTCGCTCTCACCCACGTGATGGCTCACGACTTCGGTAAGCGTGGCGTCCGGGTGAACTACGTGGCTCGATGCGCATCCATGGAGACGAGAGATTTTCTGGAGTACCCGGCGGGCGCCACGATCCCGAATTTCGAAGAGGCTTTGGCGAAGTACACGCCGCTCGGAAGGCTGGGGCGCCTAGATGAAACGGCAGCCGTCGTGGAGTTTCTCGCGTCACCTGAGGCCTCGTTCGTGAGCGGCTCAGTTTTCACCGTCGACGGGGGACGAACCGGGATCACTCCAGGAACAGGTCTGTCGTAGCCTCGAGCCTCACCCGTGGCAGGGTCTACACCGGGTTGTCGCGCTTGGCGATCTCTGCGGCTACACGAGCACTCGTCACTGCGCACGGTGAAGGCCAAGAGCGTGTGCCAGCTCTCGATACGACGCGACGGTGGGCGCTCCATCCGCAAGGAGCTGGATGGCAACGTGGTCGGCCCCGGCGGCGTGGTGGCCGCCCTCCAGCCGTTCGGCTACCCGGGCGGCGGTGCCCTGCAAGACAAGGTCGTCGATCAGCCGGTCGCTTCCGCCGTTGATCATCTCGTCCTCGCTGTAGCCGAGCGACAGGAGGTTGTTGCGGTAGTTCACCCGCTGGAGGTAGGGATCATCAACGAATGCGCGGCCGACCGCGCGGGTGATGCTTGGGTCGGAGCCCAGGACGACCTTCTGCTCGGGAGCGAGGAGGGGGAGTGGTCCCAGGAGATCCCGCGCCTTCTTCGTATGCTCCGGAATGGTGAGGTAGGGATGTGCTCCCAGTGACCGACGTCCGGATAGACGCACCATGTCGGGTCCCAGTGCGGCAAGGATGCGTCGATCGGACGGCACTTCGCCGGCGTCGAGACGGTCGAGGTAATGCTTCACTGCCGTGTACGGCTTGTCATAGACACTCTGGTTGGACTCGCGATGGCCGGCACCAATGCCCAGAACGAACCTGCCAGGAAAGCGCTGCTCGATTCGATGGAAGGCTGGGCCAACGGTGTCTGCATCTGTGGACCACACGTTGATGATTCCCGTGGCGATGACGATGTTGTCTGTTGCCTGCAACAGTTGCTCTACGAGGTGCAGTTCGCTATCCTTCGAGCCGCCGATCCACAGAGCCCCGAAGCCCAACGTCTCCAGCTCCTTCGCCAGGGCCGGTGTCCAGGTGTTTGCTACCTTCCACACCCCGTAGCGCTGAAGTTGATTTTTCATGAGTCTCCTTTGCTTAGCACTGCGCGTGAATCCGTCCCGCGCAGCAGTGCCTGAGCGTGGCGGGTGGCCTGCCGAGGGCTCGTTCAGAAAGCCATAAAGAGGATCTCTTCGCGCGAATACTCCCGGCCAGGGTGCTCGACGTGAAGGTGCTCTTTCGCCTTGGCTACAAGGTCATCTTCATCCGTCCCGTGAACGGTCTGACCGCACGGGCACTCCAAGGTCTTCTTCACAGTGGATACTCCTTCTGATCCGTCATTAAGGTCAGGGTGCGTGGTCAGAGACCTCGTCCGAATGCGGCGAGCGCCTCGTAGGCGAGGCCCATCCCTTGTAACTCGAGTGTCTGCTTCTTGATCGGCTGAACCATGAGGGAGCGCGTGAAGCGGAGCGTCGAATCCGATTTTTCGGCGATCCTGCGTGCGATCTCCCACGCGCGCTCAAGAACGCGCTCCGATGGCAGGACCTCCTTGACGAGCCCCCAGCGAAGCGCCTCCTCAGCAGTGATGACCTCTCCAGTGAGCATGTACGCGCGGGCGCGGTTTATGCCCAGCAGCATGGTCATCCAGATGTGGCTGCCATCGCCCGGCACCAAATCCTGGAGATCGAAGTGGGCGGAATCCTCGAAGGAGGCGGTCTCGGATGCGATCACGATGTCCGAATACAACGGCATTTCGCAGTGGCGACGGACGGGACCGTTGACCGCTGCGATCACGGGCACGGGGATGTCAAGCAGCGCATTGTTCATCTCGCGCTGGTTGGTCCAGGCAAGTTCTTCCCACACTGCGTACTCGTCGGCGAGGCTGCTCTGGCGGGTCAGGGTTCTACCTCCGGGAGCGTCGGCTCGCGGGCCGATGAAGTCTGTACCGGTGCCCGTGATGATCACCACCCGATTCGCGCGATCCAGAGCGATCTGCCGGAACGCGGCGGTGAGATCCCGGTGAACCGTTTCTCCCATGCGAAGGAAGTCGTTGTCCGAATGTAGCTGCACCAGGAGGATTCCATCCTCACCCCTGGTCAGTTTTATGTGCCGATAACTGTGTTGGTAATCGACGAACTCCGTCACGGCGAGCGACTCCTTCGTTGCTGTATATGGCACAGAAAACTGTGACGCGGAAACCAGGCTGAATACGAATCTAACACGTCGTGGGTCCGATTCCAATCAGTGGCCCTTCCTCGGTTGTTCCACCATACTGTCGTAAGCAGACTGACGGGGGTCGCGCCTGGAATTGTAGGATGCCGGGTTGTGCATGGTCGCGTGACAATCGTGCCGGGATGCTGTTAGCATCCATTGAATACGATTCTAGGATCCGGGCTCATCGGCGGTACTCACCACATCCACGCGAACGACAGCAGAACGTTACGGCGATGAGCGCATCGAGAGGGGACCACTGATGCCATCCAGCCAACTCACGTTGAGCGATGTCGAGCAACTGCAGGCGATCGAGGCCATCACGCGGATCAAGAGCAAGTATGCAAACAGCATCGATCACCGCCGCTGGGATGAGTTCGAGTCGCTCTTCGCTCCTGATGCGCAGATGGATGAGAGCGACTTCCCGACTGCCCGCAAACCAGGTTCAAATGAACCAGCCTCCAAGGCTGCGTTCGAGTATCTTGAGGCGGTTGCGCGCCAGGGCGCTGTATGGCCGGTTGTGGGCCGAGCCGCCATCCGTGCCACGGTCTCATCAACCCGGGAGGACCACGGCATGGTCCATCACATTTTCAACCCTGACATCGAGCTCACGTCCGATACCACTGCCACCGCAGTTTTCCGTTACGAGAGCCACCACTGGCTCCCCACGGGCGAGCCGGTGGCCTACATGCACAACTTCGGCACCTATCACGAGAGCTACGTTCGACTTGACGACGGACGCTGGTACATCAAAACACTTCGACTTGCCCGCCTGCGCGTGGAGTGCAGTTAGGCGCCAGCCGAAGGCTCTCTGGCGCGAACATCGCGTCGACCACTCACATGTGGTGCGCAAACATGCAAAATCGCCTCGCCTCTTGTCGATGCGAAACACACGGGAAAAACTGGCTGAAAGGGTAGTGAAGTGGGTAACAGGCTGGATGGCAAGGTCGCCATCATCACGGGTGGAGCACGAGGACAGGGCGAGGCTGAAGCACGACTCTTCGTCGCTGAGGGAGCGAAGGTCGTCATCGCGGACGTGCTCGACGATCCTGGCCAGGCGCTGGCGTCAGACCTCGGCGAAAACGCCCTCTACGTCCACCTGGACGTCACCAGCGAGGACGACTGGAATGCTGCGGTCGCTACAACCATCGAGCGATTCGGAACTCCTACGGTTCTCGTGAACAACGCCGGGATAACGCAGCACCGAACGATCGATCAGATGGTGAAGGAAGATCTGCTCA
The DNA here is from genome assembly GCF_056394745.1 of Paenarthrobacter sp. 10N417. Classification (NCBI taxonomy): domain Bacteria; kingdom Bacillati; phylum Actinomycetota; class Actinomycetes; order Micrococcales; family Micrococcaceae; genus Paenarthrobacter; species Paenarthrobacter sp. 10N417. The sequence goes on from NZ_JBFTIL010000033.1 coordinate 7,760, forward strand.
ACATTCTATCGGTCAACGTTGTGGGCCCCTGGCTTGGCACCAAGGCGTTGTTTGATCCGATGCGGCGTGCAGGTGGCGGATCGATCATCAATATCGGGTCGACGAACAGTGGCCGTGGAGAAGCCGGAGGCACCGGGTACACCACCTCTAAGCACGCCCTGGCCGGTCTCACTAAGAGCAGCTCGATCGAGTTCGGGCCTTTCGGCATTCGCGTCAATCTTGTACTTCCCGGTGGCATCAAGACTCCGATGTCGGCGACCTCCGGATCCTGGTACGGCGCTGGCGTGCTGGATACCACCCCCACAGAGTGGGCCTTGCCTTTGCGGCGTTGGGGCCGGCCGGAAGAGATCGCCTACTTGGTCCTTTTCCTCGCCTCCGACGAGTCCAGCTACTCCACCGGATCGGAGTTCACAGCTGACGGCGGAATGACCGTCGATCATCCGGGCAGGCCCGCCCGGGCGTGGGTTGAACACCGCGAAGCACTCTTGGCCGAGCAAAATGCCGCGGTCGCGCTTTCAAGCCCGCCCTCAGAATAGAGTCGGGATTTCACTGCTCAAACACCACGTCCTCGATGGCCCTCTGCTCGCCAAGATTATCGAGGATGTGGTGTTTGGCGTTGGTGGCGATGACGGCATGGACGCTCCGCCGTCGACCGGGAGCACGACCCCCTGATGAGCATAAGCCAGTGGAATGTGCGGTCCCCTCAATGCGATTGCATCCGGACCCGCCGTGGCCACCAGGACCGTTGCCCCGGGATCTGCATGGTCGTGGCCACGACTAACCCATGGCATAACCAGGCCATAGCTGGGCCGGATAATGAGTTCTTGGTGCATCTCGACGGTTCCATACAGCCCCATGATTCGGCGCAGGAGTGAGGAGCGGTCCAAGCCCACCGGCATGAAGTCTCTAATCAAGATACGGCCGGTGATGGTTTCCCAGGTTGTTTGAAGCACAAACGTCGAATCTAGGTAGCGCCGATCAACGACGGCTGCGCCTCCATGGCTGGGAGCCAACAGCCACCGACCGTGATCGGCGGTTCCCACGAGTGCACAAAATAACCACGGAGAGTCAAAACGCGGGAAATAGAGCCAGTCCACGCTGCCGTTTCGTGAGCAGAGCGGCCCGGTTTGGAGGTCCGCAAGCAGCGCATAATCCTCTATGGGAGCAGCCATGGCTTCACTCAATCACAACTCAACCAGATCGGGTTAGGCCTCGAGGAATAGAAATTGTCAGCCTAAGCCCAAAGGGCATGGATGGTAGAGGCAAGGGGAAATGGCCGCCCAGCGCCCCCAAGCTTGAAGAGGGCGAGGCTAGAAAGAACCACTGCCTTAGCCAGCCATTCCGGCTTCATATTTCAGGGTAGAGAGCGCGTTTTGAACCATCTTCACGCACTTGTCGGTGGATATGCCTTCCTCCGAGTTGTCGAACGACAGCCACTGCAGCACCAGACCATTAGTCACTCCAACCAGAAGCCCCGAAAGATTCTCAATATCGACATCCAGTTCCTCCTCGGTTCTAACTTCACGAAGCAGCTGGGCGCAATTATCCAGGTACCGGCGGTAAACCCGCCTAGCCAAATGTTGGGAGTCTGAACTTCGCAAAGACCACATTGTGAGCTCGTAACTGGCGAGCTGCATGTCGCGACTGCTCTGAAACCACTTCATGAATGAACGCAATATATCTGCGACGCCCTGGTGAAGCCCCACTTCTTGCTGTATTCGTTCACCGACTCCAGCAAAACGGGCAGCTGTGATGGCTTCATAGACTGCATGGAAGAGATCTTCCTTCGTCGCGAAACAATAGTGGAGGCTGGCAGTTGGTAGCTCGGCCACTTCGGCGATGCGGCGAGTTGTCGCCCTGGCCACACCTTCCCGACTGATCACAGTAATGGCCGCCTCCACAAACTGCCTACGGCGGAAACTGACAGGCTGATGATCCTGCGGCATGCTGCCTCCTCGCTCACGCTTCTCCGAATTGCGGGATTCTGGAAATGCTCTAATTTCTTCCCAGCTTACTTGGACGCTTGGCCAATTTGATATGGAGATCTCCCTCAACTGGCAACAGGACAAAGTTTGGACAGCCCGGCGGCGCCGTCTCCCTAGCTGTTCCCTTCTTCAGGAGAAACAACGGAGCGCCACATGCTGCGGCCCAGCTTCGTCCCGCCCGCCCCGATCCGACGGCTCCGAGATCTGGCCCGGTACCGGATCGATCTGATCGGCACACGGACGGCGGAGAAGAAACGGGTTAAGAAACTTCTGGAGGACGCAGGGAGCAAACTTTCCGTGGTCGCCTCGGACATTTTCGGCGTCTCCGGTCGGGCGATGATGGCAGCGCTCATCGACGCTGAACGGAACCCGAAAGTCCTCGCGCAGCTGGCGCGGTCGAGCATGCGGAACAAGATCACCGAACTTGAGGAGGCCTTCACCGGCCCTTTTTGACGAGCACCCCCGCTTCCTTCTAGCCAGGATGCTGGCGCGGATCGATGGGATCGACGCGGACATCACCGCGCTTGAGGAGCAGATCGAGGCGCAACTGGCCCGTTTCGCATGGGCGGTGGAACGCCTCGATGAGATCCCGGGCATCGGTCTCACCGCCGCCGCTACTGTCCTGGCCGAAATCGGGGTCGACATGTCCAGGTTCCCGACCGCGGGGCACCTGTGTTCCTGGGCGAAGTTTTCCCCGGGTATCAGTTCGGCCGCGGGAAAGACCAAAGGCAACGGCTCGACCGGACGCGAACCGCTATATCGCCCGTACGTTGGGCGAAGCCGCCGTCGGTGCCGGCAGAACGGATACCTTCCTGGGTGAACGTTACCGAAGGATCGCCCGGCGGCAGGGCAAGAAACGCGCCATCGGCGCCGACCACTTCACCCGCCACACCGACCCGGACACCAAAAAAAGCGGCCACGTCTGCGACCCGAAGGCCTCGGCTACACCGTCTCCCCGACCCCTGCAGCCTGACTCCCATTTTCAAGACCACCGGAAGCCCTGTCTCGCCTCCGGATGCCCACCCACGCACCGACCAGAGGCAGGTCATCTCATCTCCGGACTAGACGGCGGCTCGATGACAAACTCTTAATCGCTTGATCAACCGTGCAGTGCTGCCGGCGCTGGGGTGATGAGCTAATTCCTGAGAAGCCGGTGACCTAGGGCATGAACCGGCGAAGAGTTTTTGGTAAGAGTTCTTGATCACATGGCCGAGTTGGTACTAGACTTGGTCGTGTGATCAAGGTTACAACCGGGGCTGAAAGGAATTCGTCAGCATGACACGACAACAGGCCTATGCAGATTGTCCTTCGGACTCTTATGTGGAGTTCTATGGGGCGAGTGGCTGGTCATCCCGTTTGCCCGGTTGAGCAAACATCCTTTTTCACCTGCATGCCTGGCGGGACCCGGAATGCGCGTCGTTGACTTAGCCTTGATCCACCGATCCGCGGTTGGTCCTGATTGATTTCGGGCCGCGTTGAATGCGCTTCACAAACACGACCGATGCGGCACTCGCCGTCCGCGAACTTCCCTGAGAGGTGGTGCGCCGATGCGCATAACCGCGGTGGATGGCGGCTGATCGACCCGCCCGAACACAAAACTAGAGAAGGAGCGACCGGATGATCGACTGGAAAACGATCGATAATGGTCTACTAGACCCGAATTTCTATGTTGGAACCGACTACCATGCCGCGTTCACGCAGATGCGGGACGAGGACCCGGTCCGCTGGGTTCGGGACGAACGCTACGGCAAGGATTACTGGGCGATCACGCGGCACGAAGATGTGAGCGAGGTCCTGAAAAATGCACACGACTTCAGCTCCCGCTGGAACAGCCGGATACCGCTCACCCCGAAGCGGGTTACCCCTGAAGAGCGACACAAACGGGGGGTCGACGTGCGGATCACCGAATTGGATTTTCCCATGCATGACCTTTACCGTCGGCCGATCAACAAGCATTTCACTGTGCCGCAGATCGAAAAGATGCGGCAAGGGATTGAGCAGATGGTCGACGACATTATCGACTCGATTGCAGCGAAGGGGGAGTGTGATCTCGTCGAGGACATTGCCGCGGCGCTCCCGACGAGGGTCACCCTTGAAATGGTGGGGGTGCCGAAGGAGGACTGGGATTACATTACTGAGGCGTCATGGCAGTTTATGTCATCTGGTCACCCGCGTTGGATGATCGACAATGACCCTGTAAAAACTTACGACCTCGGTCAGCAAAAGCTACTGGATTACTGCACGAAACTTGCTCTGGATCGCCGAGAGAATCCGAAGGACGATTTCGCAACCATAATCGGTGAGCTAGAGATTGATGGTGAAAAGCTCAGCATTCATGAGATGAAGAGCTGGTTTGTCGCACTCATTGGGGGTGGGCTGGAGACCACGCGTAACGCCGTAGCGGTTGGCCTGTGGGAGCTCATGAGGCAGCCTGAGCAGCGTAAAATGCTCGCCGAAAATCCTAGTCTGACGAGTAGTACCGTCGAGGAGATTCTTCGTTGGGTTACACCGACCAAGAACAAGTTGCGCATCGCGAGCCGAGACTTCGAGTTCCGGGGCAAGCGGATCAAGCGCGGGGATTGGGTTGGGTGTTTTTTGGTTTCGGCTAACAGGGACGATCGAGTGTTCGACAACGCCCAGGAGTTCGATATCCGAAGAGACCCGAACCCTCACTTGGCGTTTGGTCACGGGCCGCATGTGTGTCTTGGCCGTCCGCTGGCGCGCATGGAGCTCGCGACGATCGTTCCACGCGTGCTGAAGGCGTTTCCCGACATGCATACCACTGTCACAGGGCCGGCTTGGCTGGCCGACACCAGCGTCACAGGGTTCACCGAACTGCCCGTAGCCTACACACCCGTGCGTGTTCCGGCGCGCACAAGAGCCTGAGGAGGCCAAATGACCAGCATCATCCAGTTCCGTATTCCGACCGGTGAGGTTCGCAAGGTCGACGCGGCCGACGGGGAGACCGTCATGCGGGCCGCTCTGTCCCAGGACATCCCCGGCATCGTCGGTGAATGCGGAGGCGAGTTGACGTGCGCGACCTGTCACGTCCACGTCACCCCCGAATGGTTCGATCAACTGGAACCGGCCTCGGGAGATGAGGAGGACATGCTCGAGGTGCTGGACGACCGCACCGAACACAGCAGATTGTGCTGCCAGATCCGGATCACCCCTGACTTGGACGGAATTGAGGTCGCAGTGCCGGAGCACTGATCTCTGAAAGCCCATCCACACAGTCGTCAACGACGCGCCGGTTGCCTCCAACTGTTCGCGAGTCGTTGGTGAGGCTCCGGGCAGCCCCGGGAAGACGAGGGCTGCGAGAGTCTCTTAGCCTTGATCCACCGGAACGGGCTATCGGCCAGTGCCGAAGAGGCGCGACGGAGCCCTGTCCACCTCGGCCCCCTGCACCGTCGCGACTGCGGCGACGGGGCCCTCGGCAGGAGTTTGCCTAACCTATTATTCTCCCACTTTTCGGAGGTTTTCCATGTCAGCACACCACGATGTCCTGGTTGTCGGGGCGGGCCCGGCGGGGACCCAGGTCGCGGTCGGGCTCGTCACCGCAGGCATCACTGGGTCGATCGCCGTCCTCGGGTCCGAGCCCGGGCTTCCCTACGAGCGCCCTCCGCTGTCGAAGGCGTACCTCGTCGGCGAGGTTCCGGAGGACACCCTGCCGCTGCGCTCGGCCGCTTACTGGCTCAAGTCACCGATCGAGTTGCATTCGTCGACAACCGTCGAGTGGCTCGACCCGGCCCTTCACGCCATCCGCACCACCGACGGCCGCGAGTTCACTTACGGGAGCTTAGTGTGGGCCGCGGGCTGTCGCCCGCGCGTGTTGCCTGTCCCTGGGGCGGACCTGAGCGGAGTGCTCGGGCTGCGCACCCTGGACGACGCCCGGTGGTTGCGCGGCAAGCTCGGTCCGGACAGCCAGGTGGTGGTGATCGGCGGCGGATACATAGGCCTGGAGGTCGCTGCCTCAGCCACAAAGCTCGGTGCCTCGGTGACCGTGCTGGAGGCCCAGGACCGCGTGCTCGCCCGGGTCGCCGGTGCCGAACTGTCGACATTCGTTACCGATCGGCATCGAGCCGCCGGCGTACGGATCGAGCTGAACGCCACCGTGACCGAGATCGTGGGGGATGGCAAGCGTTGCACGGGGGTGCGGCTGGCGAACGGCGAGACGCTACCTGCGGACGTCGTGGTCGTCGGAATCGGCGTGGTCCCCAATGTGGAGCCCGTCGCCGCGGCGGGGGCGGACGCTCCCAACGGTCTGCTCGTCGATGTCCACGGGCGCACCACTCTGCCCGACGTGCTGGCAGCCGGCGACTGCGCTCTGATGGGCACGGACGGGCTCCGCCTCGAGTCGATCCCGAACGCCGCCGCCCATGCCAAAGCCGTCATCGCGACGCTCACCGGCGAACCTCGTCCCGGCGCCGAGGTGCCGTGGTTCTGGTCCAATCAGTACGACCTTCGGCTGAAGACCGCGGGCGTCCTCGCGGGCTACGACGCCACCGTCGTCCGGGGCGACCCCGCGATGGGCCGGTTCGCGGTCGTGTACCTGGCAGGCAACGTGGTCGTCGCCGTCGACACCGTAAACTCCCCCAAGGACTTTACACAGGCCAAGCAGTTGATCGGCCTGGACGTCCGAGGCATGATCGAGGCACTGACAGATCCAACCGTCGACCTGAAGGAAGTGGTGCGGCAGGGGGTAGCGGTCTAGATGTACCCGGCCAGGAGGTTGGTGGCAGTGGTTGGGTTGCGGAAGGGGAGAACCTCCGGGCTCAGTGGAGATATCTGACGTCTTCACAATCACGGAGGTTCTCGTGTCCCGTAATGCCGGCCCGAGGGCGATGCGGGATGCGCATTGGAGGTGGAAGTATTTTCTTGGGTCAGTCCCTCAGATCCTGATGCTCCAGCACTTCGTGCCTGTAGTGGAGCAGGAACTCATGCTTGAAAGGCCAATCCAAGGGGAACGCGATCAAGGCCGCGATTGCCCATGGGTAGACGCGCCGTGATCCGATCAGCAGGGCAACGACGATGGCAAGCTTCACGATCCCGTGCACTAGCAGGTAGGCCGCGACGAACGCCGAACCGATAGGAGGGCCATCAGGCGAGGATCGCTCGCGGCTGCCTCTTGCGCAAGTTACACCCGCCCCGGACGATCTGCCCGACATCGTCGTTATCTTTTTTCAGAAAGAAATTGAGTTACCTTGCAATCGTATCCAGCCCTCCTATACGTTGATCTTCCCTAATGGCGGAGGCCGGATTCCCGAAGACGTGCCTTCGACGCGTTGCGTGTCTTCGCGTCCCTGCATAAGACCAGTCTTAACCACCAGGCCCGTGAGTCCAGCCGACTCGCCCCACCCGTGACTATTTCAGCAGTCTCCTAGACTAGCCGTCCTTTCGTCGTCTGCCGTGGACGGAGCCTAGGTGTCCTCCCGGGTAAGCCCCTTTATGTGTGTGGTCAACAATGCAGATGTTAATGAAGTCCCCAGGTCTGTCGGACTTGCGATACCGGGACACGAATCGGCCTGAAAAATTTCCCTTCACCCTTGTGTTGCTGTGTTTTCTGTGGTGGTTGGTTGTGGGCGTCGTTCTGGTAGGGGACCACCCGCTGGGCTGAGGGGCCGGAGTGCAACCTGGAGAACAGGCGCCGGGACGAAAACTTCGTCCGAACAAAACCCGTTTAGTGCGTGAAAAAGCAGCATTCCGCCAACATCACCGCAGGTCAGAGCCTTGGCCCACCCCGAAGCCACGAGCCGTGAGCCAAGTCAGGTGAGCACCTCAAGCAGCATGAGCGTGCGTTCGGCGGCTTCCACAGCGGTGTGCGGCTCCACCACTAACCTCGCCAGGGCCCCGGGCACGAATGCCGACCCGTCGTCGGAGTCTATCTCGATGCCGACGAAACGGGACCCGCCAGGGTCACGCAGCTCGTTGAGCACCCGTTCACTCTGCTCACCGAGGACACTGATTCGCAGCGCGGCGAGGTGCGCAGAACCGGCCAGGTGGTTGATGTGCGCGAAGGGGATCGAGTGCAGTGCCGGATCCAACGACACCGACACGAGCGAGTTCGCGGGCATTCCGAGGATCCGTCCGCGGACTTCCGCGGCCACGACCGACAGTCCGGTCGGGAAGCCCGCGAGCGCGCGCTGGCATGGCTCTGGTGTGGGCTGTGTTACGAGATCCGGGGGTCCAGTCCGTACTGGCGCTCAATGCCAAGGTGGTCACGAAGGGTTGTGCCCTCGTAGTCCTGGTGGAAGAGTCCGCGCTCCTGGAGGATCGGTACGACCTCGTCGACGAAGGTGTCGATGCCGTCCTTGTAGATATCGATGGATACCCAGAACCCGTCGACGGCGCCCGATTCGAACCACTCCTGCATGTGGTCTGCCGTGACGGATGCCGGCCCGATGGGCGTCGGGTGGTAGTCGATGACGCCGTGGGCGAGGATCTCGCGAATCGTCCAGCCCTGCTTCGCGACCTCGAGCGCGCGCGGCGCGCGCGGATCGAACGGGGTCGGATGTGCGACCGCGAGCTGCTCGGGCGCGATCGGGCGATCGATCTGGGCGGGCAGCAGCTCGATGCCGAGCATCTGGCCGAGGTAGGGGAGGCGGCTCGGAAATGTGTCGGCCGCGAGCTGCATCCGCCGATCGACGGCCTCGCGCACGGTGGGTGCAATTGCGGTCATGAGGCCGGCGAAGAACTTGATCTCGTCAGGGTTCCGCCCCATCCGCTCGGCGGCATCGCGGGCCGCCTGCCGCTGGGCGCGAGCGTCGTCCATCGAGAACGTGGAACCGATGACCCCGTTCGCGTAACGACCCGCGATGCCGAGCCCATTGGCACCTCCGCCGGCCTGGAAGATGACGGGCTGGCCCTGCTTCGACGGCGGGATCGGCAGCGGCCCACGGGAGGCGACATACTCGCCGCTGAGGTTGACCGGACCGACCTTCGACGCGTCTGCGAAGCGTCCCGTGCTCTTGTCGCCGATCCAGGCATCTTCTTGCCAGCTGCCCCATAGGGCCTGGACGATCTGAATCGTCTCGTGCGCCCGCTGGTATCGCTCGGGACGGCCGGCCACCTGTGCGCCGTAGTTGGCGGCGGCGGTCGGGTCGCTCGTCGTGGCGGGGTTCCACCCCACTCTGCCATGGCTGAGCACGTCGAGCGCCTTGAATTGGCGGGCGAGGTTGTACGGCTCCATGAATGTGGTGGATCCGGTGGACACCATCCCGATGCGTGAGGTGCCGTGCGCGACTGCCGCGAGGGTGATCATCGGGTCCAGCGTCATCTGCGGCGCCTCATGCGTCAAGTCAGTTGAGAGGGCCGGGGTGTCGGGGACGAAGAGGAACTGTAACTTGCCGCGCTCCGCGGCCTGGGCGAAGCGAACCATGGCGTCGAAGTTTGTGTAGTCGAAGGGGTCGACGTTGGGGGCGCGCCACGCTGACACCTGCGCTCCGTACCCGTTACCGAACTGCATGCCGAGCAGCATCTTTCGCGTAGTCATAGGGACTTCTTTCTTTCTCTGAATCGGTGTCGGGCGTGGAGTCCCGCGGCGACGAGGGCCGCGAGTGTGTGGTCGGTGAAGCCTGCTGGTGACGTTGCCGATGTTGGACTTAGGGTGATGGCGGATTGCTGAGCCGAGCCACCAGTATATGACAGTCACTGCCACTTAGGCAGCGATGTACACTTTTAGACATGAATGGGCCTTCTCCAGTCGCCGCGGCGCCGCTGGGTCTTCGCGAGAGGCGCCGCCGGGAGACGCTACGTGAAGTGTCGGATGCCGCGCTGCAGTTGTTTGAACGCAACGGTTTTACGGAGACCACGGTCGATGACATCGCGGATGCGGCCGGAATCTCTCAGCGTACCTTCTTTCGGTACTACGCCACGAAGGAACAGGCCGTCTGCGTCAACGACGTAGGCTTGGGCGCCGTGATGGATGAGACGGTCGCGGTGATCCGCAGCGGCGCACCGGTCGTCGCGGCCCTCGAAGACGCGTGGATGCGACTGTTCGGTGAGTTCGACGCACGGCCCGAGGAGCACCGCCGGACGCTACGGGTACGACGTCTGGTGCAGAGCGAGCCCGCACTTCTGGCGCGAACGCTGGCCAATGAAGCCGAGCGCATCGACGAGTTGACAGATGCCGCCGTCGACGCCGCTGGCGCAAGCGCCGACGTGCTCACCGCCCGCGCGCTGGTGGCATTGGTCTCGACGACAACTCGCCTCGCGTTCGACGAATGGGCTCGCAGGGCCGAGATGGGGGCCGATGCCAGCGTGCGCGACATCTATCTGGAGTTGCGGCGCGGGCTCGGAACTTACGCCCGACACCTCACCGGCGAACTACTCTGAGCCTGTTCTGCCGCGAAGGTCTACGACCAATCAGGAATCCTCGCGACAGCTAAGAGACTGCTGAACTAAGTGGTTGTGGGGCGGGCGGAACGCCATCAAGTGGCCGTCTAGCGGCCTGTTCTGGTCAGCACCCTTGGGTGCGAAAACGGGGAGGTTCCGCCCCCTTGGCTTCATTCTGCCTCAGAAGCTGGTGCCTCATCCAGGTGATTTTTGTTGGTGGGGATCTAACCACCAGGCCCACCAGTCCAGCCATCGCGCCCCAAATTCAGCCGATTAATTCAGCAGCCTCCTAGTAGTACTTTGTTGGGTTCTTTGGCCAGGGTCCTTTTAATCGCCGGCCCGGCGGGTAGAGAGTGGTCTGGTCCAGGCGTTATGGGCTGCAACGACGGTGACAGTCACTGCCCGTCCGTTCCGGGAGGAGCTCGTTGAGCTAAGGCCGTGGGCAAGGTCGCATTCGCGTACCCGGCACAGGCGCTCTGGGCAGTGCACCTTCCCGCCTTCGCGCTCACTTCGACGCTGGTTTATGGACAGGATCCGGGTTTCTCGGAGGCACAGGCCGACGGCCGCGCCACGTTCTCGGAATCCAAATGGTCTGAGGCGCTGGGGAAGGTGCTCGAGATGAGGGGCCGCGGCTGCTTTCAGCAAGGCTTCCTGGGCACACCCATCGAGCAGGCCGCGGATTAAGTCGCCAAAGGCAGTGCTTTCGCCGTGATCTCGACCTCCGCAACCTTGGGCACAGTCGCGGCGGCCGCAGGAGATCCCGGGAACATCGGAATGTTCGTGCTACCCGCCACGGAGAACCCGAAAGACACCTGGGTGCCAGCTAGTGCTGGCAATGGCTTGTCCGTGAACTCAAAGGTCAAGAATCCTGTAGGGGCGATGCGCTTCATCGAGTTCTTGAGTAAGCCGGAAGAGGCGGCGGCTGCCGACGCTCAGAACGTGGCACGAGTAATCGCGAGTGCCTGGACGCATTCCGCGGTGCTGGATCCACTTTTCGAGAAGATCGACGCCGGCCGGGCGGCCGCACTCATTGACCAGACATGGCCAAATCCTGAGTTGGCCGTGAATGAGCAGGAAGAATACAGAAGCTCCTCGGCGATGGGATGACGATAGCTGATTTGCTCCAGCGGATGGATGAACTATTTCCTGAGAAAAAGTGACATGTCTCGTGCGGCCTCCTGCCTGATGCTTCGGAACAGGCAGGAGGCCGCACGGCGGGCAGGTCACCTCATGCCGGCCGCCAAGAAACCGTCGGCCAGATCGAGTATTACTCCCGGGCGATGGAAGCACCCGGATCCCTGAAGCAGCAACCCGTCTCGCGGACCAGGCCCGTGAAGGAGGCTGGATCCATGAGGAGTACCTCGCCGCTGTCCTGTCCCGGGAAGTCGCAGCCAGGGAAGCATCCGGAGCCGAGATCAGGGCCCGGGCCGCCGGGTTCCCGGCCCCGGAAATCACTCGAGGACTTCGACTTCGATCACCAGCCCGGACTCAAACGCGACACCATCGCGTACCTGGCCACCGGGACTTTCCTCACCGAAGCATCCAACATCGTCCTGCTCGGACCGCCGGCACCGGCAAAACACACCTCGCCACCGGCCTGGGCCTGCGGGCCACCCAGCTCGGTCCCCGGGTCCTGTTCGCCACCGCCATCGAGTGGGTCGCCCGGCTCCAAGCAGCCCACCAGAACGGCAGGCTGCCCCAGGAACTAGTCAGGCTACGCCGCTAGGGACATCCGCATAGATCGATGAAGACGGCTACATCCCCTTTCGAGCGGGACGCCGCGAACCCGTTCTTCCAACTGGTCTCATCCCGCTAAGAGCACGCCTCACTGATCCTGACCTCTAACCTGCCCTTCGTCCGCTGGGGCGACGTCTTATGCGATCAGGTCGTCGCGTCGGCCATGATCGACCGCATCGTCCATCACGCCGAAGTTATCCCCCTCAAAGGCTCCAGCTACCGCCTCAAACACACCCAAGTCGACTCGCTGCCCTCGACAAGCCCCGAAAATACGGCAGAATAACCAAGGTCAAAGTGGCTCACTTTTCAGCCCGCGAAACGGCTCACTTTTCGACCATCGCTGACAGAAGTCATTACTGGCAACGTCGAGCACGGTGAGCCAGCGCAGTGCATCTCGATATCGATATAGCCGTGGGCCGGCCGAAGCAAAGCAGATACTGCGAAGGTCGTGGCGCTGACCGGCATCCGTTGAGGGCCGGTGGGCTCGGCACAGGCGGAACGGCGCTTCGCGCGGCACAATGGGCTTTGCGCGTCGCGCAGACGCATCCACTCAACGCCGGCCGATGCGCACGAGCCCCATCGCGGACGGGCCGCCCCGGTCAGCTGGCTGGGTGAGCGGGTTTGACGTTCCGGAAGCCGTGCACGAAGTGATAAAGCACCCCGGCGAGAAAAGTGACGACGGCGAGAACGCCGAACATTCCGCGGAAGCCGGTCAGCGGCAGCAGCACACCTAGAACGAGCGGACCGACTCCGAAACCGGTTTCCATCACCACGAAGAACGTCGACGTCGCGACGCCGATCCGGTTCCGGGGTGACATAGTGACGGCGATAGCCTGCGCGCTCGGCAAGAGACTACCGAAGCCGAAGCCCATGAACACGGCGGAGAGCACCACAACGAACCAGTCGGGTGCGATCCCGAGAAGGCCGAGGCCAACAGCGAAGGAGAGCAACGCCGGGTAGATCGCGGCATTGTCACCGAGACGATCCTGCATCCGGCCGACGAAGAGGCGTGAGATGAGCGTGACGGTTGCGTAGACGAGAAAGAACGCGCTGGCCGCCACGACCATGTTCTCTGCCTGGGCGAAGGAGTTGAGGAATGTCAGCACCCCGGAGAAGCCGATCGCCGCAACGAACATGACGCTGCCCATCGCCAGCGCCGCCGGCTCGAACATGTCGATGGGGCGCATGCGCCATTTGTTGGCGGCCTGTTCCGGCGTCGGCTGATGTTCAGGTAGACGCAAGAACAGGGCGAGGATCAGCCCAACTGCCGCAGACGCCGAGCTCACGGCGAACACCGCCTCGTACGTCACCGAATCAATGAGCAGGACAGCGAGAAATGGCCCGATGGCATTGGCCAGGGTGGCCGAAATACCAAAGTACCCGATTCCCTCGCCGCGCCGTAGGACCGGGATCAGCGAGATGATGGATGCCGCGAGGACCGTGCTCGAGGCACCTAATGTCATCCCGTGGACAGTCCGGATCACCACCAGCAGCATGAGGTTGTCCACCGGAATATAGAGAATCCCGGCGATGACGAACACGACCAGCGCGATTAGAAGCATCCGCCGTCTGCCGACGAAGTCCAGGAATTTGCCGGCGAAGATGCGGGCCAGGACCGCGCCGAGAACAAAGCAGCTCGCCGTGAGGCCGGCGGCGGACTGGGAAGCGCTGAACTGCTCAACAGCGAAGAGTGCCATCATCGTCATCAGCAGGTAGAAAACCAGGGTGATGCAGAAATTGACAGCGGAAGCGAGGACGAAGCCTGTGGACCACAGCTTCGGTTCACCCTTCGCCACGACTGCACCCTTCCGGAAGTCCGCGTCACCGGAGGTGGCGCGCGGAGTGCCAGCTTACACGACCGAGGGCTTGAGGCTGGACTCGAACCCATGATTCTTTGCATACGATCCCTATTTGGCTTGGCTGAGCCGATTACCGCTGATACGAAGGAGCGGAGGCAGCAAGGAGGCGGCTCCTCCATGAGCAGCGCGCGGTGCATTCTGTGCACGCCGAGCGAACGGGAACCAATGACCACGTCCACCCAACTGATATGTAGCCGACCTTCGGAATTTTTCAAGCTGAGCGGTACCAATGGGAGTTAGGCGGCTGACTGTTCGGTGATTTCCTTTGGCTGGTTGATCCAGGCTGGTCCTGGGAGTGCGAGGATTTTGGGATCTGCGTTGTTGGTGAAGTGTTCGGGGTGTTTCGCGCGGGCTGCTGCGAGGGTTGCCGAGCGTTCCATGGCCACTGCCGCAGCGTGGCCGTAATGGACGTTCGCTGGGGTGTGGAAGCCGATGCCGGAGTGCTGGTGATGGTGGTTATACCAGTCCACGAAGCCGCTGATAAAGGCGCCGGCGTCGTGGACTGAGGCGAAGCGTTCAGGGAATTCGGGACCGTATTTCAGCGTCTTGAACAGCGCCTCACTGTAGGGATTGTCATTGCTCACCCGGGGTCTGGAGTGGGATCGGGTGACTTCCAGATCCGAGAGCAGCGCGGCGACGGTTTTGGATGTCATGGACGTTCCCCGGTCCGCGTGTACGACTTGGGGGACTCCGTGGATCCCGAAGATTTCCTTCATCATCTCCACGGCCAGCACTCCGGAGGGTTGCGTGGACGTGCGCGCCGACGATGAACCGGGAATGGATATCGACCATCATGTAGCAGTCGAAATACTTGCCCCTGACCGGGCCGGCGAGCTTGGTGATATCCCAGGTGAACACCTGCCCCGGGGCGGTCGCGACCAGTTCAGGAACCGCCCGGGGCGGCTGTTTGGCCAGCCGGCGGCGCTCCTTGACCTGGCTGTTTTCCTCAAGCACCCGGTAAAAAGTCGACAGGGAACCCAGATAAATCCCATCATCGAGCAGCTTCGTGTAGACCTGCATGGGAGCCAGATCCACGAACTCCGGTGAGTTCAGCGCCGCCAGAATCCCGGCCCTTTCGGAGGTGCTGAGCTTGTTCTGCGGCACCACCGCAGGCTGATCCCGTAGCGGTGCCGGTTTGCGGTTCGCGGTCGTCCTGGAAACCCCGGTCAATGATGCCGCCCGGCGTGATGGAATATTCAGCTCCAGCATCGAGCGGTAGGTGGCCATCAGCGTTTCTTGGACCGGGGCCCGTCCGGCATATCCTCTGAGGCGCTCTCTAAGAACGCCTGTAGTTTTCCCATCAGGTCCAGGGCTGCCTCGGTCTTCTTCAACCGGCTCTCACTCACCTCTAACTGGCGGCGCAAACGCGCGTTCTCAGCCTGGTCCGCCGAGAGTTTTCCCGATCGATTCCCCGGCCTTCTTCCCGGCGAGGGCACCGGCGTCACGCAGCCGCCGCCACTCGGTCATCTGGGAGGAATACAAGCCCTCTTTGCGCAGGAACGCGCCGCCCTCATTGCTCTCACAGGCGGTCACGTACGCGGCCAAAAACTCGAGCTTCTGCACCGGCGTGAACGACCGTCGCGGCCGCGGACCACCGGCCCGCGGCCCAGAACTACTACTACTACTATTCACAGCACTATCTTCGCGTACTGCACCCAAAACTGGACTGGACATGATTACTGGATTCCTGGCTCTCGCCCCAGGCGATTAAACGGACTTGCTATGAGCCCCTGGTACCGTTCCAGCCTGACACGTAGGGGAGTGATGGACTACATCGAACGCTGGTACAACCGCGCCCAGGAACCCCTGGCCGCCTAACACCAACGAAACTGTCTCAAAAACTTGACGAGCGCACACAGAAAACTGTGACGCGGAAATAATCTTTCGAAATAGCGTGACGCGGAAACCATGCTGAATACGAATCTAACATCGTCATGAGTCCGATTCCAATCAGTGGCCCTTCCTCGGGTGTTCGACCATACTGTCGTAAGCAGACTGACGGGGGTCGCGCCTGGAATTGTAGAATGCCGGGTTGTGCATGGTCGCGTGACAATCGTGCCGGGATGCTGTTAGCATCCATTGAATACGATTCTAGGATCCGGGCTCATCGGCGGTACTCACCACATCCACGCGAACGACAGCAGAACGTCACCGCGATGAGCGCATCGAGAGGGGACCCTGAACGTGTCGCCTGATTCGCGTGAGAGCGTCGGCGCTTCCCTCCAAGCACAGAGAGGTATCTAATGCGGTACTACCCTGCCAGCGCAGATCCGGCCACCCGCTCGGATCTTGAACACTGCGTCGAGAAGGCACTGCGGACCAATGAGGGTTCGGTGATGCTGGGGATCTTCCTGCCGAATCAGTCGTTCAGCGAGTGGCCCACCTTGGCGCCCAATGCGACGGAGTGGACGTTCCAGCAGAACCTGGTGACGGTGTTGGCGGCGGAGGAGATGGGCATGAGCTTCGCATTGCCTCCGTCGCGTTGGGCTGGCTTGCCTGGTGACGAGATCGTGTGGCGGGGAGCGAGCCTCGACTCGATCACCTTGTCGGCCGCACTCTTGGCGGCCACGACGAAGATCACCCTACTGACCACGATGCACACCAACCTGCTCAATCCGGTAGTGGCTGCCAAGCTCGGAGTCGGGCTCGACCACATAGGACGCGGCCGCTGGGGCCTCAACGTGGTCAGCGGATGGGGCGTGCAAGAGTTCGCCTCAATGGGGGTCGAGCTGCTGGACCGCAAGCATCGTTACGCGTACACGCGCGAGTGGTTGGACGTTGTCGAGATGCTGTGGCGTGACGGCGAGGCAACGCTGGATGGCGAGTACTTCAAGATCGACAAGGCGTCCGGGCGTCCGCGACCGATGCAAGTCTCGCCCTTGATCGTGAATGCCGGCCAGTCCTACACCGGGATGCGTTTCTCAGCCGAGCGAGCAGACTACATCTTCAGTTATGGCGACAACGCGGAGAAATTCCGCCAGATCCGGGCGGAGGTCGGCACTGAGTGCGGCTTCATCGGCGCGAAGGCCGTGATCGTCGGTAAGACGACGGCCGATGCGGAGGAGCGTGCACGGCAAATCGTCGACCAGGCCGACCGTGGGGCGCTGCGAAACATGCTCGTGTCGAGCGGCGCCGCGTCTGCCGAGGACGCCGAAGAGCGCATGAGAACCCGCGAAGACGTGCATGAATTCCTCCTCGGCGACGCGATCATCGCCAGCGCCCAAGACGCCGGAACACAGCTGGCGAACTGGGCAGCGACGAACAAGATCGATGGGATCTGCCTGAACCTGTTCGACTACGTCAACGACCTTGAGCTCTTCCGCACTGACACGATTCCCGCCTTCGAGGCAGAACTCGCAAAGCACGGCAAGACCTACCGCAAGCCCTCCCTACCCGAACTCATCACGGAGCCGACGACGGTCTGATCCGTCGTTTCTATAGAGGAAGGCGCCCATGGCGTCGACAACTGTCGACTGGTCAACGGACATAGCGGAAGTGCGCGACGACGACGTTCTCATTCGCGGCCACCTGCTGACCACGATGATTGGCAAGCGCAGCTTCGGTGAACTGGCATACCTCCTCATCAGCGGCCGGTGGCCAACGCATGGCCAGGCCCACGTCCTGGAAGGCAAAGAGTTTCGTGTCCGAGCGACGCGCCGCCCGCGAACCGATCGAAGGATTCGGGCACCCGCACCACGACGTTGACCCACGAGCGCCTCTGCTGATGGGGATCGCCGATGAATATGGGGTCTACGGCGATCACTGTCTTCTGCTTGAGTCGATCGAGGCCGAGCTGGAAGCAGCCGTGCATCGAGGCCGAGTTGGAAGCAGCCAGGGTCAGAAGTGGCGTCACGTTCCCGGCAGCCAGGTCAGCTATACCGGGGAACAGCCGCAGGAGACAATGAAGCCGCAGAATCATGCTTGACGTTCGCTGTGTCAACATCAGCCCCGTGATCGAAAAAGGGTCGGAACTGCTGCATGTGCAGCGATTGAGCGACCTGCACCTATCCGACAACTCACCGAGGCCTACCCAATCGTGGTCGACAGCCTCGACCTGGACGCGTTGATAGACCTCTTCGGATAGCGCTACATTCGTGCGAGCCGGTACTGAGTACTCTGGCAAGCCCAAGTTGCGTGAGTTCTTCGGGCAGATCATGAACACGTACACGCTGACAGTGCACAGCGTTCATCAGCATCTTGTGGATCTGGCACCTGGTGCAACAATGGCGCTTGGGGGTCCAGACGGGCCATGGCGAGGTGGCGATCGACCGACAGCGCAAGAACGCCGCGTACCGGTACGACGACGAGTACTGCCGAGTCGGCGACCGATGGCTATTCCAACGCAGACAATTGCGGGACCAGTACTACACGTCGCAGAAAGAGCTGGGTCTGAGTCTCGCCGGGCGTCAGAGAGTACGCGTACCCGGAGCGGCACCGTGTGATGCGGGAATTCCCGAGGAGCTGCGGTCGTACATGGCCGCACGGCCAGGTGGAGACGACGAGTAGAAATGGATCTGCCTGAGCAGCTAGAGCTCACGCCGATCAAGCGCTAGGGCGATCCTTCAATCGTGCACATGCTGCGGCGGTGTCAGGGGTCACCAACGGCGGATCTTCGTGGCGGAGTATCGGCACTGGCCGCGTTTCCTGTGTTGACGGACCTCGGTTGGCTTCCGCCGTGTCAGTTGCTGGTCGGAGGTGCTGGGGTGCTTCTGGACGGCTCGCGTAACCTGGCCGCCAAGCTTCGGCGGTAGGGCGCGCCTCCAGCTATCAGGAGTACGACGAGATGCTGCACGTGTGGACTCTTTTCGAGTCGTTCCTGGCGGAAGCGAGTGAGGCTCTTGAAGGTATCGGCACGTTCGTCAACGATCACGTCTCAGGGCCCTAAACGCGCCGACGCGCGCTAAATTGGATACGATGCCATTTGTCCTTGACTATTCCTCTTACGTTTGATCCAACCCGATGATGCGAACAGATGAGACAAGCGCTGACGGCTTCACTGCTTGTCCTCGTGCATCTGGCGGGCAACCGCGGTGCAGAAGATCGGCGCGATCGGCTGGCAGCCACAATGGGTTGACTGCCCGCCCATCTCCGGCGTTCCTTGACGCGGGACCAGGGCACTGAAATGGCCTGCTCAAGTTTTCACGCGACGCATACTCATTCCCGTCCACTTCTGCGACCCCGCCAGTTCCTGGCAGCGAGGTTCGAACTCGGACACTAATGGCCTGCTCCGGCAGTACTTCCCGAAAGGCACTGACTTGAGTGTCCACAGTCCACAACACCTCTCCAAGGTTGCTGCTGAACTCAACCGCCGCCCACGCGAGATCCTGGGCTGGCAGAATCCTGTTGAACGACTGGCTAGACTGTCTTCATCTGCCGTAGAACCATAAATTGTTGCGACGGCTGCTGGAATCCGCCGCCGTCGCAATGGCTCACTTTTCGACCGTCCCCGACAAGCGGGACGTTCTCGCGACGCTCGGCCCGCAGCCAGATGAGTCCACCATGGCCCGCCTTACGGATCTCCGACGCGAGTACTTGCCTTCAAAAGCCGCGACGAGAGGACACCGTTCATCGAAACCGAGGAGCGCGAGGAGCTATTCGCCGCACTCGACGAAGTTGTGGCGGAGCGAGATCGGGAGCCGAGCGGGTTCTCTCGCGGCCGAGCGATCGACCCATCTCTCCGCAGTGACAGCGTGAGAAATTGGTGACGAGCATATGCCTACGGTTGCGCCCCAAATCGTTCAGCGGTGGAGGCCTGCATTTTGCTCATGTTCGTCACCTTCGTCCCCCAGGCGGCTGGCGCGCTCAGGGCTTAACAGAGGCTGATTTGGGGGACGACGCAAATTCCGCAAGCATGTCGCGAGGCAGCCGCGAAGCTGAGGGTGGCGCTGGAGATTGGCGTATCGGGCCCACGGCTCTGCTGCCGCGTTGGCATTGGCATTCATCGCGTTGACTCGTACCCAGATCCGAAATACTGTGGCCGGGAGCCGGCGTGGCACAAGCGTGTAGTGGACCGAACCGGTGCCAGCATTCCGGCCACCATWCGAYTTGCCGGCTCACGGCGTTCGGTGTCCTTGCGATCGTATTCAAAAAGTTTGACCTATACGGTTGCRATCGTATTCAGGGGCCCTGTAGGGTGGTCTAGATCACGTCAGAGGCCGCCTTTGGCGTGATGCCCGATCCCCGAAGCTGTGGGTCCAATGTGAGGAATTGAGGAATTGTTGTGAGAAAACGAAGGAGCGTGATGGCGCGCGGATCCCTG
>NZ_JBFTIL010000034.1:0-24394 GCF_056394745.1 Paenarthrobacter sp. 10N417
GGGGTGGATGCCCAGCAGAAAGCCGATCCTGGCTGGTCCCCAGCGGCGGTTGACCCGGATCGCGATGATCCGCCGCTCCCGCCGCGCCGGTGTCCGCTGCGGGGAATTGACCGGCCGGCTGGAACGATCCTGCATGCCTGCCTCACCGTGCTCACGGTAGCGGGCTGCCCACCGCGCCGCTGTCGTGACCGATACCTGGAAACGTTCAGCGGCCCGCCGCAGCGGCAACTTCCCATCGACAATGCACTGAGCCAGCCGGAGCCGGCCCTTCGGATTCAAGATCGCGTTAGCATGGGACATTGAAGACCTCCTTGTGAAGCGGACTCTTAGACAAGCCCCACTCCACTCGGAGGTCTTCTTCTTGTCACCTAACCACGCCGAGTGTCCCTAACGTCCATGGTCAATACATCGCGCTCCTGCGCGCAGGGTCCAGCTACCAAAGCTGCCAGAATCAATCCACCAAAACGCGCTCAACCAGACTCCCTGGGGGAACACCCATGTAACCGAAGTCTCTCCGTCCGGCAATGGTCAGTCTGTCAGCACCTAAGCAACCAAGCCCGCCGCGCCGGAGACGTTTGTGGTGATCCTCAACGAGACCATCATGCGCGTCGCCCTCCAGCGGCTCATGGCGGACGCACCCATCGTCCAGTGGCTCTCCGCCGGGTTTATGCTGACCATGGCTGTTGCTGGCGAGCATCGTCCAGGCGGGCGGAACCGCCATCAATGCTGCCGCTGTTGATGACCCATCCTCACGCTGGTTCCGATCGCCAAGCGCAGGGCTGTGATGGGCAGACAGCATCGCCATCTCGGTGGCCCCGGCCATGGGCCCACCGTTTCGGGCCTGATCCTGGAGCACTTCGCCTGGCGCTTAATGTTCGTGTTTGTGCTCGCAGTGGCCCTCGCAGCCCTCGCCACCGGTGCCAAGTTCCTGACCAACGTTGGCGAGACAGAGAAGGCCACGCTCGATGCCCTCTCCGTTAGCCTCACCGTTCCCGCGTTCGGCGGCCAGGCCGGGCCGGGTATGGTCGAGATCTGGTGCAAACCGGCGGCGGTACCCCGGCATTTCACCGCCGGGACTGACGTCTACCCGCTCGTCGAGCTAACATTTTATGGGTCTGTTCCTTGCTGTTAGGCCCTATGAAAGCGGTGGGAGGCACGTAATGCCGTGCGCAGGACGGCCTGTGGTCAGGTGGCGGTGCCGAATGAGCGCTGGGGGTATGTCACGAGGCTTGGGCTGCCTGTGCGCCCTCGGCTGAGGTGCTTTGGCCGCACATTACTGCCGGCCTACCCGGCCATATCCTCAAAGCCCTCGTGGAAGTGGCGGCTTGCTGCGCGGCTCGGACCGCTTCACAGTCAACGCGTCGAAGCCGCTGAGGGCGATCGAGGAGCAGTCGTGCCGTCCACGAACCACGGCGTCGGTGCGCTGTCTCGGGCTATTGTGCTGATATTCAGGAGTGCGTCGTTAGTCCCGGATCCCTGCGACCTCTACCTCGATGGCTTCGATGCGGCCCGTGGCATCGAAGCCACTAACGAGTCGCTCGGGACTTGTATCCGAGATGAGCAGGTAGAGTGTACGCATTTCCGGTCCTCCCAATACCGCATCGACAGCGAAAGCACCGCCGTCGGGATATGCGACGGTGTCCGGCTCAATCCGGATGATGTCGGTGACCTCGCCGCCTTCACAGACACGCCGAAATTCTCCGATCCACGGGAAGGCTGCCCATACCGCACCCTCGCTGTCGATGCCGATACCATCCACAGACTCTGTGTCCGGTGACCCGAACTCAGCGAACACACGCTGGTTCAGCAGCGCACCGTCGTCCGCCACATCGAACGCGGTGAGTCTCACCCGTGGTGCCCGGAACGACTCTGCGACCACGAGGGTTCGCCCGTCGCCTGAGATGGCGATGCCGTTGGGGAATATGAGATCCTGGCCGCCGGTGTCGATTCGGCCGTCCGGATG
This sequence comes from Paenarthrobacter sp. 10N417, assembly GCF_056394745.1. Lineage (NCBI taxonomy): Bacteria > Bacillati > Actinomycetota > Actinomycetes > Micrococcales > Micrococcaceae > Paenarthrobacter > Paenarthrobacter sp. 10N417. The sequence goes on from NZ_JBFTIL010000034.1 coordinate 1,964, forward strand.
GCGGATGATCAAGCCCACGCCAATAGGATCGCTTCCGAAAGGGTAGCCCTGCGGACCGATGTACGCGCGGCCCTCTCGGTCCACGGCCATATCGTTCGGATGAAACGCGACCGGCGCGAGGTCGGCGAGTTCCTCCAGCCCGCTGCTTCCCACGCGAAGCAGCCGACCATCCTCGATCGAAACAACCATCGGCGCCCCGTCGGGGCCAAAACCGAGGCCCGAGGGTCGGCCGGGTACATCAGCGACATCCTCGACCAACCCGTCAGGGGACAGGCGACAGATCTTTCGACGGCTCATGTCCGAGAACCAGAGCGCCCCATTGTGCCAGCGGGCGCCCTCGAGATAACCGAGATCACCCTTCGCCACAACACGGCGGGCATCGGCGGGCAGCACTCTTGGTGAACTATCCATGCATTTCCTCCTTGATGAAATTTGCGGTCAGGACGCCAGCGGGTCAGAACCAGCTGGCCCACGGCGTCCAAAGGGTTAACACTCCTCGCCCGCTCGCGGTAGCCGCTCGCGAAGAGCTAGCGCAGACGACTCAACGACTCCTCATCAGCCCGGTTGCTTTTGACCCACGCAATGGAACAAGCCGACAGAACAAAATCGAAGCCTCGAGCGACGGGCGCACGCTCCCCCGCTCTGCGCGGCGAGCAAGAACGGCTCTGTGGTGGTGATGAGGATGCTCCAAGGGAGTGTGAGCGAATTCACGGGATCCCGTGCCCGGGCCGCGGCCATGATCCGGTAGTCCACTGAGGGGCCACTGTCGGCTGCTCGCACCTGGGGAACACGTGGGTTAAAGGTTTCCTTCGAACTCATACTGACAGGCAACTCGTGCGCCGTTAGGGGAAGAATGAGGCGCCAATGCCGCGGTCGAAGTTCGTGTATCCGACCAGCCATGGATGGACTCAACTCGAATGTCGTGCTCTCGTTTGATGACAAGAACCAAGGCCGGTGATCGGCGGTACGAAGAAGAGGCCCATGGCGGGAACATTCGAACTCGCCATGAGCCAGATATCCCTGGACGTACTGGATCGTCGACGCTGGCGGTATTACCAAGCACGTCAAAGTATATGATCCCGGCTTAGCTGAAGATAACTCGGTTCAGACGCACCATGTAATCGGCGCCGACAGCCAGGTGGCTCCCGGCACGTTCTGTGACGGCTGCAATAACAAGGTCCCGGCGCTGTGGCAGCCGTGCCTTTTCGGCCGCAGCAAGGGCGTTTGGAATCTCCTGCCGCGTCAGGTTGGTGCAGTAGCTGGGCGATCCGGGCTGCTGCCGCCAGGAGTCCGCGAGGGAACCGGCATCAACGGCGTCAAACCCGGTCTCCTCGACGAGAGCCATGGCTACCTGCTTATCGCGATCACGGTCAGCGGCGACAGGGATCGCGATGCGATCCGGATCCCCAGCCGGCTTCCCATTTTTCGCGAAGGATTCCGCAGGGATAGCGTTCCAGGCTTTAGCAACCGGACGGCCCAATTGCTCGGTGACCCAGAGGCTTTCGACCTGCCCCGCCTCGAGCGCCTGAACCCCTCCATCCCGACGAGGGTAGTAATTCGAGGTGTCGACAATGACCGTTTCGGCAGGGAGGGTTGTGATGAGGGGCTTGATCTCCGGCACTCGAATGAGTGGTATGGAAATGATCAGGACGTCGATGTCGGTGACGACGTCGGGGGCCTCTACCGCCCGGGCCCCTGCTGCCACGATGTCGGGGTTGATGGATTCTGGACCGCGGGAATTGGCAACCTTGATCTTGTGCCCGGCTTCGCTCAACCTGCTAGCGAGCGTAGCACCGATGGATCCTGCCCCGAGAATTCCGATCTTCATGTAAATCCCTTCGTTGCGCCACATCAAAGTTCTGACGTCGCACGATTAACTAATCGATTATTATGTTGGCGGTCCTACATCCGTCCCACCTTGCCTCCGGTGACAACAGGACCTGCGGCGCATCCGTCGTGGCGCCGTGGCCGCCACGTACTTCCGCGGCCGAGAGAAGAGAACGTTGACAAGAGACCCGCATCACTTTACTCCTCTATATTGAACGCTCAAAATGTGTAGGAGGCCTGGTGCGCCGTTGAGCGCTCAAATGGATGCGCATGGAAGTTCGTTGCGCCAGCGACCTTGGAGCATTCTTGAGGTACTGCTGCTGGCCTTGACTGACTGCCCCACCGGGCGTAAAGATTACGAACTGGCCCTTGGTCTGGCCAAACAACAGCACCCACACCAGCGACCGGCAGGACCAGCCTGCCTCTCACACGTATCACACAGGCGGAAGAGAGCGGAAGGACACCCCGCCGCTGAAATCCCCCTGGCCGGACGGTTCTACCTGTGGGAACCCGCCCAGGGCACCTGCGCCTACGCAAGTATTTGTGAGCATTGCCCAAGCTTCCACCGCGAGACCAGCTCACCGCCGTTCCTTGTTGAGCAACGCGTTAATGCAGATGCACTCACCCGCGGTGCCGAACAACGAGGCTGAATCGCCGAAGCCGACCGTACAAACGCCTCATGACACGACTCGACAGATTGACCGCGAGCCCACCGCAGGATGACCAACACCCTCAACAGCTTCGAGCGCGACTGCGTCGAGCTCCTCGGAACGGACAGGCAGTGACTTTCACCGCCGTTCCCGCCCATACCAGCCTGGGTCGGACCACTCTCTGCCCGGCGCTCATAGCCACGGCGTTCCCATTGAGTCGTTTAGTGCGCTTTGTTTGTTTTTCGTTTTACACATCTTAGGTGGTCGAGAGTTTGTGGCTAGTCGTTCTTTGCCCGTCTTTCAAACCAGGCAATCCCTGGCTCTTGCACCGCCCGGGTGCCGTAACGGCCGTTCAGTCATTCAGGGGCTTCGCCGCGCCGTGGGTACGGAAATATGTGCGCGGGGAGCCTCTGGCGTGGTGTTGGGTTGGCGGAGCAGACTTGGGAGTGTGTTTCGGTTGACCCCGTCCGTTTAGTGGTGCCTGTGATCCTGTCGCTCAATCTGGTGGTGGAGGGCACAGCTTTTGTCCGCGGGACCGTGGACTGTTGCGGTGAGCACCCATGTCAAACTTGTTGTTGAATCCCGCCCTCCCTGGAACAAAGACATTTCCTGCCCAACAGAACGGTTCAAGGGAGGTGATCGGGCGTGGAAGTCATCCACCCCCGCTGCGCGGGAATCGATGTTTCGAAGAAGGATGCGAAGGTCTGCCTTAGGGTCCAAGGTTCCGCGAGCAATGCCACGAGAACCACGGTCACGACGTGGGCTGCGGTAACGTCCTGGATTCTGGAGTTGCGCGATTATCTGCTCAACGAGCGCGTGAGCATGGTGGTGATGGAAGCCACCAGCGATTACTGGCGCCCGTCCTACTACCTGCTCGAGGATGACGGGCTGGAGGTGGTTCTGGTCAACGCCCGCGATGCCCGCAACATGCCAGGGCGCAAAACTGATGTTTCAGACGCCGCATGGTTGGCGGATCTGGCAGCCCACGGGCTCGTGAGGGCATCATTTGTGCCACCGCCACCGGTGCGGGAACTGCGGTGCCTGACCCGTGCGCGGACAATCATCACCCGCGAACGGACCTGCGAGATACAACGCTTGGAGAAGCTCCTTGAGGACGCCTGCATCAAGCTTTCGTCAGTGGCTTCGAACATCAACGGCGTCTCGGGACGATTGATGCTCCAAGCCCTCATCGATGGTCAGGACAACCCCGCCGTGCTTGCGCAGCTGGCCAACGGAAACCGCGCGACAAGATCCCGGAACTCACCGAAGCGCTCAACGGCCGGTTCAAGGACCACCACCGACGCCCGACCCCCGGCAAAAGTGGCAGTCCTCTTCACAACAGGCGTAAGCACGACGAGCGAGGCCTTGCGTTCCTGGAATCGTAGTCAAGAATGATGCTACGGTAGGCCGGGGGGGAAGCGGCCGTCATCCCCTGATGCGTGCCACCGTTTCCTCTGATGTGCACAAAACGAGAGTAATGGACAGCTTGGCGCTGAACTACGGCGCATGTTCCCCCTCAACGCGTTCCATCGGAGGTTTAGCTGAAACTACCGAACACACCGGAACGGAGCACCTTGCCTAAGCGGGCCTCAACCGGAAGACAGGTTGCCAGTGGATCACCCCACAAGGTTGCCTCTCTGAACGTTCGACAGCTGTGCGAAGTGTTAATGGAGTATGGACTCGATCCAGCTCCTTCGTTGCGTGCCGCTAACCTGTCCCCGCACGTGATCGATGTGCCGGGCGGAAAAATTGGCTGGAACCAGGAACTGGTATTCCAGGAACACTTCGCCTCACGAACATCGGAACAACCTGAGATATGGGTCGAGGCTGCCCGACGGTATACGTACCATATGTTGGGAGAGTTCGGGCTGGCTATGATCACGGCGCCGACTTTGAGGCATTTCCGCAATTTAGGTACAAAGTTGGGATACGGAGTCGGGCGTTATATCGCATTTGACATCGATCCGTTCTGGACAGGCTATGAATTCAGGCTGCCGCATCATATTGGCCCAACGACCGCGTTTTTTCGTTTCACCATAATCAACGAGATCATCACCGGAGTAATGCTTTACAACGACATCTGGCAAGGGCCGCTCCCCTTCGAGCGAGTGGAGGTCCCCATTGACCCGTTGCCTGTCGCCCTCACAAAGGCTGTGAAGGCGCCCCTGGTATCACGCCGCGGATCTGGTCTCCGTTGGGTCTGGCACACAAGCCTGCTGGACACTCCTCTGCCGCGTTCCAACCAGATGGTCCATCAAGAGTACGTAACGCGACTCGAGCGGTCCCGGCTGAGCTGGACAAACCCGGTACAGCTCCATGACAAAGTATTTGCGCTACTCCGACAGCCCGGCAACGCCGGTCTAAATCTCGGGCAGATATCTGCAAAGTTGGCCATCCCCGCGCGGACCTTGCAGCGCCACCTCAGCGAGGAGAGTATCAGCTTCCGCGCTCTTCGGGATGAGGTGCGGATGCGTGAAGGTTGCGACCTGCTCTCCTTCACCGATCTAACCGTCTCTGAGATCGCAAGACAGGTCGGATATAGCGAAGTCGCTAGCTTTAGCAATGCCTTCCGCCGCTGGACCGGCCATAGCCCTAGTGAGTTCCGGTCTGGCTCCGCTGTCAGTGAAATCGATTTCTAAGTCAAACCAGCATTATGGGATTTGCAAGGACACGGTAACAGGCTCTGTTGCGCCCTGTTGTTCCGCCCGATGGAACTATCGAAACTTTTTGGCGCGATTGAACAAAGTAAACGACATCATTGCGATAACGCTGCGTGGCCATGTCTCTATACAGTCCTACTACGAGATCTCCCGTCGCCTGGGGATCTCACATTCCCGGCGGCCCTCAATGACCCGCTGGCGTGGCTAGGTCGCGTGCCCAGCGCTCTGCCGCGTCTGCGGAAAGGACTTTCTATGACAGCAAAACAGATGATTCTTGGTATGGAGTTAGGCAACTTGTCCGGCACCCAGCCTGACTCGTGGCGTGCACCAGGAGTGGACCCCGTCGAGTACTTGGACTATGACACACGGATCAGGTATGCCCGGGCGGCGGAGCGGGGAAAGTTTCAGTTCCTCTTCTTCCCTAACGGTCCTTACCACCAAGTAGAAGACTTTGAGCATTATGGGCCTGATATGACACCGGACGTTATGATCCACATGGCTATTCTTGCGCGGGCGACCGAGCATATCGGGTTCGTGGCAAGCGCATCGACGACGCATAACCACCCGTATTCTCTCGCGCAGCAGCTGAAGACCGTCGATTACATCAGTCATGGGCGCGCGGCCTGGAATGCGGTGGCATCCGGTTATCCTGATGTCGCTGCGAACCACGGGTCCGAGGTGCTGTCTGGTGAGGACCGCTATGGGCGGGCCCGGGAGAGTATTGAGCTGGTTCAGTCGTTGTGGGCCAGTTGGGGTCGCGAGGCGTGGGTTCACGACCAGGAGACCGGGGAATACACCAAGCCAGGTGAGGTCGCGCCGATCAGCTTTGAGGGCAAGTACGTGAATTCACGGGGGCCTCTTTATATCCCACCCTCTGAACAGGGTCAGCCCGTCATCGTGCAGTCCGGTCTGGGAGATAACTCCTTCGCACTCGCCGGACGTTACGCGGATCTCGCCGTCGGCCTCGCGTCCTCGATCGAGCAGGCACGGGCCTACCGGGAAACGATCCGCCGGTACGCGTCCGAAGCGGGACGGGACCCCGACGAGGTGAAGTACGTGGCCGGGTTTAGTCCCACCATCGCCCCGACGAAGCGTGAGGCTCTTGACCGGCGTGCATCGCTCGTAGCTTCCCGCCTGCCACAGTGGGTGCCGCAGCTGGGTGAACTGCTTGGGGTGCCGCTGACCATGGCAGACCTGGACCGGGTCCTGCAACCGTCAGAACTCGGCGCACTCCGCCCGCCGAACCCCGACGCGCCAGGCTGGATTCAGGCGCGCAGCATTCGAGCGCACACTCTCGCGAGCGAGGGGTGGAGCGTGCGTGACATCCTCGCCCAAGGTGTCTTCGCCGAGCATCCCACGAAGGTCGGAACCGCGTCCGAAGCCGCCGATCACATGCAGGAATGGTTCGAATCAGGTGCCGTCGACGGATTCTGGCTATGCATCGACGTGTACCGGGACGGCATCGACGCCTTCGTTGACCAGGTCATCCCGATCCTGCAGGATCGCGGGCTGTTCCACCGGGACTATGAAGGCACCACCCTCCGCGCACATCTCGGAGCTCGCGACCAATACGGCCCGGACTACCGAGTCGCCCAGACAGCGAAACCGCAAACCACGCTGACGCCACTCGCGGCGCGGTCGTGAGGGCCGGCTGCTGGGGGTTCGGACCACGCCCGGTCATCTCTCGCAGCCACCTCTCGTAGAGGCTTCACCGAAACATTGCACCAATCAAACCTGAAAGATAATCATGACTAGTTCATCTACACTGACAAAGATTTCTGTTGGCCGACGTCGCTTAGCTGTTGTGGCCGTGTCGGGCGTCATTGTGCTCGCGGGGGTGGGCGCCCTGACGGGGTGCACCCCGGGCGCATCCGGTTCGGAGACATCCACGTCGGCTGGAAGTAATGGCATACTCCGGGTTGGAGTACTCGGCACGGGGACAATGGAAACCCTGGATCCCACACATATGGACGCCGAAGCAAGCATCGCGCGAGACTTGCAGATCTTCGAGCCGTTGGTGCGGATGGGCGCCGGCGACAAGATCGTCGAGAACATGCTGGCTGAGTCGCTCACTCCAAACGGGGACGGATCAGTCTGGACGCTAAAGCTCCGGGGTGGCGTGACGTGGCATGACGGCACGCCCCTCACTGTCGACGATGTCATCTACACGATGAACTATAACGTCGAGAAGGTGACCTGGGCCAGCAATGTGTGGTCGAGCGTGGACCGGCCAAAGCTGAAGAAGATCGATGATCTGACCCTGGAGATCCCGCTCAAGGTACCGAACTTCCTTTACCCCGAGACACTTGTCGACGTCAATGAACTGATTATCAAGAGCGGCACGAAGAGTTTTGAGCACCCGGTGGGTACCGGGCCGTTCAAGTTCAAGTCCTTCACGCCGGGCCAGCAGTCAACGTTCGTGCGCAACGACGACTATTGGGGCGGTGCGGCCAAGCTGGCCTCGGTCGAGATTAATTCCATCAACGATGAAACAACGCGTGTTAACGCGCTGCTGTCCGGCCAGGTCGACGCGGTCTCCGGGGTTCCGTTCAGCGGGATCGCGCAGCTTGAAGGCGCAGGGCTCACGGTCTCCAACGAACCATCCGGATCGTGGGTGGGTATCCGTATGAATACCCACCTCAAGCCGTTCGATGACCCTAGGGTGCGGGAGGCGATGGGCCTCTTGATTGATCGTCAGCAGGTTGTGAGCAACGCTTACGGCGGCAACGCAACGATCGGAAATGACCTGTTCGGCTGGTTCGATCCGAAATTCGCAAGGTTGCCCCAGCGCGCCTATGACCCCGATCGTGCTCGACAACTGCTCAAGGAAGCCGGCTACGAAAACCTGACCCTTACGTTGCCGACGTCGAACATCGGCCCGGGTACCAACGAAATGGTCACGCTCTTTGCCGCGTCAGCAGCTAAGGCAGGAGTCACGATCAACATTAAGCAGATGCCGGCCGCTGAGTTCTACGGAACCCCCCAGAATGACAGGCAGTGGTCACCGACGATCTGGGGAGCTCGGTCGATCAGCGCCCAGATCAACGGTCATATGAGCTGGCAGGCGATCGACGCCGGAACGAGCGAAACAAGCTGGGGGGACTCTGACTTCCTGAGTGCGTACGAGGCGGCGATCTCGACAAGCGACCCCGCTGCCCAGCGGACACATCTCATCGAAGCTCAAACCAAAATGTACAACGAGGACCCCTACATTATTCCCGCGTTCTACAACATCGTCACCGCCAGCTCGAAGAGTGTCACCGGACTCCAAAACAATATGCGTTTTCCGTTCGGCGATTACGACTTCACCGACGTGACGGTTAATAAATGACGGCCACGGTGACTACACCGCCTGCGACCAAGCCCCCGGTGACGAGGATGCGGCGGCGCGGCCCGGTGCCTTTGCCTCCGCTGGTGCGTTATGTGCTGGTGCGGATCGGTACTGGCGCGATCACCCTCTTGGCGGTGTCTGCTCTGGTGTTTCTCGGTGCGAATCTGCTGCCGGGGAACGCGGCGGAGGTTGCTTTGGGGGTTAACGCGGGCGATCCGGCCGCGCTTAAGGCCGCCTTACAGGCTGCGGGATTGGACCAGCCTGTCGTCGTGCGCTACTGGGCGTGGCTCACGGGGCTGCTCCACGGGGATCTAGGAGTTTCGATGGTAACTCATCAGCCGGTCGCGGATCTTGTGGGATCGCGGTTGGGGAATACTCTGGTTCTCACAGGGTGCCTGTTAATCCTGCTCATCCCGGTGGCGTTGGCGCTGGGCACCTGGTCCGCAATGCGGAAAGACACGATGATCGACCGTGTCGTGGGCGCGGGCACCATGTGGCTCTTGTCTACGCCGGAATTCGTCGTCGGGACGTTCCTGGTGGTCATCTTCGCGAGCTGGCTCAGAATCCTGCCGAGCGTTTCGCTCCTGAACCCAAGGATGACCGCGCTCGAGCAACCGAACCTCCTCGTGCTTCCGGTGCTCACGATGCTGATCGTCGGCGCCGGCCAGGTGACTCGCCTGGTGCGGGCGTCGACCATCGATGTACTGCAGTCCGACTTCGTACAAATGGCCGTGCTCCGGGGGGTGCCGCCCCGCACCCTCCTCCTCCGTCACGTATTGCCGAACTCGCTCGGACCCTCGGTGCAGGTGCTCGGTCTGGCGATGGGGTCTCTCATTGGCGGTGTGGTCGTGATCGAGACCGTTTTCAACTATCCGGGGGTGGGAACCATGCTCGTCCAGGCAGTATCCACCCGCGACATCACGACCGTGGCCAGCCTCACGATGCTGCTCAGCGCCGCGTACATTCTCAGCAACCTGGCCGCCGATCTGGTGGCGATGGTGCTCAACCCGCAACTGCGCCGGGGAGGTGCTTTCTGATGACGACCCTATCCAAGAACGCGCCCACACCGGGCAGCACCAGTCACACACCATTGCGGCAGGCATGGCGGGCGTTGCGGAATGTGCCCAGGCTCGCCACCGGAACGGTGAGCGGACGGTTCGGTGTAGCTGGCATGGCGGTGATCCTGATCGTTGTCATCGTCGGTCCCTTGCTGGCACCGTATGGCATCACGGATGTGGCGGGGGTTCCTTTCGGCCCTCCGGACTCCACGCATCTGCTGGGCACCGACTACCTCGGACGCGATGTTTTCAGCCGATTCCTGCGCGGCGGAGCCACCCTGATCATGCTGTCCTTGCTGGCTCCTCTTATCTCGTTGGTGGTTGGAGGCCTGGTCGGCACCCTCGCCGGTTCCATCGGCGGCAGAGTCGATCTCGTCATAACGTGGATCGTCGATGTCGTGCTGTCGTTGCCATCCCTGATCCTCGCGTTGCTCGTCCTGGCCAGCCTTGGTACCGGCCCCGGGCCGTCGCTTGTCGCATTGACGGTCGTGCTCGTGCCCGGCGCGATCCGGGTGGCACGCGCGGCGACCCTGGATGCGGCCTCGACTGATTACGTCGAAGCTGCGCTGGCACGCGGCGAGAGCCGACTCGCTATCGCGGTACGGGAGATATTGCCGAACACCCGCTCCGTACTGGCCGCCGATTTCGGTGCCCGGGTGGGCTATGCAGCCCTCATCTACGCAGGACTCAGTTTCCTCGGTGTCGGCCAATCGCCTCCGGCAGCGGACTGGGGCCTCATGATCAACGAAAACCGGATCGGCCTCCTTACTCAGCCCATCGCAGTAGTGGTGCCGGCAATAGCCATCGCGCTCTTCACCGTATCCGTCACCACAGTTTCCGATTCAATCGCCCGTTCCGTGGGCGGAAGGACCCGATAATGAGCGCTCACGCATCCCTACCACTATGCCCGGTGAACACTGAGGAAAACCCCGTTCTGCAGGTGCGTGACCTTCGCATCGAGACCGATCACGGCATCGAGATCGTCGATCAGATCAGCTTCGAGGTCTCGCGAGGTGAAATCTTCGCACTCGTCGGAGAATCAGGCTGCGGTAAGTCCAGTGTTGCCATGGGGCTTCTCGGCTTCGCACGCGCTGGTGCCAGGATCAGCGCCGGCGAAATCCGAGTCGGCAACATCGATATGCCCACCCTCGACCCCCAGCGCCTGCGGACCGTTCGCGGTTCACGGATCAGCTACGTGCCACAAGACCCCAGCAAGGGCCTCAGCCCGCGCCGCACAATCATCTCGCAAATGGTCGAAACACTCACCGTGCACGGCGGCAGCGCAGACGAGGCGCGTGCCAGATGCATCGAAGCGATTCGCGACGTGGAACTCCCCGCCGATGAAAGCTTCATCAACCGCTACCCGTTCGAGCTTTCCGGAGGCCAGCAGCAGCGGATCCTGATCGCGATGGCTTTGGTGGGACGACCCAGCGTGATCGTGCTCGACGAACCAACGACCGCGCTCGACGCCACTTCCCAGAAAAAGATCATCGAACTCGTCGCCCAACTCGCCGCGCGACGCGAATCCGCTTTCGTTTACGTCACCCACGACCTCGCGGTGGTCCAAGAGATCGCACACCGGGTCGGCGTCATGTACTCCGGGCGACTCGTCGAAGTAGGCTCCTGCACTCAGATCTTCCGCGATCCCACCCACCCCTATACCGCCGAACTATTGAATTCGGTGCCCAGCGTCATCACTCGCCGCGTCATCAAGGGTATCCCAGGCACAGCTGCGCAGCCGGGCGAGCGCCCGAGCGGATGCTTCTTCCGCACCCGCTGCCCGGCCGCGACGGAACTGTGCGGCGAACACTTTCCTGCAGCTGCCCCCGCCCACGGCGACGGATACATTCGATGCTTCCACCCCCACTCCATTCGGGTAGAAGTGAGAAACCGTGAGGAGATGGACCGCCCCGACATCGGGGTGCCCGAACTCGGGGTTCGCAACCTCATCGCCAAATACGGGGGCGGATCCCGCCAGAACATCGCGGTTGACGACGTCAGTTTCAGCATCGGCAAAGCCGAATGCGTGGCAATCGTCGGAGAATCAGGCAGCGGGAAATCCACCACCGGCCGGTGCATCGCCGGTCTGCACCCGCCCTCGGACGGGCAGGTACTCTTCCGCGGAACGCCCCTTCCCAAACAGGCAAAATACCGCACCCGAGAACAACTCCAGCAGGTGCAAATCGTCTTCCAGAACCCCGACCGCTCACTCAACCCCTCACACACCATCCGAACCATCATCAGCCGTCCCCTGGAAATGCTCGGCGGTACACGCGCCACAACCGGCGAACTCACCGAACTACTCGAACGAGTACAACTCTCATCCGAGGTCCTCGGAAAATACCCCAGCGAACTCTCCGGCGGAGAAAAACAACGCGTCGCAATCGCACGAGCCCTCGCCGCCCGCCCCAGCATCATCATCTGCGACGAAGTCACCTCAGCACTTGACGTCTCCGTGCAGGCCACAATCGTCAACCTCCTCGACAACCTGCGCCAGGACGGCGTTTCGCTCCTGTTCATCACCCACAACCTCGGAGTCGTACGAAACCTCGCCAACCGCGCAATCGTCATGAAAGACGGACACGTCGTCGAACACGGCGAAACCGCGAAACTCTTCACAAACCCGACACACCCCTACACCCAAGCCCTCTACGACGCCGTCCCTGAAATGCGATTGACCGTTTAGAAAGGCTGGGACGCGGCAAACAGCAGCCAGGCACCAACACAGAAAGGGAGACCTGACTCGCATGGCGCGGCACAAGTGACAACCGTCGTCGCCATTCCCAACGGAGGTCCGCGGCGTCCCTCCAACCACCCGAGAGCCGGGCATCGAAGAAGTCAAAGGAGCCTTGATGTCTAGTCACTCGTACAGCATTTCCGAAATTGTTGGCACGTCCCGAGACAGTGTCGATGCAGCAGTTCGCAGTGGGTTAAATGAGGCTTCCAAGAGTTTGCGGAACCTTGATTGGTTCGAGGTCAAAGAGATCCGCGGGCACTTGAAGGATGGCGAGGTCGCGGACGGGCAGGTGACAATAAAGCTTGGGTTCCGGCTAGAGCGCTGAGCCAAGGTCGCCGTTGGCTGCTGGGCAAAAGCAGCCAGCGGCGCCAGCCACACCCCGGGCCCAGCGCAATAGCGAGATTGCGTTTCTGCATGTATCTGGTTCAGGGCCAGGGAAACGTGTATCTCAAGGTGGCACCAAAGAGCAGGCACACTGTCGACGAGCTCCAAGCGGACCACCAGAAGTAGGTCCCCATCATTGAGGTTCGCAGCCGCAAACTTTTCCATGCATTTCCATACTCTCAAGCCGCTTGCCGTAGTCCCAGCACGTTGACGAAACGCGCCGCCTAGGAGACACGATTAATCTCCTAGTTCAGGTCGGGATTCGCTTACCAGGTTTGGTCGGCGGCACGCACGAAGACTTCATTGACAGCGACTCGACGTTTGCTGGTGACCACATAGGCGACGGCATCAGCAATGTCCTCGGGTTGGAGCCTTTCGATGGAAGATAATTGGGACTGCACTCCTGTACGCAACCCCTGCCGGGTGTGCGAGGCAAGCTCTGTGTCAACATTGCCCGGTTCGATAACACTGACCCTTACTCGCAGGGGCCGCATCTCTTGGCGAAGTGCCTCGCTGAAACCATTCACACCAAATTTGGTCAAGTTGTATACAGCGGCGCCTGCATGGGCGACCCTGCCGGCCGAGGAGCTGATGTTGACTAAATCCGACGTATGTCGCGGTTCCTCGGCCGCCGCCTTGATCAAATGCGGCAAAGCGGCCTTCGAGACGTACAGGAGACCAAGAACATTCACATCGATCATTCGCTCCCATTCACCCTCCGGTGCGTCTGCGAAGGGGCCGATAAGCATTGCCCCGGCATTGTTGATGACGATATCGAGCCGACCGTACGTGGCAACGACCTGCTCGACAGCGGACTCTGCGCCAGCCCGGGATGTTATGTCAGCAGTAATTGCGTGGGCCCGACCACCCTCACCCCTGATAATTTGTGCCAACTGCTCAAGACGTTCACGCCGCCTGGCCACCAGCGCCACCTGCGCTCCCTCCCGCGCAAGGCGTCTTGCCGTTGCCGCCCCGATCCCGCTACTGGCGCCCGTGATGAGTGCAACCGTTCCTTCAAGCTCATACGCCACAATTGACCTTTCGTCCGGACCCGTCTTGGAGTCGTCTCCATCTACCCTTAGCATTCTTGCATCATTCTTGACTACGATTCCAAAGACGCAGGGATTCAAGCCAATTTGTCGAGTTCGGGAACTGCGTCAGCGGTCGTGAGCGTGACGCGGATCATGAGTAGAACTCGAAGGAGAGTCAAGGGATTGCTCGAGAACAAGCTTGCCGGCAACACCATCGAGAAGGTTTACTGATGCAGCCGATTGAGCACAACTCCTCCTTCATCGACGGCGCCTATCGTTCTGCATTTTTTCCTGCCGCAGACGGAACGTCAGAACTGCTAGCCAGCGCTTGGTTCACTGCAGCAATGTCCAGGAAGGCGGGATCAAAGGGCTCAACGGAACGGTCATGTCAGCCACCCATGCTGCGTGTTCTGCGTGGCCGGGATGCGACGGGTCGGCCAGGCATCCATGATCTCCTCGTAACCGGGGAAAACCTCCGGAGTCTCCGTGGGCCGCGCCGGGCTCCATCGATCAGCGGGGCCGGCGGAGTAACGTCGTCCGCGGGCCGGCGGGACACCAGCTCAAGCCCGTGAACCCAGCTGTCACCGAAGTCGTATTCGTAGAAACCTCCGCCAGGGCCCAGTGCGAGGAGCTGGCCAGGGAGCAGTCCTCCTCAGGCCTGTCGTCCAGCTCTTCACACTGCTGCCCTGGAAGCCACTGCGGGACTTCCAGGAATTCGCCGTCGAGCGGCCGCAGCGGAGCGAAGGGGTTGGCGGTTAGAAACCGGTGCAAGTGGGCGTCCTCCTACCCGAAGGCTGCCTGCAGGAGCTGATGTATCTGGCTCAAAGTCAGGGAGTCCCGGAGCTCGAATCGTCGCCAAAATCTCGGGCTCGCTGTCGATCAACGCCACGCGAACCTCCAAGACGGAATCCTGTCAATACGCATCCCCGCCCCCAGTTTGTCCATAGCCCCATTTTTACAGGCCCCACCGCCTTACTAGTAAATGGCGACCTCTTCCCCGCCGTGGTCTAGAGCTTGACGAAAGCTTCATTACGGCGTTCTACATAAGGGGAGTAGAAGTGGCTGCCAGAACTCCCGGCTCTTGGCGTATTCAGCATTTCCGCAGGTCAGCTGATGGTTTTGAACCTGTCAAGTTGTTTGTGTAACAGGGCCGTTAGTTTATCGGTCGAGGTAGGGTCCGATTTCGGTCTGGGTAGTTTAGGACGAGGACGCCGAGACGATTGCGATCCGCACGCCCTAGCTAGATCGTCAGGCCCTTGAGGGCGTAATCCGGATAGCGTTCTCCTGCGGCTACTCCGACGGGGAATATCTCGTCGAGGACCGAGAAGTCGTCGGCTGTCAGTACGACTTCGGCGGCGGCCACGTTCTCCTCCAGGTACGTACGACGCTTGGTACCGGGGATCGCGACGACATCCTCCTGCTGCAACACCCATGCCAAAGCCAACTGCCCCGGAGTGATGCCCTTCCGCGCGGCCATCGCGCGCAGCTTCTCGACGACCTTCAGGTTGGCCGCTAGGTTGCCGTCGACAAAGCGTGGGCTGACACGACGGAAATCGCCCTCCTCCAAGTCGTCCCACGAGGAGATCGCACCGGTCAGGACACCACGGCCAAGCGGCGAGTACGCCACGAACTCGATGCCGAGCTCGCGGGTAGTGTCAAGGACACCGTTGACCTCAGGGGCCCGTTCGAACAGCGAATACTCGGTCTGGACGGCCGTTAGTGGATAAGTCGCGTGCGCGCGTCGGATCGTCTCTGGGGATGCCTCCGAGATCCCGAGGTAGCGGACTTTGCCCTCTTCGACGAACTCCCCCATCGTGCCGAATGTCTCCTCGATCGGTATGCTCGGATCGACCCGGTGGATGTAGTACAAGTCGATGGTCTCGCGGCCAAGGTTACGCAGCGAACGCTCGAGCGCCTTGCGTAGATATGCCGGCGAACCGTTCGGCCCGACGCGCTTCCCGTCATCGCTGATCTCAAAACCGGTCTTGGTCGCAAGGACGTACTCATCGCTGCGGCTGCCGATTGTTTCACCGATCAGCCGCTCATTGAGGAATGGCCCGTACATCTCGGCGGTATCGATTAGGCTGACGCCGAGATCGAGCGCCCGGTGTAGCGTCGCAGCCGACTCCGCATCGTCACGCCGCCCGTAAGCAGCGGACATGCCCATTGCGCCGAGTCCCTCGACGCTGGCCTCAAGACCCTGGCTTCCCCATGGTTTCGTATTCACAATACGAGTGTGCCAGACCTCCATGGTTTGGCGCAACGGTTCGGATAAGACCTGAGGTCAACTGACGCTGAGTCGGCCTTTTGGAACAAAGCCTTTAGAAGGGAGGTGAAGGCACCTTTGTATTCCGGGTAGAGGTAGTCGGGAAATGTTGTTTATGGCCATCCGGTGGCGGAGGCCGCCGGCCGTCCTGGGGCGTGACCTATACCTCGAGCCCCCCGGATGCTTCAAACATTTGACGCGGGTCATTGGCGTATGCCGCAATCCAAAGTGCGGAGGAGTCGGGCATAGCCCAAGCTGCGGCTCCTTCTGAACATGGCAGCCTCGTACGTTCACAAGTGATCCGCGCAGGCTGGGCAGAAGCCGTGAACGAACAGCAAAAAACCTTGATTCTTACGGGTAAATCATGATCCTCTGGAGAAAGAAAACGCACGTTCACCGCCGATGGTAGAACCTGCCACAGTCGAAAGCGACAGATGCCGCACCCCACCGCCTTGACACCGAGACACCCATCCCCCTCATCCATCACGACAGTCCTTGCCCTCAGTGGCACCGTCGTTGCGCTGATGCAAACTTTGGTGATTCCACTCCTTCCAGATTTCACCGGAATCCTGGGCATCACTGCAGATGACGCTTCCTGGCTGGTGACATCCACCCTGCTCGCCAGCGCCGTAGCAACCCCCATTCTCGGGCGTACCGCGGATATGTACGGCAAACGCAAGATGATGGGGGTGTGCCTGGCCATCATGGTGTCCGGTTCGGTGTTGGCGGCCATAGGCGGTTCGTTTGTATGGCTGATCATCGGGCGGATTCTCCAAGGGTTCGCCACGGCCCTGATTCCTGTAGGCATAAGCATCCTGCGCGATGAGCTGCCTAAGGAGAAGATGGGTACGGCAATCGCGTTGATGAGCGCAACTATGGGAATCGGCTGTGCCCTGGGTCTGCCCCTTGCTGGGGTCCTATACGAGAGTCTCGGTTGGGCATCCATATTCTGGGTGAGCGCCGGCACCGGAGCGCTGCTGTTCTTTGCCGTGGTCCTGGTGGTCCCTGAGTCCAGGGTCCGCACGCCGGGCCGATTTGACTTTGTTGGCGCGTTGTTATTGTCCGCGGCTTTGGCCGCCATGTTGTTGGCCGCGTCAAAGGGCGGTTCCTGGGGCTGGGGCTCGGAGCCGGTTCTCCTGCTATTCACCGCTGCCGCAATACTTTTTTCCGTTTGGGTTCCCTATGAACGTAAAGTCAGCAAGCCGATGGTGGACCTGCGGACCTCTCTTCGCCCCCCGGTGTTGATGACCAACGTGGCGTCCTTGCTCATCGGGTTCGCCGGATTCGCCAACATGCTCCTCTCCACGCAGCAGCTGCAGCTGCCGGCCTCCACCGGTTACGGGTTGGAGTTGAGCGTAATCAGCGCTGGCTTGTGCATGGTCCCGTCCGGGCTTGCAATGGTATTGTTCGCACCCATTTCGGGGCGGATCATCCGGCTCTTCGGCGGGAAGACTGCGCTGATGTCCGGGGCAGTCGTCATGATTGTGGGCTATGTGGGCCGCGTCTTTTTCTACGATTCCATAGCTTGGGTGATCATCGGTTCAACGGTGGTCAGTGTGGGCACGGTTATCGCCTTTGCTGCCATGCCAACCCTGATCATGGCTGCGGTGCCCATCACCGAAACTGCCTCCGCGAACGGGTTGAACAGCCTGGTCCGGTCTATCGGTACCTCGACCTCCAGCGCTGCGATTGCCGCAGTTCTCACCTCGGTCACCATGACGATCGGAGCTGGTCGGTTCCCCGCCTTGGATGCCTTCAAGGACATGTTCTTGATGGCCGCCCTTGCCTCGGCCGCCTCCATGCTGGCGGCGGTCTTCATCCCACATGCTGCTGTGCCCCAGGGGCCTTCCGTCCCTGTTGGCGCTCCTGGTGAGCTCGTCGTCCGAGGGCGTGTCCTGGCCCCCGACAGGACACCCCTTACCCCAGCCGTAGTTACGGTCCTCCACCCTGGCGGGGAGCCTGTGGACTGGAGCCGCGTGGATGCAGAGGGAAACTATTCCGTGGCCCTGCCTGGTGGTGCTGGAAAATACCTTATGGTAGCCAACACGGCTGGCTGGACGCCGATGGCCGAGGTCTTCGCATTCGACGGCCGCACCCTGGAGCACAACTTCCAGCTACGGAACCGGCTAATGATCAGCGGCACAGCCAGCGCGGGCGGTCACGAGATCGCCGGAGCGGTGGTGACCCTGCTCGAAGCCAGCGGTGGCTATATCGCCACCACCTGGACGGACGAAGACGGCGGCTACGCCTTTCCGCTGCCCCCCGCGGGCCGCTACCTCGTGACCCTGCTAGAACCTCAGACGGAGCAGGCGATGGCACAAAAGCTCGCGGTGGACAACCGTTCGGTCACCCTGGACTTCACCGCGCCCGCTGTCGAGCAAAGCTCGGAAGACCCGGTGGAAGCGTGAGCGGCCCGAGCCGCGACGCAGTCCTCCGCTCGGCATCGCACCTTTTCTGTGAACGCGGATAACGTGCCGTCAGAGTGCGTGAAATAGCCGCAGAAGCCGGAGTTTCGGGTGCTCATCCGCCGCGAACGCGGCATGCAGGAGCACTGGGCCAACACTTCCGTCGCAGTGCGCGACTCCCCGGACCCCGCGTCTGTCGGGCAGACACTTGTGAACGGTACCTGGCCGCGATTTCGCATATCATTGGTGATTACTCAACCGATCGCCGCTTCGCAGCAACAGCGACTGCCTTAATGATCGGACTCGGCGAGAGCGTCCGAACCCTCGGCCAGTTTGACACCCTGACTTTTGACGAGCTAATTGAGCATTACGTTGCATCTATTTAGGCCCCTGGACGGCTCGGGCGGCGCATGTTGGTTATGCCCGTTTTCATGGAACTAACGATGGCCGAACGGCAAGCTGTGACAAAGACGAAAGCCCTCGCCTACAAGAACGCCGATCGTGCCGGAAGTCCCGGATCCTGACCGAGCTGGTTGAGCTGGCCGGCTGGTATCGCGACTACGCGCGTGCCGCTCTGCAGGAGGCCCTGGTGTTGAAGATCGTCAAGACTTCCGTGCTTCCGTGCTTCGTGATGATGCTCAGGGGCCCACGTCGAAGACGTTCATGGCCGCAGCAGTGGTCGGGCATACGCTTCCGATCGCATCCGGCACCAGCAATGCATCGAGTTCGGGACGCCTTCCACCCCCCCGAACTCTTTGGGCGCGCAGATCCCCAGCAGCCCCGCCTATCGTAAAAGGGTGATGTTCTCCGCCGGGTACTCCTGAGTACGGTGCCACTGCATCGCTTTTGCTGTGAAGTTCTCGAGCCCCAAAGTGCGACTCGTAGCGATTGGGTCCACTTGGTCCTGGCTCAGGCCGAACATTCCTATATTTTCCTTTCTAGAGGCACGGATTGCCGCGCGAGTATGCAAGGGCGACGGATGACGTTGCAGCACGGATCGGTCGCCGCCCCGCTACTGAGCGGTGTGTCCACCGTCGATAACGAGGTCCGCGCCCGTCATAAAACGCGATTCGTCCGAGGCAAGGTAAAGCACGCCATACGCGATGTCGATGGGATCCGCAGCGAATCCCATCGGGATCTTCGACAGCGTGCGAGCGATTCTCTCTTCTGGGAAGTTCTCGAGGATGGGCGTGCGAACGAGACCGGGATACACCGTGTTGACTCGAACGCCGTCCCTGGCAACGCCAAGAGCAACCTCTCGAGAGAGTGCACCTACTGCGGCTTTCGACGACGCATAGGCCGCCGATCCACCACTGACCCCGCCCACGAATGCGGCAGCAGAAGACACGTTGACTATCGAGCCCGCGCCGGACTTCGTCAGTTCGGGCATGACCGCCCTGATGCCGAGCATTGCACCCATGATGTTGGTCGTCAGAACCGTCGTGGCGTTTTCGGCGTCGAAATTCCACGGCTCCTCGCTCGCGCGGCCGGGGATCGCCGCGTTATTCACGAGAATGTCTAATCGGCCGAAGGCATCAACTGCCTGGGCGACGGCGCTGGCCCAGTCGTTTTCGTTTGTAATGTCATGCGTGACGCCGAGCACTCGCTCGCTGTTCAACTGTCGATTAACGTCCGACACCAACTCATTTAGCCGCGCTTCGTTGCGTCCGGTTGCGAGGACTCTCGCGCCCTCATCGGCAAAGAGCTTCACAAGGGCCCCCCCGACGCCACCAGAGGCGCCGGTGATGATCGCCACCTTGTCTGCCAATCGCCCCATTAGATTGCCGCCCTCTCCGAGTTTGACGCACGTCGAAGCGGGCGCCCATCTAGTGCGCGAGGAATCGCGGTCGCGACTCGTTCGCATGACAAAGACTGACGCTACCCACGCTTGAATACGATGTCAAGAAAGCGGCGCCGGACACGCTGACTGTCCGCAAGAGCGTCGTGTCGCGACGGATTTCGAATCAGCAGCAGGGCGGCGACTGGCTGGCCGAGCAGAGGTACCGGGCGGCCGAGGTGGCACAGCGCTACGGGGTGTCCCGGCAATCCGTCTGCGGCTGGAAGGCGAAGATGCGCCGATGCACCTATGGCAGCTGGACCTGGTCGGCGGGATCTACCTCGCGGACGGGCGCGAGTGCAAGATGCACACAGGGATCGATGACCACTCCCGCTTCGTCGTCATCGCCGAGGTGCTCGCGGCGCGTTCCGGCAGCGCGGTGGCCGACGCGTTCGTGCAGGACAAGCGGGTCCACCAGGTTGCCGGCTGAGGTGCTCACGGACAATGGCAAGCAGCCGTACCCGCCCAGGAGCACCGGGAAGATCGAACGCTGGCACCGGACCCTGCGCAGGGAGCTCTGGCAGCTGAGCCTAGTGTGATAGGTACGCGGGTCTACCACATCCAGCAGATCCTCTTCATCTCCAGAGGGTGGCATCAACTGGTCCCACCACTCCGCGGCGACTTGGACATGGCAGGTGGCACGCGACAGATCGCCCCCACATTCGCCGATGATGCCGGGTACGTCTGCGGCCACCGCGGCCCGCATGACGGACTGCCCGTCTTCGGCATCTACCTTCCTGACGTTATCGCTCGAAATTCGGAAGTTGATGCTGGCCGCGTATGTCCTCCTCAGGCCAAGGCGTGTGTGCGCACACGCCTTGGCGTGTACTTGACGGGCAGTTCAGAGAATCCCGTAACACTGGTGCCGGGAAGCCAGGCCGGATCGTCCACAGTGACGTGCATGTCCGGAAACGCCTCCAATACTCGTGGAATGAGTGTTCCGATTTCCATGCGTGCCAACGGACGGCCGAGACACAGATGCGGCCCAGCGCCGAGGGCAAGGTGCGGCGTATCTTTGCGCCGGATGTCGAAAGCCTGGGGATTCTCGTACACTCGGTCGTCCCTGTTACCTGACACCCGGTAACAGACAACCCAATCTCCGCGCTTGATCTGCTTTCCTCAGAACTCAAAATGCCGGGTCGCAATCCACAATTTGTTCTTAGTCGGCGTGACCCAACGCAGCACCTCTTCGACTGCATTACGCGTCACGCTCGGATCGTTCCGAAGCATCTCGCGCTGCTCGGACTGCCGCATCAGCTCCCACATTCCGACCGCCATGGCGTTACGGGAAGTCTCCAAGCAGCCGCCGATGAGTGCGACAGACCATCTCTTCGTCTCGTGAATGCTCAGCCTGTCACCATCGATCTCGAGCTCACCAATGATGGTGGCGAAGTCGTCCTTCGGATTCTGGCGGCGATCCAGCGCTAGCTTCGTCCAATAGTCCAAGAGCTTCCGATGACCGTGCTCAGCAGTCTTGACAGGATCATTGTCGATCATCCAGCGTGGGGCGCCGGACGACATGAACTGCCTGATGCCTCAGTCACCTAGTCCCAGTCCTCCCTAGGCACGCCGATCAGCTCCAGGGTGATCCTCGTAGGCAGCACCGCGGCGATATCCTCGACGAGATCGCACTCGCGCTTTTCCGCGACGGCATCGATGATGTCGTCCACGATCCTCTCGACGTCGTCGCGCAACTTCTCGGTCTGTCCCACGGTGAAGTGTTTGTTGATCGGACGCCGGTACAGGTCATGAATGGGGGCCAGTTCCGTGATGCGGACGTCGATCCCCGCTTCGTGTCGCTCCTCGGGGGTCAGCCGTTTCGATGTGAGTGGTACTCGGCTATGCCAACGAGAGCTGAAGTCTGGTGCGTTCTTGAGAACCTCGCTGATATCCGCATGTCGCGTGATCGCCCAATGTTGCTTGCCATAGCGTTCGTCCCGAACCCACCGGACCGGACCTCATCCCGAAGTTTCGTGAACGCCGCACGATACCCCGTTCCGCGGTAGAATTTCGGATCCACGAGCCCGTTGTCGATCTCGTTCCACTCCATTGTGAAGTCCCCTTTTCTTTGGGATTTCCATCGGATTAATACTCAGTCTCCCTCTAGAGGCCTTTCAGGGCGCCCCGGCCGCCTAGCAGGAAGGCAAGACCGAGCCCGACTAGCGAAACGGCGGCCATTATCAGGGCAAGCACCGCAACCGCGGAATACGAGCCGAATTCGAGTAGGTCGTAGAGGGTCGTTCCC
>NZ_JBFTIL010000035.1:0-22386 GCF_056394745.1 Paenarthrobacter sp. 10N417
ACCAGCCCCATCACCGGAAGTGGAACCGGCGCCAACCCCGAGCGATCCAACGGGCCACACCATCCTGCCCGGAAACAGAAAACAACCGCCCATCAACCCGCCCGCCCGAAAAAACGGCCAACCCCACCGTCATGAAAAATCAGGGCTAGCCGAAGTACTTCGGCAAGGTGGCCTCGTGTGCTTCGCGGAGTGYGTCCAAGGACAGTTCGTCCACGCCGTTGATCTCCAGCTTCGCACTGGCAGCATCAACAACGCCGATCCGGAGGTGGGCGAAGCCGCGGGCGGTGCACATGTCCTTGAAGCGGACTTCCTCGGAGCGCGGCACAGAGACGATTGCCCGGGCCTGGGACTCGGAGAACAAGGCGGTGAACAGGTCCACGCCGTCGCGCTCCATGAGTTCCTCAAGGGCAATGCGGGCACCGACGCCGTAGCGCAGCGAGGACTCAACCAGGGCAGCCGCGAGGCCACCTTCGGAGAGGTCGTGTGCTGCGTCAACCATGCCGTCACGGGAAGCGTTGATCAGGATTTCGCCCAATGCACGCTCCGCCGCGAGGTCGACCTTCGGCGGCAGGCCACCGAGGTGTCCACGCAGGTTGGACCATTCCGAACCATCCAGCTCTGCTGCCGTGGTACCCAGCAGGTAGATGGCCTGGCCATCCTCGCGCCAACCCGACGGCGTACGGCGGGCGACGTCGTCGAGCTTGCCCAGGACTGCCACCACAGGGGAGGGGTGGATCGGTGTGGTGCCGGTCTGGTTGTACAGGGAGACGTTGCCGCCCGTGACCGGGATGCCGAGTTCCATGCAAGCATCCGACAGGCCACGAATGGCTTCGGCCAGCTGCCACATGACGTCCGGGTCCTCGGGGGAGCCGAAGTTCAGGCAGTCGCTGACGGCCATGGGAACAGCACCAGAGGTGGCCACATTGCGGTAGGCCTCGGCCAACGCGAGCTGGGCGCCCTGGTACGGCTCAAGGTAGGTGTAGCGGCCGTTGGCGTCGGTGGCCAGGGCAACGCCCAGGCCGGTTTCCTCGTCAACGCGGACCACGCCGGAGTCGTCCGGGAAGGCCATGGCCGTGTTGCCACCAACGTAGCGGTCGTACTGGTTGGTGATCCAGTCCTTGCTGCACATGTTCGGCGAAGCGACCAGTTCAGTAACGGCTGCTGCCAGTTCCGACGGAGCGGAAGGACGGTCGGCATCCTCAACGGAACCGGTGAAGGAGTTCGCCTGGACCGAGTCCTGCCATTCCGGGCGTGCAAACGGGCGGTCGTAGACCGGGCCGTCGTGCGCAACGGTGCGGGGATCGACGTCGACGATTACGTCGCCTTCCCAGGTGATGATGAGGCGACCGGTATCGGTGACTTCACCCAACCAGGAGTACTCCACGGCCCACTTGTCCATCACAGCTTCGAAGGCTGCGATGTTCTCCGGGGTGACCACGGCCATCATGCGTTCCTGCGACTCGGACATGAGGATCTCGCCCGGGGTCAGGGTGGGATCGCGCAGCAGGACGGAGGTCAGTTCGACCTCCATGCCGCCGTCGCCGTTGGAGGCGAGCTCGGACGTGGCGCAGGAAATGCCGGCGGCGCCGAGGTCCTGGATGCCTTCGACCAGGGAGCCCTTGAAGAGCTCGAGGCAGCACTCGATGAGGACCTTCTCAGCGAAGGGGTCGCCCACCTGGACGGCGGGGCGCTTGGAGGGCTTGGTGTCGTCGAAGGACTCCGAGGCCAGCACCGAAGCGCCGCCGATGCCGTCGCCGCCCGTACGCGCACCGAACAGGACAACCTTGTTGCCCTTGCCGGAGGCGTTGGCCAGTCGGATGTCCTCGTGGCGCATGACGCCCACGGCCAACGCGTTTACCAACGGGTTGCCCTGGTAAACGGAGTCGAAGACCATTTCGCCGCCGATGTTCGGCAGGCCGAGGCAGTTGCCGTAGCCACCGATTCCGGCCACGGCACCGTGCATGACGCGGGCGGTGTCCGGGTGGTCGATCGCGCCGAAGCGCAGCGGGTCCATCACGGCAACCGGGCGGGCGCCCATGGAGATGATGTCGCGGACGATGCCGCCGATGCCGGTAGCGGCACCCTGGTAAGGCTCAACGAACGACGGCGAGTTGTGGGACTCGATCTTGAACGTCACGGCCCAGCCGTCGCCAAGGTTGGTGACGCCGGCGTTCTCGCCGATGCCAACCAGCATGTCCTTCTTCATTTCCTCGGTGACCTTCTCGCCGAACTGGCGGAGGTGGTTCTTGGAGGACTTGTAGGAGCAGTGCTCGCTCCACATGACGGAGTACATGGCCAGCTCGGCGCCGGTGGGGCGGCGGCCAAGGACCTTGACGATTTCGTCGAACTCGTTCTGCTTCAGGCCCAGCTCGGCCCACGGGAGTTCCGTGTCCGGAGTCTTGGCAGCATGCTCAACAGTATCGATGTTGAACTTCTTGGTGGTTTCCGTGGTCACTTGTCGCCTCCCACAATCTTGTTCAAAACGGAGGTGAAGAAGCCAAGGCCGTCGGTGTCGGATCCGCCGATGCCATCAAGCGATTCGGGGCCGAAGCCCACTTCAACCGCGTGCTCAGGGTGCGGCATGAGGCCAACCACGTTGCCCGCGGCGTTCGAGATGCCGGCGATGTCGCGGCGGGAGCCATTCGGGTTGAAGCCCACGTAGCGGAACACCACGCGGCCCTCAGCCTCAAGGGCGTCCAGGGTCTTCTCGTCAGCGATGTACTGGCCGTCCTGGTTCTTCAGCGGCACAGTGATTTCCTGGCCGTTCTGGTAGTCCAGGGTCCAGGCAGTGTTGGCGTTTTCCACGCGCAGGACCTGGTCCCGGCAGATGAACTTCAGGTGGTCGTTCTTGATCATGGAACCGGGCAGCAGGTGCGATTCCGTCAGGATCTGGAAGCCGTTGCAAATACCCAGGACGGGGAGCTTTGCCTCGGAGTTGGCGGCGTCGATGATCTTGGTCATCAGGGGTGCGAAACGCGAAATAGCGCCTGCACGCAGGTAGTCACCGTAGGAGAAACCACCGGGGATGATGACTGCGTCAACATCTCCGAGTTCGGTATCTGCGTGCCAGAGCGGCACCGCCGTGGCGCCTGCCAGCCGCACTGCACGGGCGGCGTCGCGGTCGTCAAGGGTGCCGGGGAAAGTCACGACGCCGATCTTGGCGCCGGCCAAGCGGGGCTCTGCGGCGACGGCCACGGCCTCGCCAATCAGGGGGATCGATGTCATATCAGGCCTCGACGACCTCGACGTTGACAACATCCTCGATTACCGGGTTGGACAGGAGGGTCTCAGCGGCCTCACGGGCCTGGGCCAGGATAGCGTCGGTCACCTCGCCGTCAACCGTCAGTTCGAAACGCTTGCCCTGACGGACTGCGCTGAAGCTGTTGAAGCCGAGGCGGGGCAGTGCACCCACGATGGCTTTCCCCTGGGGGTCCAGAATCTCGGGCTTGGGCATGACGTCAACGACGATCCGGGGCATCCGGTAACTCCTGTGCGTGAGTTGGGTGAACCTTAAATAAGGCTGCCGCGGAGGTTGCCGTCTCACGCCGTTCAACTGGGTTTCTACAGCGTGGGGGCGCTCCGCGAGCTTGCACACCTATCTTACCGGGACCGGAGCGCATACCCTATTCAGCCGGATTCCGCGAGGACCCCCCGCCGATCCCCACTAAATTCGGGGCAATGAAAGCCCGACGGCGGCACTCGCCGGGCGTGGCGCCCGTCACTAGGATTGTGGCATGGCGGAGAAACCGAGGTCGATGGTGCTGGGCGTCGTAGCCGCAGCTGTTTTTGCGGGTCTGGGACGAATGGTCATCCAGAAAATCAAGGCTGACAGGGCGGCGAGGGAACACCACGTGACAGCCCCGTTGGATAAGGAAACGCGCGCGAAGATCAGCGACGCGCTGCGCACTCCCGGCAAATAGTGGGCATTAGCGTACGTACAAATGCGCTATTCCTTCGGGTTAAATCCGGCTGTGGCGGCGTAGTTTAGGGACTACACGCGGGGTCCAGGCCCTGCGTTAAGTCTGGATCCAACCAGGAGGAACAATGACCGAACACATTGCCGAAGTATCCGCCTGTAGCGTTGGCAGCTGCGGCTTCAACCACGACGGATGCACTGCTTTTGGAATCACCATTGGTGGAACGCAGGACCACGCTTCCTGCGCCACGTTCATCGACACCAACGCCATGGGCGGCCTTCCCAAGGTCCTTGCCCACGTCGGTGCTTGCCAACGGTCCGAATGCGTTCACAACAACAACCTCATGTGCGAGGCGCACGACGTGAAGGTCGGCCCTGGCCGCGAGGCTGCGGACTGCTTGACGTACGAGCACGCCTGACTTTTATCGTTCCCGAAAAGTGGGTCCGTCCTGCCGGACGGGCCCACTTTTTTGCGCATTCCTGGCTCGCGCCACTGGCTTCGCGCTAGCTGGAAACCTGCGCTAGCCGGAAACCTGGTTGGTCAATGCACGGCCGTCCTTGAGGGCTGAAAGGTTGGCCAGGACCAGCTTGGCTGAACCCTTGGGGCGATTGCCCGCCACGTGCGGGGTGATGATGACATTTGGCGCCGACCAGAGTTTGGAGTCCGCGGGCAAGGGCTCTTCCTTGGTGACGTCCAAGGCCGCAGCGCGCAGGCGACCCTCGTGCAAGGCGGCAACCAGGGCGTCTTCATCAACTGTTGCACCGCGGCCAACGTTGACGAAAATTGCGTTCCTTGGAAGTGCGCGCAGGAGTTCATCGTTCAAAGCGTCAGTGGTCTCGGGAGTGGCGGGGAGTATCGATATCAGCACATCCGTGGTTCCCAGTACCTCGGGAAGTTCCTCCGCCCCGGCGACTGGGAAGCCGTAGCGCTCTCCCCGTGAGCTGGCCACGCCGGTGACGTTTGCGCCCAGCGCGGCGAGCATGGGAGCGAGTCGTCCCGCAATGGAACCGAACCCCCAAATGGTGACGTTCGCGCCGTCGAGCGTGTAAAGCTGTTCGGTTTCCACGCTGGCCTGAGCTGCGTTGTAGGCGTGGTCCCATGTCTTGGACTTTTGGGCTTCGAACAGAAGGTCCAGCCTCCGCACGGCGGCGAGCGTGAGAGCCAGGGCGTGCTCGGCCACTGGACCGTCGTGAAGTGAGCGACCAGAGGCGATGGCCACATTGGCCGCAAATCCCGCTGCCAGCACCGAATCTGGTCCGGCTGCCAGGGTCTGTACCAGTTTGAGCTGGCTCATCTTTCGGGCGGCATCGGCCAGATTCTCTGAGGTGTTCTGCCAGACCACCAGGACTTGCGCATCAACGTGCTCGTCAGGAACGGGCTGATCCGCCTGGTAAACGAACACGTCCTCGCCTGACTCGGAGAGGTCCAGGGTGATGGTGTGGGGGACGAGGATTTTCACTGCAACTCCATCGTTGAAAGGTTTAGCGGTGTGTAAAAGAAAATATCCCGTGCTCCGCTTGTTTCGCCGTCATGTGACGTGAATTTGGCGCGGAGACAAGACAAATTCACTGAAATGTGCTGTATGTCATATTTTGCTCTCAGTCTGTACTCTGTGACTCGACTGGTTGCGCATTTTTGACAAGAACTGTCACGAACGCAGCCATTCACATGTTGACAGGCCTTGGCGATGGAGCCCGGGCCTCACTCAGTGAAAGGTGCTATCACTCGTGAAATCACAAGGAAAGAGCTTCGTCAGAAGCGGGGGGCTTCGAAAGGCAGCGGCTCTCGCCGTGGGCTTGCCGTTGCTGCTCTCTTCCATGGCGATACCGGCCCAGGCAGCTCCCTCGCCGGAGACTGTGGCCGGAAATCAGGCAGGCGTGGCCAAGAAGAACCTTGACCCCAGCGCCTACAAGGACGGCCGCTACATGGTTGTCCTGGCAGAAAAGCCTGCGGCTACATACGACGGCGGCACGCCGGGACTTGCGCCCACCAAGCCGGAAGAGGGCAAGAAGCTCGACTCCGGCAGCGCCGAGGTAAAGAAATACCAGGAACACCTGCAACGGTCGCAGCAGGACGTTGCCCAGCAGGAAAAAGTCACCATTGAACGTGACTTCACCGCCGCCATCAACGGCTTCAGTGCCAAGCTGACGGCAGAGCAGGCCATTAACCTTGCCAAGGATCCCAAGGTCCTGATGGTCGCGCCGGACACACAGTATGCACCCGACTACTCCACCACTGATTTCCTGAAACTCAGCGGCCCCAACGGCACCTGGGCAACGCAATATGGAGGCCAGGAGAACGCCGGCAAGGGCACCGTTGTTGGCGTCATCGACACCGGATACACGCCCTCCAATCCATTTTTCGCAGGCGATCCCGTCGGACCGCTGGTCGGCAACCCCCAAGTGGGCGTCCCTTACCGGACCGCCGACGGCAAAATCGCAATGCTGAAGGCAGACGGCGATACCTTCATCGGCGAATGCCAGCCCGGTACGGACACCGGCGCCAGCTACGATGGCAGCGCCTGCAACTCCAAGGTCCTCAGCACCCACTACTTCGCGGATGGCTTCCTGGGAAGTGTTCCCCCGGAAAACCGTGCCCCTCAGGAAGTCATCTCGCCCGTTGACGTTGACAGCCACGGCACCCATACCGCTAGCACTGCCGCGGGCAACGGGAACGTCGATGCCGTAGTGGACGGACGTAGCTTCGGCATCACCAGCGGCATCGCACCTGCCGCTAAACTCTCCATCTACAAGGTCTGCTGGGAAGACACAGATCCGACGACGGGTGGCTGCTACGGCTCCGCTTCGGTGGATGCCATTGAACAGGCCATCCTGGACGGTGTGGATGTGCTGAACTACTCCATCTCCGGTTCCACCACATCCACCACCGATCCCGTATCGCTGGCTTTCCTTTCCGCTGCTTCGGCTGGGATCTTCGTGGCAACCTCCGCTGGAAACTCCGGACCAACCGCCAGCACCGTGAACCATGGAGCACCCTGGCTGACCACAGTCGCTGCCACCTCTTTCTCGCAGGAACTGCAGGGCACCGTTGAATTCTCCGATGGCAGCAAATTCCGCGGAGCGAGCATTATGAACCACGAGGTGAGCGGGGCCGGCGTCGTGCTTTCCACCAACGCTGCAAGCGGTGAAGGCAACGCAGCGCTGTGTGCTCCCGGCTCGCTGGATCCGGCCAAGGTTTCCGGCAAGGTTGTTGTCTGTGACCGTGGCGTGGTTGACCGCACCGCGAAGAGCGCGGAGGTCCTTCGAGGCGGTGGCGTCGGAATGATCCTGGTAAACCTGACGGAATCATCGCTGGACACGGACAAGCATGCTGTTCCGACTGTCCATGTGAACCCTCCTGCCACCCAGGCCATCAAGGACAAGGTGACGGCCAACCCCACCATCACAGTGTCGCTGCTGAACCACGACACCACGGGCCTGCCCGCCGAGGCGCAGCCGCAGATCGCCGGATTCTCCTCCCGCGGACCGCTGCTGGCAACGGATTCGGACCTCCTGAAGCCTGACGTATCAGCACCCGGCGTCGCTATCCTGGCAGGCGTTTCGCCCATCGGAACCGGCGGAGACAACTTTGGCTTCCTGTCGGGAACGTCCATGGCTTCCCCGCACGTGGCCGGTTTCGGCGCCCTGATCCTGTCCAAGAACCCACGATGGTCACCGGCAACCGTGAAATCGGCCATGATGACCACGGCCGGTCCGGTGAAACTGGCCAACGGGGCCATCAACCAGGACGTCTTCGCCACCGGCGCAGGACAGGTTGATCCCGCAAAGGTCCTGAGCCCCGGCTTGGTCTACGACGCTACAACTGAGGACTACCTCAAATTCGTTCAGGGCACGGGCATGGACCTCGGCATTGCGGGACTGGGCTCGACGCAGCCGCGCGATATGAACGTTCCCTCGTTTGCGCTGGGCAACCTGGCCGGCAAGATCGAGGTCACGCGGACAGTTACCGCGTTGACGCCGGGTCTGTATCGCGCCTCCGTCAACGTTCCCGGCGTCAACGTCAAGGTCACCCCGTCCGTGCTGAACTTCGGCGCTGCGGGTGAAAAGAAGACGTTCAAGGTGCAGTTCGAGAACAACAATGCGGCCTTGGGTAAGTTCGCCATGGGATCACTGAGCTGGCAGGGCGCAAACAAGACCGTCACCTCTCCCATCGCCGTCCGTCCGCAGTCTGTSATCGCKGATAAGGCCATGGCCTTCACGGGAACGGGCCCCAACGGCTCAGCGGCCATCAACATCGTCTCCGGCACCAATGCGCCGGTGGGAGTCACGGTTGATGGCCTGTCCAAGGCGGATTCCTCAGCAGTTGAACTGGTTCCGGGTCCCTTTACCGGTGAGACCGACGCCTCGAACTTCGTCAAGAAGGTGACGGTGGGGGAGAACAGCGCCTTGGCCAAGTTCTCGGTCATATCCTCGGACGAAGCCGCGGACTTCGACATGCTCGTCCTGACTCCCACCGGGCAGCAGCTCCCGTCCGCGACGGCCTCGGCCAGCGAATCCGTCACGGTGCCCAATCCCGAGCCGGGCGACTACTACGTTTTCGCCAACCTTTACGCGAGCCCCAACAACCAGCCCACCAAGGCAACAGTTGATGCAGCGGTCCTGGGGGCCAACGAGGGCAACGCCACCGTGACGCCCAACCCGATCCGCCTCGCCAACGGCAAGGCCGGGACCATCTCGCTGAACTGGACCAACCTGACGCCAGGCTCCTACATCGGACGCCTGACATTCGAGGGCACCAGCGAACCCAGCTTCGTCACAGTAGTGGTGACTGCTGGCGGCGCCGCGGTTATTCCGGACAACGAAAACCCGAAGAAGGGCACAGACAAGAAGAACAACAAGATCCGCGGAGACGAGCCAACGGAAAGCAACAACGCAAGCTAGCTCGTTCGCGAAATTTGTACAGCTGACGCCCTGAGGAGGCTCTCTCCTGAGGGCGTCAGCTGCACCCGGGCTCAGATGGCGCCGGTAGATCCTCCCGCGCCGCCCAGGAGTGGTGCCATGGCGCGCCAACGTGCGATCTCGCAGCCATCGGTCCGGCTGAGCTTGCTGTGGATCTTCCGTCCACGGAACCAACCTGTCACAAGGGCCACCTGCGGGCCCCCGTACTGTTGCGTGCAGATCCGGTCGGGTCGCGGAATCGGGAAGAACACTTCCTCGCCAAACTGCTCGACGGCGGCAAGGGCCGCGGTCGCGTCCGGAAGGTTCGAGTCGATCGAGTCCGGCTCCGGAGACAGAATGCCTTTCGCGGACCGTAGGTAGAACTCAATGGGCGCGGCGCCAGGTGCCTCTGTCAGCGTGACGGTGAGGTCGACGTCGTACTCGCTGTTGCCGGGAGAAACCATGGTTACCTTTCGCTGGTGGCGG
This sequence comes from Paenarthrobacter sp. 10N417, assembly GCF_056394745.1. Taxonomy (NCBI): domain Bacteria; kingdom Bacillati; phylum Actinomycetota; class Actinomycetes; order Micrococcales; family Micrococcaceae; genus Paenarthrobacter; species Paenarthrobacter sp. 10N417. The sequence continues at coordinate 9,302 of NZ_JBFTIL010000035.1, forward strand.
CGGGTGCTTGCGGCGGCGGGTGCTTATGGCAGGAGTCCCGGGGGACGATCAGACTCCTTTAAAGAAGCGGTTCGATTGCCTGAAGCACGCGGGCCCGCAGCTTCTGGGATTCGGCCGCAAAAGCCCGCTGGTACTCAACGTACTCGGCCTTGCCCTGCGGTGTCTCGATCCTGATAGGCGCGTAGTCCCATTCTTCGAGGTCGTAAGGGGAAGCCTGCATATCCATGGTCCGGATCCGCCACGACAGTTCGAAGCAGTCCATCACCAACTCGCTGGGCAGCGCCGGAGTCAGTTTGTAGGCCCACTTGTACAGGTCCATGTTGGCGTGCAGGCAACCCTGTTGTTCCATGGTGCGCTGGTTCTCACGGGTGGGGATGAGCTCGTTCAGCGGAACGGCGTCCGGCGTGTAGAAACGGAAGGCATCGAAGTGGGAACAGCGGATACGGTTCTCCTCCACCACGGTGCCAGTGCCCTCCCCGCCAAGCCGCAATTTCAAGTACTCGTGCCGCAACTCGAATTTCTCCTGCCGGTACACCATGGCCCACTCATGGAGGCCGAAGCAGCCGAACTGGGCCGGGCGCTTCGCCGTGCCGTTGAGGATGATGCCGGCGAAACTGACGGCCTCGGCGCGTTGGGCCATGAAACTGTCGCGATCAAAGGTGACGGCCGGCGTACCTAGTGGCAGTCCGACGGCGGCGAGGTCGCCGTCGTCGAGCACGCGGTAAAACTTCCAGCTGGCACGTTCAAGGGCACGCGCGCCACTGAGCACCACTCCATCGCCGGGATGCCAGCGCAGCAATTGGCCAGGCTTCTGGGTGTAGTACGTGAAGAGGAAGTCCTCCACGGGATGTTTCTTTCCTGCCGACCGGCGGGCCAAATAGGGGTCGGCGTACCGGGCGACGCGTGCATGATGGGCGGCCTCCATCCCGAGCCAGTGCTCTTGGGGGAGGTGCTGGGGCCTAAGCTGCTCCACCGCTGGAACCGATGATGGCGCTGGCCGCGTCCCACAAGGCGATTTGGCAACCGTCGGTGCGGCTGAAGGAAGCGGAAACTTCCATGCCGTCAACGGCACCGGTCACCTTGGCCGTTTGCGGACCGCCAAACTGTTGGGTGCACTCTTGGTCGCTTCTAATGGGCGCCTGGTTCAGCAGCGATGGATTGTTCTTCAGTGCCGTGCAGGCCGCGTTCGCGGTGGGGTGTTTGCTTTCGGCTGCCGGGGCGCCGTTTACGCAAACGAGCGTGTAGTTCTGCGGTGCTGCGCTGGCGGACTCCAGCACCGTGATGGAGAGTTCAGCGTTTCCCTGTCCTGGCGTGGGCTTTGCTCCCGGGAGGCTGGGGTCCGGTGCTGTGTCTTCCGGGCCGAGGGTTGTGGGCACCTGGGTGGGCGTTGGCTTGGATTGTGTGGGGCTGTCGCTTGGGCTCACGCTTGGACTGACGGACGACGCCGGCGCGGAGGGGGCGCTGCTCGACCCACCCGGCGCGGGGGTGCCCGAGCAGCCGGCCAGGGCAGCGAGGGCCAGGATGGCTATGAGGGGCCGGACTCCTATGAGGGGCCAGGCTCCTACAAGGGCCCGGACGAGGCGCGAGCGCATGGGTTCTCCTTGGGCTGCCATTTTATGCCGGTGCGGCGATGCTTTCGGGCTGGCTGATCCCTGCCCACACCTCATCGAGGGACAGCCCGAGGACATCGGCGATCGCTGCGATGGTCTGGAAAGCCGGGGTTGCCACACGTCCGGACTCAATCTTGCGGAGTGTCTCCGGTGAAACCTGGGCCTCGAGTGCGATCTCCAGCATCGAGCGCGCTCCCCGGGCGCGACGCAACATGGCGCCGAGACGCTGTCCGCGCTCGACCTCTTCAGCTGTGAGTGGCAATCTGACCATGGCTCCAATTCTAATACCGGGATAATATGGCCGGGATAGTTATTGGTTGAATGGGAAGGCGCCGCATGATCGAGATTCTGAACCGCACCGAACTGCATCGGGCAAAGGAGGCTGGTGCTCTGGTTGCCGACATCCTTCAGACGATGAAAGGCCGCAGTGCGGTGGGGTTAACCTCCTGGAGATCGATCAGTGGGCTCAGGCCATGATCGCCGATGCCGGGGCCCAATCCTGCTACGTCGACTATTCGCCGTCCTTTGGGCGCGGTCCTTTTGGGCACTACATCTGCACGTCCGTCAACGACGCCGTACTCCATGGACTGCCTCATGACTACACGCTTGCTGACGGCGACCTGGTGTCCCTGGACCTCGCAGTTTCCAAGAACGGGGTCGCTGCAGACTCTGCCATCAGCTTCACAGTGGGCGATTCAAAGCCCTCGGACAGCCTGGCAATGATCGACGCAACGGAGCGGGCCCTGAGCGCAGGGATAGCCGTGGCCGGACCCGGCGCCCGCATCGGCGATATCTCCCATGCCATCGGCTCGGTCCTCAGTGAAGCGGGATACCCCATCAATACCCAGTTCGGCGGTCATGGCATCGGATCCACCATGCACCAAGACCCGCACATCGCCAATACCGGTCGGCCGGGCCGTGGATACAAATTGCGCCCGGGACTACTGCTGGCGCTGGAGCCTTGGGTTATGGCGGACACCGCCGAGCTCGTCACCGATGACGACGGGTGGACGCTGAGAAGTGCGACGGGTTGCCGTACAGCCCACAGTGAGCACACGATAGCCATCACCGACGACGGGGCTGAGATTCTCACCTTGGCGCGCTGAGTGTTGGTGCTAACTGCTCGTGCTGAGTGGCTGTTGGGCTGGGTTGCCGTTCGCTGGGTGGCCGTCCGCTAGTTTGGCGTCCGCTGGGTTGCCTCGATGAGGCCGGTCATAGCCTGGTGAAGTTCGGCTACTTCCTCGCGACTGAGCTGCAGGCGCTCCCGGATCGCACCAGGAACCGCCGTCGCCTGATCCCGAAGCGCGGCTCCCTTTTCCGTCAGCTTGACGGCAAGCGCGCGCTCGTTGCCGGGCACGCGCTCGCGGGTGATGAACTGTGCTTCCTCAAGTCGGCGCAGGAGTGGGGACAGGGTGGCGGGCTCGTGGAGGAGGCTGTCACTAATGTCCTTAAGTGTCCTGGGGCTCCGCTCCCAGAGTGCGAGCATCACAAGGTACTGCGGGTGGGTTAACCCGAGCTGTTCGAGGATGGGCTTGTAGATACCCACGACGCTCCTCGAGGCAACGGTCAGCGCGAAGCACAGCTGGCGTTCCAAAAGGAGGTCGTCAGTTTCGCTGGTCTGGCTTGTTTCAATGGTTTGGGTTGTCTCGCTGGTCTGGGTCATGGCTGCCTTCCCACCCAATTAGTTAGTGCACTAATTGTTAGCGTACTATGAACTTGTTGAACCGTCTAAAAGAGGAGTCGATCGGCGTGGCAAAGGAATCCTTTACCCAGAAGTTCATGCGCGCTACGGGAAAGCTGAGGGTCATCTTTGGCCCCGCACACAGCAGCTCCATCGATCACGAAATGACCGAGGCCAACCGCAGGCTCCTGGCCCAACGCGAAGCGGAGACCCAACAATGGGAAACCCTTCGTCGCCCCGATGGCAGCACGTACGTGGTTCCCCGTAATCCGGACGATAAGTCGCTGCGTTAGAGGCCGCTCGCTGCAAGGAGGGTGAGCCTGTCGGTAAAGGCTGACGATTCGAGAACGTCTCGGTTGATCACAAAGTCCGGGACTCGGCCTGCGGCGACGTTGACGATGGCGCGGACGCAACTGCTGCCGTTTCCGAGGGACATCTCGTCCGTCCAAGAAAGGCAATGCGGCGAGAGCGTTACGTTTTCCATTCCCAGTAGTTCGTTGGCCACCGGCTCGTGTTCAAAGACGTCCAGCCCCGCGCCGGCGATAACTCCCTGTGAAAGTGCATGAATAAGGTCCTGTTCGTTGATGATGGGTCCGCGTGCCATGTTGATGACAACAGCGGTTGGCTTCATCTTCTCCAGGATGGTTGCGTTGATGATGTGATGGGTCTGCTCGGTCAGGACTGCCATGACGATCAGGGCGTCGCATGCCGCTGCTACGTCTTCGAGTTGCATCAACTCCACGCCGAGTTCGCTGGCGCGTTCGGGAGGGCAGAAGGGGTCGTGACCCACGCATCGGACCTTGAACGGTTGGAGCAGGCGGATCAGCTCGCCGCCGGTGTTCCCGACGCCGAGGAAGCCAATGGTTTTTCCGGTCAGGCCGGTTCCCATGAAGCTTTCGCGCAGGTCCCAGGATTCTTCCCTGACCAGGCGGTCCTTCATGACGGTGTTGTGGAAGACCGACAGGAGCATGGATAGGGTGGCCGTTGCCACCGGGCCACGGGCGCCGTCGGGGGTTATGGTCGCGACTGTGCCGGCACGGCTGCAGGCGGCGAGGTCAACCGCATCGAATCCCACCCCGAAGCGCGCAAGTATGAGCGGGGGATTCGCGACGCCTTCGAAAGAGGCGGCCGTAACCGCGGGTGCAGCGTAGAGAATTGCGTCATAGCGCTCCAACTGTTCAGGTGTCAGTTCTTCGGCGCTGTCGGCCATGTATTCCCATTCCAGACCGGCCTCGTCAAGACCGTCCAAGCCGATGTCGCCCCAGACGTTCTTGCCGCTGGAATCTAGGAAGTCGCGGGAGATGCCTACGGTGAATGTCATTAGAAAACCGCCAAAGGGTTTACGGGCGAGCCAGTGCCACGGGGAATGTTGAGTGGGGCGACCATGAACATGAAACGGTAGCGGTCCTCTTCGGCGCAGGCCGTTCCAAGTTCTTCAAGATCGAGATTGTCCAGGAGCGGCAGGCCCATGGCTGTGATCGCAAGGATGTGGATGGGGGAGTGGATCCCGGGTGTCGGTGAAGGGCGAACATCGGAGTCGCCGTCACCGCCCAGAAGGACGATCCCCCGTTCGGCGAGCACGGGCATGCAGTCAACATGAAGCCCCGCACTCAGGTCCGATGAGTCCCAGATACCTACTTCGCGTGCGCGCCGGAAATGACCGGTGCGGACCAGGACGGCGTCGCCCTCCTGAATGCTGATCCCGAGCCGCTCTTCTGCCGCCAGGATGTCCGCTGCATGTATGGCCGTGCCTGGTTCAAGCCAGGGAACGTCGAACAACACGGTAAAGTCCAGCAACACGCAAGGGGCAACAAGGGGGCCGAGGGCGCTGACCGAACCGAAATCCGCGCCCGTGGCCGTGACAACTTCTTTCGAAACCTGTCCGTCGTAGAGCAGGCCTTTGTAGGCGATATGGCTCAGCGCATCCAGGTGGCTGACGGCCTTGCCGTGGTAGTCGACGCCGATGAAGTCCTTATTGCAGGACGGTTCCGGCGCTTCACGCACTCCAAGGTCAGTCATATAGTGCAGCGCGGGGTTCGCATTGGACGGCCCGCTCGTGGTGTTCCACGGCAATGCGGTGGACACGACACGGCCGCTGCGGACCAACGAGGCGGCGTCAATGACTCCCTCAGCAGTTGCCTTCTGCCAAGCACCTGCGGATGGTTCAGCGTAAGTGCCCCAGGTCTTGACCTGCTCGAAGATCTGCTCGAACTGTTTCCCGGTCACTGTGGGGTCCGTGCCGGGCGGGGCTGGGTAGAGTGAGCTTGCCCTGGTGTGTTCAGCGCACACGGTGTACTCCTAGATTTTGGTGTCCCTGTTTCCGGCGTCGAGTGACAATTCGCGCAAAGCCTTGGCGTCAGGTTGAAGAAGCTGGCTCTGTGGCGCCCGGAGGGGTGACACAGCAATAGTAGGCCAATATACTGGTCAGGAGTCAATACTTTGATTGGGGAGGGTGGAAAATGACAACAGAGATCACCACGGCTGGGCAGAGTGCAGTGCCGGCGATCACTCGGGCGATGGCAATTCTTGATCTGATTGCGGCGGCGGGACAGGCGGGCTTGAGCGTGCCCGAAATTGCGAAATCGATGGACCTTGCCAAGTCCTCCACGGCAAACATCTGCGGTGCGCTTGAAGGCGAGGGCATGCTTCGTCGCTCGGACGGACGGTTCATTCTGGGCAGGAGGATCCTTTCCCTGGCCGGCGACTACCTCCGCTCGGCCGATCAGCTCTCGGAGTTTTATGCGTTGTGCAGGCGGTCCCCGTTGATTTCCCGGGAAGCGGCGCGGTTGGCTTTGCTTGACGGTACCGATGTCCTTTATTTGGCCCGTTATGAGGGAACCAATCCCATCAGGCTCACTGCGAACATTGGCGATCGCTTTCCAGCCCATGTAACGGCTACCGGAAAGGCCGTCCTCTCGACTCTTCCTGATGCCGTTGTGGAGGACCGGTACCGGGGAAAGACCTTTGTTCCCTTCACCGCCCGCTCCCTGTCCAGCGTTTCGGAGCTGCTTTCCGACCTTGAGAAATCGCGTCACCGCGGGTACTTCATGGATGACGAGGAGACCAACGTCGGCGTGGTGTGCTTCGCCGTTCCTGTGGTGGACATCCCTGGCGACCCCGCCCAGTTTGCGATCAGCGCCACACTGATCAAAGCCCGCGCTGATGAGCTCGACCACGCGGAAATTGTGCAGGAATTGCAGGTCATTGCCCGTGCTTTGGCCAACCCCCTTAGCGCGCACTCGCTTTAGGGCTCCGTGGGAGTCCTCCCGCTTGCATGTACTGGCAGCTCGTGCAGCTTGGGTGAAAAATCGGTCACGAAATGCTATTGACCAAAGGGTTGGCTATCAGACAAGATGTTGGTCAATAGGTCATTGGTGACCACCCAGAATTTTAGGCAGCACTGGGGCTGCAAGGAGCGACCATGGGACTCAACCCTCCCTCGAAAACGCTGATTCAGATTGACCAATTGTCAAAGCGGTTCGGCGTCAACGCGGCTCTGCAGGATGTAGACCTCACGCTTGAGGCCGGGAGTATCCACGCGCTGCTGGGCCAGAACGGCGCAGGCAAATCGACCATCATCAAGATTCTTTCCGGGCTGTACTCGCCCACCAGCGGACGGATCACCGTCAATGGCCATGCCTTGGGCACACCGGAAGCAGCGGCAAGCATGGCCTTCATCCACCAGGATCTTGGACTCGTTGATTCCATGACCATCGCCGAGAACATAGCGCTGGGTACGGGTTTTGGACGCACGGGAGGACTCATCTCCTGGCACAAAGTCCGTGAAAGCGCTGCGGAAGCGCTGCGGACGGTGGCCTCGCACCTGCAGCCTGACCGATACGTCTCTGAATTATCCAGGGCCGATAAGTCCCTGGTTGCCATCGCCAGGGCCCTGGCGTCGAATGCGTCAGTCATCGTGCTCGACGAACCGACTGCAAGCCTCCCGGCGGCGGATTCCCGCAAGCTCTTTGACGTCCTGGAGAAGCTTCGGAGCAAGGGCCACGGTCTTTTGTATGTCAGCCACCGGCTCGATGAGGTCTTCGCCATTTCCGATACTGTCACGGTGCTGCGTGATGGGAGGCTGATTCACAGCGGCCCCATCTCGCAGAAGACTCCGCGGGAACTCGTCGTCGACATCGTGGGACATAAGCCCGTCAGTTACAGCTCCAAGAGCACGGTCCGGGATAACCCCGAGCGCCTGTCGGTCAGGGACCTGGCCACAGCGCAGAACCGGCCGGTATCCTTTTCGGTCCGTGCCGGGGAAGTGGTGGGCATGGTTGGCCTGACCGGGGCCGGACACATGGAAATCGGACGCGCGCTGGCAGGCGCATACCGTATTGATTCAGGCAGCATCACCTTGGATTCGGAGAGCTATCAGCCACGCACCGCCTCCGAGGCGGTCGCCTCCGGCGTGGGATTCGTGACCAGCAACAGGATGGATGAAGGCTGTGCCCCCGAGCTGACTCTGCGGGAGAATTTCCTCCCGAATCCAGGCGTGCACTCAAAGAATCCGTTCCTTTGGACCAACCCAAAAACAGAACGGCGGCTCGCGGAGGGACTGATTGAACGCTATGGCGTCCGGCCTGCCCTCCCTGAGGTGGCCATCGCGACGCTCTCGGGCGGAAACCAGCAGAAAATCATGATTGGCCGGTGGTTGAGCGCCAACCGAAAACTCCTCATTCTCGAAGAACCTACAGCAGGCGTGGACGTCGGGGCTAAGGCAGACATTTATCAGCTGCTGGAAGAATCCCTGGCCGCAGGCCTGGCAGTCCTGATGATCTCCACTGATTTCGAGGAAGTCGCCAGCGTCTGCCAGCGGGCCCTCGTCTTCGTCCAGGGAACTGTGACCACGGAACTTGCCGGCGCTGACCTGACTATTGCAAACCTCACTGCGGCGGCCTCGGGTGCTGCCCATACTTCGGAGTAGTAATCCTCATGAACCAAACTAAGAACAGCAGCCGGCAGGGCGTCGCCCATCTCTTGGGACCCTACGGCTTGGTGGTCATTCTCGTCCTGCTTTTCGCAGTCTTCGCATTGATCCTGCCCCAGACGTTCCTCTCAGGCCGAAACTTCAATGCCATCCTCAGCAATCAGGCAATCCCCGCGTTGCTGGCCCTCGGCGCCATGATCCCCATCGCGACAGGAAAATTCGACCTGTCCATCGGTTACGGGCTGGGACTCTCTCATGTAATCGTCCTCAAACTCATCGTTGATGGTGGGCTGCCATGGGGCCTTGCAGCGCTCGTAGCGATAGGTGTCATGGCATTGGTAGGCATCGTCAACGGACTGCTGGTGGAATTCGGCCAGATCGACTCGTTCGTGGCTACCCTCGGGACCGGGACGGTGCTTTATGCCATTACCGGTGCCATCACCAATGGCGCCCGCGTGGTGCCCGGTCCTGGTGGCCTGCCGATTTCTTTCAAGGACCTCTACGATTCCAAGATCGCGGGGGTGCCTATCGTCGCCGTCTACCTGCTGGTTGTTGCTGTCCTCTTGTGGATCCTGTTCGAACGCCTTCCACTGGGCCGTTACTTCTACGTCCTGGGATCCAATCCTCGGGCTGCTGCACTGATGGGGATCCCCACTAAGCGATATTCCATCTACGCTTTCACGTTTTCCGCGGTCGTCACCGGCTTCGCGGGCGTGCTGCTCGCTTCGCAGCAGCAGATCGGAAACCCCAGCGTCGGCATGGACTACCTGCTACCGGCTTTCGTAGGAGCCCTCTTGGGAGCCACCGCCATCAAACCCGGCCGGGCCAACGTCATTGGCACTCTCGTCGCGGTGATCACGCTGGCAATCGGACTCGCCGGCATCTCGCAGCTGGGAGCCCAGTTCTGGGTCACCCCGCTCTTCAACGGGGTCACCCTGCTCATTGCTGTCGGCCTGGCCGGGTACTCCGCCAGGCGCAAACTCCGGGCAGGCGCAGTCGCAGCGCCCCCGGCAACTCCCACACCAGGGGATGAAACACCTCCGCCCGCGGGACCTGCGACGTCCGCTGCATTGCCACCGGCCACCGCCCCCAGTTCCCTATAGCACTCCTACTTCGTCAGCTGCTTTCGTCATCCCGCTCACCACAACGGAACCCTCCATACTGAAAGGCTCCACCATGAACCCTTCCACCCCCCGCCTGCTGCTCGTCACTGGCACCGTCCTCGCGCTTGGACTCACGGGCTGCACCAGCGGGTCCTCCGAATCAGCGGCCACGGCTGCCGCAACCGGGAACAGCGGGTGTGCCGACGTCGTTACCTCCGCCCAGAAAGCTGTCGACGGCGCCTCCAAGTCCGATGCGCCTTGGGACGGTCCTACGGCGGGCCCCAAAGCGGCTGCGGGCAAAACCATCGTGTATGTGGCCCAGTCCATGACCAACCCCGGCGTTGCCGGCGTGGCCAAAGGACTTCAGGAAGCCACGGCAGCGATCGGCTGGAACGTCAAAGTGATCGATGGACTGGGAACTCCGGCAGGGATTCAAAGCGCCTTCAGCCAGGCCCTGACAACCAAGCCTGACGGCATTGTCATCGGCGGCTTTGACCCTAAGACCACAGCCGCGCAGGTGGCAGAAGCCAACTCTTCCAAGATCCCGCTCGTGGCGTGGCAGGCTTTGTCCACCCCTGGCCCAAGCACCGACCCGCTGCTCTTCAGCAACATCACCACCAAGGTCGAAGACGTCGCCAAAATCAGTGCCGACTACGTCATTGCAAAGTCCAACGGCAATGCCGGCGTCGTCATCTTCACGGACTCCTCCATCCCGTTCGCCGAAGGTAAATCCCAGATGATCAAGAAGGAATTGGAGACCTGTTCAGGGGTGAAGGTTTTGGAATACGACAATGTACCGCTCTCCGACGTCAGTGCCCGTATGCCTCAGGAAGTCTCCTCCCTGCTCAGCAAGCACAACGAAGCCTGGACCTACTCAGTGGCCATCAACGACGTCTACTACGAGAACGCAGCCGCAGCACTGCGGGCGGGTGGCGTCAAAGCCGGCGGCGCACCCTTCAATGTGGGCGCTGGCGACGGTGATTCATCAGCCCTGCAGCGCATCAAGACCGACGACTACCAGACAGCCACGGTTCCATCGCCCCTGAAATCCGAAGGCTGGCAGCTCGTTGACGAACTCAACCGCGCTTTCGCCGGCGAACCTGCGAGCGGCTACGTCCCGCAGATCCACGTTTCGACCAAGGAAAACACCACGGCAACTGACGCTTGGGACCCCATGGGTTACCAGGATGCCTACCGCAAGATCTGGGGCAAGTAGCCCTCGAGGCTGCGCCATCCAAACCGGCTCCCGACCCAGAACCAAGGTTGATTTTGACACAAGATAACAATCCCCGGGTCTTCGGTCCGCGTGGCAGCGGCCTACCTCGCAGCGTTGGGTTCGTCGGGCTCGGCCTGATGGGCTCGCGCATGGCAGCAAACCTGCTCCACGCCGGCTGGTCCGTCACAGGATGGAACCGGTCAGCGGCCGCTCTCGACGATCTCGTTCGTCGGGGCGGTGCGCGGGCCTCGACGATTGCAGAACTACGGGACCAGCCGCTCGTTATTTTCATGCTTCCCGATTTGCCCTTCATTGAGGAATCCGCCGCTGGTCTACTGGCTGAATGGAGGCAAGAGCCGCCTCGACCCGGAACGTTGGTCGTAGTCATGAGCAGCGTCTCGCCAACTGCGGTTCTGCGGTTCGGCGCAACTGTCAGCGAGGCCAGCAATGGCAATGCGGTAGTCCTTGACGCCCCAGTCAGTGGCGGGACGGAAGGCGCCGAGCGTGGAACCCTGGCCATTATGGCCGGCGGTCCTGTTGAGCATTACGAACGGCTTCGTCCGGCGCTCGAGGCCATGGGAACCACGGTGCGGCGTCTTGGGGAACTGGGGGCGGGCTCGCTCGCCAAGGCCTGTAACCAGCTGATCGTCGGGACCACGACGGCGGCACTTGCCGAGGCTGCTGAGCTTGCCGAACGATCGGGCATGGATGTGGAGGCCCTCTTCGAGGTGTTGGCCGGGGGCTTGGCCGGCAGCCGGGTGTTGGAGTTTATGGGTCCCCGGCTGGCCTCGAAGGACTACAGGCCGACCGGGCCAGCGAAGTTCATGCATAAGGATTTGGCCTTTGTCCTTCAGAGCGCGTCCAGGTCAGGAACAGACATGCCCATGGCATCGGCTGCCCTGAAACTCTACGAGGACCTTACTGATCAGGGTCTGGGCGACCTTGACTTGGCCGTCGTGAGACAAACGATCGCAAACCTCAGTGACCTCCACATCACCGTACCGGCCATAGAGACCGCACCGACTATTGAGCAGGATTCTTTATGAGTGGACTATTTGATCTGAGTGGACGCGTCGCGTTGGTGACGGGTTCGAGCCGGGGGATTGGCAACGCCCTGGCCCGGGGCCTCGTCGACGCCGGAGCAACTGTAGTGCTCAACGGAATCAATCCCGAACGTTTGGAGGCGGCAGCCGACGCTATGGCGGCTGACTATCCTGCGGGAAGGGTCCACAGGCGGGCGTTTGATGTGACGGATGCGGCTTCAGCCGCTGACGGTGTGGCGTGGATCGAGGCCAACGTTGGCCCGTTGGACATCCTGGTCAACAACGCGGGTATCCAGCACCGTGTTCCCATGCTTGAGTTGGATGTGAAGGACTGGGACAGGGTGATCAGCACGGATTTGACCAGCGCGTTCCTGGTGGGCCGGGAAGCGGCGCGGCATATGATTCCCCGGGGCCGGGGGAAGATCATCAATATCTGCTCGGTCCAGACCGACCTTGCCCGGCCGACGATTGCCCCGTATGTGGCGGCGAAGGGCGGGCTGCGTAACCTGACCCGGGCGATGACGGCTGAATGGGCGGCGTCGGGGTTGCAGATCAACGGCATCGCCCCGGGGTACATCCATACGGAAATGACGCAGAACCTGGTCGATGATGAGGCGTTCAACACCTGGATCCTCGGCCGGACGCCAGCCCATCGGTGGGGCACGGTCGCTGACCTGGCCGGGCCTGTTGTGTGGCTGGCGTCCCAGGGGTCCAATTTCGTCAATGGCCAGACGATCTTCGTTGATGGCGGAATGACGGTGGTGGTCTGATGGGCATCACCCTCCCCGCTTCCGGCCCCGCGGTCGTCGCCCATGGCAAAGGTGACTTGCGGATCGAAGACATCCCGCTGAAGGCGCCGGCGCCGGATGAGTCGATCGTGGAGATCGCCTACGGCGGGATCTGCGGTTCAGACCTGCATTATTGGCTGCATGGTGCCGCCGGGGAGTCCATCCTGAAGGTCCCGATGGTCCTGGGCCATGAAATTGTCGGCGTCGTCATCGAGCAGGCAGCCGATGGCAGCGGCCCTGTGACCGGCACTCCGGTGGCTGTGCACCCTGCAACCCCCGCCCCGGGCGGGGCACGCTACCCGGCAGAGCGGCCCAACCTTTCCCCGGGCTGCACGTATCTGGGCAGCGCGGCACGCTACCCGCACACCGATGGGGCTTTCAGCCGCTACGCCACCCTTCCCTCGCGGATGCTCCGTGCCCTGCCGGAAACCCTGGATCTGCGGACCGCGGCGTTGGTGGAACCGGCCAGCGTGGCCTGGCATGCCGTCGCCCGGGCCGGTGACGTCGCGGGAAAGACTGCCATGGTGATCGGCAGTGGCCCGATCGGTGCCCTCACGGTCGCTGTCCTCAAGCGCGCCGGTGCTGCCCGGATCGTCGCCGTCGATATGCATGACAAGCCCTTGGAGATCGCACGCGCCGTGGGTGCCGATGCCGTCTTGAAGGGCGACGACGCCGAGGCCATCGCGTCTGTGGAGGCCGACGTCGTTATCGAGT
>NZ_JBFTIL010000036.1:0-22358 GCF_056394745.1 Paenarthrobacter sp. 10N417
CGCTCGGACACGAAACGCTCGGACACGAAACTCTTTGCCTTCGCGCGGATCTCGTCGGGGCGATGGCTTCCGGTGCTCTGGACGCCGGCTACGGCTTCCCGGAGCCACCCGGCGATCTGTTCTCCGGCGCCGCCATGGTGATCACCGATGGTGAGCATCCCAGCAGCGATTCCTACCTGGATAGGATTCCCGTACGAGGCCATCATTCGCGTGACCGTGGTCGTTGGTGAGATGCCGTGCTCCATGACCGAAACCATGATGGCCTCCAGGACGTGGGCCTGGCCATTCGTTGGCCACCGGCCGCTGATGAGGAGGTATGCGAGTTCACCGAAGCTGCGCTTGCCAATCATCGTGGTCAGCAGGTGGCCGCGAATGAGAACGTCGTCGTCGCGCACTTCCGCTATGTCAGTTGACCAGTCGTCTGTTGTCGACGCCATGGGCGCCTTCCTCTCGTAGAGATATATGGTTCGAGCTATCGTGGTCGACGGTGCTGGAGGGCAAGAGTCCTGATCCATGACCGGTGGAAACAGGTACAGGGTCGCCCGGGATGTGCGTTCGATGGCTTACCACGGGACCAATTGCAATGTCGAGACACTGTGGAATCGGATCCACGAAGCGATGGTATCGTATCCAGAAATGAAAATCGAGGATTGGGAAGCTCCCCTCATTTCCAAGGCGAGAACTTCACGCACAACCTGCAACTCGTGAACCGCGTGAAGGAACTCGCGGACCGGCCATTCTTAGTCAATTTCACAGCCAACCCGCGCTCGACGGTCGCCAATCTTGGTGGACATTCCCAGGAGCAAGTATTAGGTGTATTATACAATCAATATGGTCGCCTTGGGATCGTCGCTTAGTGCGGCAGCACCACCCTTCGCCCAAGGCAAGGCCACTAGTCCATCAAGGCAGACACCCTAGGAACTTATCCCCCATGATTGAGCGCACACTCTACGAGGATGACCATAAGGCCTTCCGCAGCTCGGTCGCCGAATTTATTCGGCGTTCCATTAGCCCCAATGTTGATGAGCATGCCGCAAGCAATCGAATTCCGCGCGAAGTCTGGCAGGACGCAGGCAAGCACGGCTTCCTTGGCCTTGAGGTTCCTGAGGAGTATGGCGGAAGCGAAGCTGCCGACTATCGGTTCAATGCGGTACTGCTCGAAGAGCTAGCCAAAGTGAACCTTGCCCTTGCATCGTCGATGAGCATTCATTTCGATGTGGTCGCACCGTATCTCGTTAAGCTCTCAACGCCTGAGCAGCGTAAACGCTGGCTGCCCGGGTTCTGCGACGGCTCGATCGTGACGGCGATCGCCATGACAGAGCCTTCCGCCGGTTCCGACTTGGCCGCCCTGCGAACCTCTGCCGTAAAGGACCCGAAGGGCGGCTGGATTCTCAACGGATCCAAGATCTTCATCACCAACGGAGGTTCTGCGGACCTCATCATCGTGGCCGCCCGAACGACTCCAGATAGCCGCGGGAAGGGAATCTCTCTCTTCGCTGTCGAAGCGTCGATGCCGGGCTTCAGCCGCGGAACGCCACTCGATAAGGTGGGTCAACCTGAGGCCAACACCGCCGAGCTCTACTTCGACAATGTCTACCTCACTGAGGACCACCTGATCGGAAGCCTCAACGGCGGATTCGGCCACATGATGGAACTACTTCCACAGGAGCGCATCGGCGCCGCCGTAACCAATCTCGCACACGCCCGGCAGATCCTCGACGAAACGATTGAGTATGCACGCGATCGCCAAGCCTTCGGCCAAGCGATTGGGTCGTTCCAGCACAACAAATTCCTGCTCGCGGAACTCGTGACAAAGACTGAGGTGACCCAGGCATACGTCGACCAGTGTGTCGCTGCGCAAGTCCGCGGAGAGCTCTCCGCCGTCGATGCAGCAAAAGCCAAGTGGTGGGCCGCGGACGTACAGAATGAGGTTCTCGACCACTGCGTCCAGCTGTACGGAGGCTATGGATTTATGAACGAATATCGCGTCGCCCGCGCCTGGAAGGATGCCCGCGTCACTAAGATCTGGGCAGGCTCAAATGAGATCATGAAGAACATCATCGGCGGCGACCTCGGCTTCTAGAGCACGATTGGCCTAAGTGCCGGCCTGAGGCAATTTTGGCCATGAGCCCCGGTCATACTTCGACGCTGAAGGGACCTCTTCGAGGTCGTCCAAAATGCCTTCTGCAACGGTAACACCGGCAATGTTCGCTATGGGAGCCCGTTTGCGCCTCGCCTCTCGCAGGCAGCCGCCGCCCGACCACCATCGGGATATCCACGTATCAAAGGAGTAGCCAGTGAAAATAGTTGTACTAATGAAGCAGGTGCCTGACACCTATGGGGAGCGCACCCTGCTGACCGACGGCCGGGTCAATCGTGAGCGGAGCGACGCAGTTATCGATGAGATCAGCGAGCGAGCAATCGAGGTCGCGCTGCAGCGGAAGGACGCCGACGAGACGACCGAGGTAATAGCCCTGTCGATGGGTCCGGAATCGGCAACAGCGTCCATTAGGAAAGCACTTTCGATGGGAGCCGATTCCGGAGTGCACGTTCTCGATGATCAGTTGATGGGAGCGGATGCTGTACGTTCCGCCCTGGTCATCGCAAGGGCGGTGGAGCGCGTAGGCGGTGTTGATCTGGTTCTGGCCGGAGATGCATCGACGGATGGCCGGGGTGGTGTTATCCCCGCCATGGTCGCGGAGCATCTGGGGCTGTCATATCTGGCCTCGCTTAACGGACTGCAGGTGGGCAACGAGGTGACAGGAACACAGGCTACCGAGTCCGGTACGCGCGAAGTGTGGGCGACACTCCCGGCCGTCGTGTCCATCACCGAGAGCGCAGACGAGGCGCGTTTCCCCGGCTTCAAAGGAATCATGTCGGCCAAACGCAAGAAGATCGACGTGACCAGGCTATCTGACCTCGGAATCGATCCTTCTTTCCCCGGCCTGGCCCGCTCGATCGTCCTTTCCACGGCGGCACGTCCCGCMCGTCAGACCGGCACGAAAATCCACGACGAGGGCGTTGCAGCCGACAAGCTTATTGAATTCCTCGTTGCCGAGCGGCTTCTTTAGGCCCCCAATAGATTTGGAGAAAATTACGATGTCAAACGTTCTTGCTTTCATCGAGGTCTCCCCCGCGGGCACGATCCGTCGTTCGTCGGAGATGTTGATCGGTGCTGCCGGCTCCATAGGCACGCCTGTTGCGGTTGCAGCCGTCGCGGCCGGGCAAGGTGCCACGGTGTCCTCGCGTCTCCGTGAGTTGGGTGCAGCGCGAATATACATCGCCGAAACTGATTCCGCGACGACCACTGTCGCAGTCGCCCAGGTTGCCGCGCTTCAGGCTGCGGTGACCGAGTACACGCCAACTGCTGTGCTGACAGCGAATACTCTGGACGGGGCTGAGGTCGCGGGTCGACTGGCGGTCCGCACCGGCGGAGCGCTACTGCTCGATGTCGTCGGCGTGCACGCCGACGGTGACAGGGTTGTCGGGTCTCATTCAGTGTTCGGGGGTGCCTACAACACCAACAGTACGGTCACCGGAGGCCTGACTATCGCGACGGTAAGGCTCGGTGTGATCGAGAATGTCGCGCCCGGAGCAGCCTCCGAGACCAGCATTGTCTCCATCGAGGTCGACACATCGAAGTCCACAGCCATCACTGCAGTGAACGACGAGACGATCGCGTCCACCCGCCCCGACCTGCGGGAGGCGACCACTGTCGTCTCAGGTGGCCGCGGAGTCGGCTCAAAGGAGAATTTTTCGATTGTGGAAGACCTCGCCGACGTGCTCGGTGCTGCCGTGGGTGCGTCACGGGCCGCCGTGGATGCCGGATATGTGCCGCATTCCTACCAGGTAGGGCAGACCGGCATTACGGTGTCACCGCAACTCTATATAGCGCTCGGCATCTCGGGTGCGATCCAGCATCGGGCCGGAATGCAGACTGCAAAGACAATCGTCGCCATCAACAAGGACAACGACTCCCCCATCTTTGACATCGCTGACTTCGGCATCGTCGGAGATCTCTTCAAAGTAGTACCGAAGCTTGTCGAGGGAATCAAGGCGCGGCAGAAATGACGAGCAGCACTCTGCAGAAGAAGGGCAAGCGCAGCCGCTGGTTCACGCTTGTGTGGGTGATCCCTGCTGCGTTGGTCCTGCTCACTTCGATTGTGTTCGGCGCACAGTGGCTGCGCACTCTCTCCGGAGTGCAATCGTTCGTGACCAACTACCCTGGCCACTTCCAACTGCCACCAGGAGCACCCGAGGGCTTCCCCGAGTGGTTGCAATGGAGCCACTTTTTCAACATGCTGCTGATCCTGATGATTATCCGCAGCGGTTGGCACGTACGCACCACCGAGCGCCCCCCCGCCTACTGGACCCGAAACAATCGGGGACTCATCCACACCAAGGGCAAGCCAAACAAGATCAGTCTCGACTTGTGGCTGCATCTGAGCCTTAATTCGCTGTGGGTCGTTACCGGAATCGCTTTCTACGTCCTACTGTTCTCGACAGGCCAGTGGCAACGGTTGGTGCCTACCTCATGGGAGCATATCCCCAACGCACTGTCGGCCGCGTTGCAGTATGCATCTCTTGACTGGCCGCTTGAAAATGCCTGGGTGTCATACAACAGCCTACAAATGATCGCATACTTCGTGACCGTTTTTATCGCCGCCCCGTTTTCGATCATCACGGGCATCCGCATGTCGGGCGCTTGGCCTACGGACGCCAAAATCAACAAGGTATACCGCGTCGAGTTAGCTCGGGCGATCCACTTCCCCGTGATGCTCTACTTCGGGCTGTTCATCATCGGCCACGTGACCCTCGTGTTCGCCACCGGTGCATTGCGCAATCTCAACCACATATTCGCCGGGCGGAACGACGAGAGTTGGGTCGGCTTCTGGTTCTTCGCCGGAGCCCTAGTGCTCATGGCGGTGCTGTGGGTATCCGCCCAGCCCATCCTTCTGCGGCCAATTGCGTCGCTGACAGGATCTGTAACCAAGAAATGACCGTCGCGAGAGAGCACATCAGACCAACGAAATCGTCGATGGGAGGCTCAATGAAGGCCGGATTACAAATTCCCCGAGATCACAGCGTTATCACTCGCGTCATCGAATGGCGGGACAGAATTACAGTACCGTAAAGGAACGCGGCTACTGGAAACTCACCTTCTTGAATACAACGGGGACTTGTCCGGTCGCAATGACTTGGTAACTCTCAACTTCTACCTTCGCCGCCAACGAAAATTTCACCGAATCGATCAACTCGCCTCGCAGCTTCAGGACGACGTGGCATGCGTGCGATCCTGGGCTGCGGGCTACGACCAGGAATCTCCTGGGTGAAAACTCAGGGCGACAGGCCGAAGCTGCCAAAGGATCATCGCGATGCCCGGCTCCTCTGCACTCTGTATTGTGGCAGACGGCAATAGCCCTCGCCAAATGTTTGAAGTATCCCGAGGCCATGAGGTATGGGTCATTCCGCAAGAACTGTCTGGATGGCTCACTATCGGCGCGGAGTGTATTGTCGCCTGCCCAAGTTGAGCGGACGGACATCAGCCGTAGCCAGCATTAAATGACTTTTCCGGATTGCGAGGAGCTTCAAACGCGGCGCGAAGCCCGCCTTCTGAAACACAGCGTCAGGGCAACTGACTGAGCGTCAACTCCCCCGCACGAGGTTGGTGGCGTTCATGCACAGCCATATCAGTGTGCGGGCGAAGCGGTTGTAAGCCAGAGTGGGACTTGACCACCGCGGGCGTATTGGTGACACCCATGCCAACCTCAATCTGACGCATGGATCGATGTGTTAAGACGAGGGCTGGATATTCTATTCGTGTGTTGTGCGTTCAACTGCTTGGTCCGACCCTTAAAGGCTAGGGACCGCCCGCGTGAGCATTTTTAGGGGTTGCGCGTTGTGGCCGGGAGGGAAATCAGCGTCCGCCATAACATAGGCCATGACGAGTTTGGAAACGAGGAAGGGCACTTATGGGAACGACAGCATCGGTCGGCGATACCGTTGAGCTTGATCCAAATCAGCGCGTGATTGATGAGGCGTTGGGATCTATCATTCGCTGGTCTCTCTATGAGTTCCACGCACTGTTAGTGGAGAGGTCGGGCGTCTCGATAGATCGCTCCATGATCTCGATACTCACTCGATTGTCAGCTACTGGGACGCTCCGGATCTCTGATCTCGCAAATCGTCTTGGACTCGACAGGTCCACCCTCAGCCGGCAGGTAGCGGCAGCGGTGGCAGCTGGCTACGTCAGTAGAACAACCGATGAATCGGACTCTCGTGCATATCTTGTGTCGATGACGGATGAAGGTAGGGCAGCTTACCGGGCGGTACGTCTGGCCAGGACTCGCATCATGGTGGAAATGACTCGCCAAATGAGCTCGTCAGAGTTGGACCAAGTCTCGAATGCACTTCCGATATTGGCGCGCGCAATCAATAATTTGTCCGCCTCCGTGGGTTCCGAGCCGTAAGCCAGCGTTTGGGGATTTGATGGCAGCGTTTGGCCGGGCACACGTGGAATGAGGCAGTACTCCAGTTCAAAGGTCCCGCAACGGCGGCAGTCGACAGCATTTCTTTTTCGGATGCCTCAGGGAAATCTGGCCCCTGACCGGCGTTTGCTCAACTGCTCGGAACGTAGCCTACGACAAGGCGGGCGCATACGCCGTTGATCCTGAACGATGAGTTCGCCCTCCAGCCTTGGCCGCTTTAGCGAAGAAGTTGGCGCGGGGCCGGTCCTCTTCATGAGAAGGTCGACGCTGATTTCTGCCTGCGTTCTGTGGGCTGCCGCACTGTGGTCAGATCATAAACAGCCCAGCCAGACGTCGTGATCCGGTTGTACCCGATCACCCGTCAAGGACGCCGTATGCGATGAGATCATTAACACAAGAAGATCTTCCGTGAGGCCTGGGATTCGCGGGCGGTTCGCGATGCGGTGCAAGACAGCATGGGTTCTCATTGACCTCGATCATGATTCCCATCTTCATCGGCTTCCTGTGCTCGGCAATACTGGTACACGGGCGTCGCTTCGCACCATTGCAGGCGATCGTGGACATTTTGGCCGCGATGCCCCTGGGAAATGCCACAATATTTGATCTGGGCTTTCTGCTGGCCTATAGCGGGGACGAGTTGGGTGGTTGTCACTGTCTATGTGACATTGATGATCCGTTCTCGACCCGATTTCAAACATCGGAAACATTGTCGCTCGGTATGCAGTACATCGAAACCTCGCATCGCAGTGTGCGGTTTCGCGCGGAAGTTCTGGACGATGGTCTCCTGTACCTGGCACCCTCATCCTTAGAGCAGGGTCCTTCTCCGGGGACCCGAAGTGCACTCCCCCGCGCTCGCTCCAGAGTCTCGTGGCCGTGGTCTCGAGCATCATGCCCATCGAAGCGGTTACCGGGCGGAGTCGCCGCAGCTCAGCGAAGGACATGACGCCCGGGTTGAGATGCGGCAGAAGGTGTTGGCCAAACTGGGACAGGAACCGTTGCTGGTCATGGCCCGGGGCGTGGAAGACCTGGTGATTGGACCCTGCCTCTAGTAGGGATGAGCTGGTCCATGACCTGCTCCGGATCCGAGGCGACGATCCAGCCCTTGGCGACCTGTTCGATGGGCAGCGCGTCCGCTGCGGCTGCCATGGCCGCAGGGTCCTCCAGGCCGGCTTTCTGTTCCGGGCTCAGTGACAGCGGCGCCCAGAACCGCGTGTTTTCCAGCGCCAGGGCATAGTCCGTATCGAAGGAGAGCTTGATCTCAATCATCTTCTCTATCCCGGCCGGATCCCGTCCGGCGGCCGCCGCACCTTCGAATACGGCCGGCAGCAGCTTCTCCCTATAAAGGTCCATGCCAGAGGTCGTCTCGGGAGAATCATCGCGCCACGGAAGGTACGCGTAAATATAGACTTCCGCGTCCACAGATCCACACGGTCGCGCGTGAGCGCAAGTAATTTGTCGAAGGAGACCCCATGGTATCAAATCAAAGCAAGTGGTATCGTATTCAGCAGAGATGGTATCGTATTCAGCAGCGGTTGAGCGATGCGGTTGACACCAGCAAGGATGGTGCCGCTCCGTTCGACTGGTGGCGACGACGGGGCGGGTCTTCATCGATGGGTGGTGCTGTGGGTCGACTGCTCGATCTCCGCGGCCTCGGAAACGGACCACCGGGCGGTGTACGACGGAAGAAAGAGGGGTGTTGTGAGGAGAAGAATGAGCACGATCAACCGATCCCTTGGCGTCAGGTTAGCCTCTGAGGCCGCACCTGCCATCCCGGCGGACCGTACCGTCATCGCTGCCGTCGTCGAGTGGCGGGGCAGGATTGCCATGTTCAGGAGGAGCCGCAGTCTGGGTCATGACGGCGGCCGGTGGCACTGCATCACGGGATTTGTGGAAGCTGGGGCAACACCTGAACAGCAGGCCTTGGAAGAGCTGTTTGAAGAAACGGGCTTGCAGGCCAAAGACCTCCTCGATCTTCGGCAGGGGCCGGACCTGGTGATTCCTGACGGTTCCGGAACCCCGTGGCTTATCCACACTTTCACTGCGATTACATCCCGGCGGCGGTTGAAGCTCGACTGGGAACACGATTCCTACCGGTGGACCACCCCGCAAAAGGCCAAGCGCTTCGCTAATCGAGTCGGCTGGCTCGACAACGTGCTCGCCGCAACCGGTCATCATCCCATTGCCGTCCCGACACTCCAACCCTGGGACGGCGCCATGATCCCAAACCTGCTAGATCCGCGAGTGAGTCAATGAAAGCCACGACCCAAGCCAGTGCACCTTCCGGTACCGCGCGATTACAGCCTAGTGCCCGTATCTATGGTTGCGTCCGGCTTGAAGGGATGGTTGGGCATGGGGACGCCCGGGGTCGGGAGCTCGGTTATCCTACAGCCAACATCTCCGTGCCGGACGAGGAAATCCGGGACGGGGTCTGGGCAGGCACCGTCTGCCTTCAGGGAGGGGATGATGAAACCTACGCTGCCGCTGTCTCTGTAGGTCGGCGCCCGACCTACTACCGCAGAGGAACACGGTTGCTGGAGGCCCACCTTCTGGACTACGACGGGGACCTGTACGGGCGCATCGTCCAGGTGATTCTGCACCATTACATCCGCCCCCAACGGCGATTCCGTGGAACCGATGAACTCGCAGCACAGATCCGCGACGACGTAGCCCATGTGCGTTTCTGGATCAACGGGGCCGGCCAGGAATTTTGGACGTGAGAATCAAGCGGGAAACGGCAATTGCGACTTCGAGCCAAGGACCCCGGCCCATTGATTACGTCGCAGCAGTAGCGGTTGACGGCTCACCGCCCGTCGCCGCTGACGCTCCAGCAGCCGGAAGAAGCATGAAACCTAATCAATTAATGGTCCGCAAGCACGTCGGATGGAATTTGCTGATCAACGTGTGGGTGGAAATCCGATACTACGGCCGCGCCATAAGAACGGGCTTTGTCGAAGATGCGATGCCCGACTCCTCCGCACTTTGGATTGCCGCGAACGCGAATGACCCGCGTCAAATGTTTGAAGCATCCGAGGGATTCGAGGTATGGGTCACGCCACACGGCTGGGCGCCAGCCTCCGCTAGCGGAGAACATTAACCACATCTCAGCGTCACCCGGGTCTCGGAAACGGGCGGCCCCCGCCCGGGCAGCGGTGGCGGCCCGGGCGCACCGTATGGCCGGTACCCAGCATCGAGTGACTGTTGCTTTTGATCTCCCAGCCAATGGTGCCTACAGATCGGCCCAGCGCGTTCCCGATCGTCTACAGCGACGTTCCGTGGGACTCCCGCTCCCTGCAGTGACAGTTACCGGCGCTGATGGTCTGTTCGAGGCTGCGCACTTCACCACGCGAGGCTGCGATGGCTAATGCGATCGCCGCACATGCGGTGGACTTTGACGATTCGAGCCTTTGGACTGACGGCCGCCCATCAGCGGCAGTGGTCTCGGCAGCCGTCGCACTCGGTGAAACACTGCGATCTTCAACCGGACAGGTCGCGGCAGCAATCGTCGCGAGGTCGCAAGGTCAGGCCTGCATCGCGCTCGCAACCGGCCCATCCGCCTACGAGAGCGGCCATTGACGGCCCCGGGATCTACGGCACGTGCGGCGCTGCGGGCGCCTGCTCTCATCTCCTCGATATCGATGTTCACGATTTTGAGTATGCCTTTACTCTCGCGGCCACTCAGGCAGCCGGCGTCAGGCGCACCTTTGGGACGATGGGGAAGGATGGACCATCAGACTCGTTGTCCGGTTCGGCTTTGTGCGGCTTGGTAGGACGGCAGTTCCTCCGGAATTTCCGCATCACGCGGTGCCGCCCCCGGAACACGCACTCGCTGACGTCCAGCAAGACTCAGGGCCAACTCCTCCTGGGAGGTGTAGTACTCGTATCGCATGTGTCTGCGTTGGAATAACCATCGGTCGTCGACCCGGCAATACTCGTCGTCGTAGCGGTACGCGGCGACCATACGTTGCCCGTCGATCGCAACTTCACCATGCCCCATCTGGATTCCGAGCGCGGTTCTCGCACCGGGCGTCAGGTCCACAAGATGCTGATGAACACTGTGTGCGGTCAGAGAGTACGTGTTCATTATCTGTCCGAAAAACTCGCGCAACTCTTTACGACCTGAGTACGCAGCTCCCGCTCGCAGGAAAACGGCGTCATCCGCAAAAAGACCTATTAATGCTTCCAGGGCGTGGCTATCGACGAGAATGGGGTACGCCTCAGCGAGCTGCCGAATTGCATGTAGGTCGACCAATCGCTGCACATGCAGCGACTCCGACCCCTTTTCAACTTCCGGGCTGAAATTCACACGGCTAAGGTCGAGCATGGTGATGTGGGCTCCTTTTAACGGCTGGTGCGTCGACCAGCATTGGGAAGTCAGTGCCGCCTTGTGTAACCGCTCATGCCATTCCCGGCTTGATTAGGATCTCGCTTGTGCCTGAGTACCGGTCTATGGGACCTGGTTGCCGGGAACGTGGCCTGGACGTGGTTGCCGTAGGAGGCCATCATCCGGGTGACCGTGGTCGTCGGCGAAATTCCGTGCTCCATGACCGAAACCATGATCGCCTCCAGAACCTGAGCCTGGCCTTTCGTCGGCCACCGCCCGCCGATAATCAGGTAGGCGAGCTCACCGAAGCTGCGCTGGCCAAACAATGGTCGTGAGCGGGTAACCGCGAACGAGCATGTCGTCGCCTTGCACCTGGGCAATATCGGTTGAGCAGTCATTGATTGCCGCCGCCACGGTCGCCTCCATCTTATCGGAGCGGGTGGATCAGACCGGCGTCGATTCAGAAATTGCCTCCGGCACGGACGGCCGGCGGAATTTTTTACCGTACTTGGCAAGCTGTGCTTCGAAGGCCGGAATAGTGTCAGAACCGATCAGCTGGAGATCACCGAGGTAGTCGAACAGGTTCAGACAAATCCCGTCGACGCCGTTCGTCGCGGCCCAATCCGCCAACTGTGTGCCCGCGTCTTCGGCGCTGGCAATAATCGCGTCACCGAGCAGGTATTCCTCTACCTCATCACGAGAGACCATGCGTCCTTGTGCGCTCTCTAGTGATTCGGCACCGCTGGCGACTAGCATGTTGCGCAATGCTCCGCGGTCTGCCTGGTCGACGATTTGCCGTGCACGGTCCTTCGCCTCAGCAGTCGTCGCGCCCAGAATCACTGACTTGGCGCCAATGAATCCGCACTCGCTGCCGACCTCTGCCCGAACCTTGCGGAACTTCTCTGCGAGGTCTCCGAAACAGAAGATATAGTCCGCGTTCTCAGCAGAGAAGCGCATGCCGGTGTACGACTGTCCGGCATTTACGATCAATGGTGAAGCCTGCAAGGGTCGCGGCCGACCTGAAGCCTTGTTGATCTTGAAGTACTTCCCGTCCAGCGTAGCCTCGCCGTCGGACCAGAGCATCTCGACGACGTCCAACCATTCCCGGGTGTAGGCGTAGCGTTCCTTGTGGTCAAGCAGCTCAACGCCCATCGCGGCGAATTCGTGCGCTCCCCACCCGCTGACCACGTTGAGACCCCAACGGCCGCCGCCGATGTGATCAAGGCCGACGCCATACTTTGCAGCCACAACGGGATTGAGTAGGTTTGTGTGGATTGTGGTCAGGAGTGTGATCTTCGTCGTGGCCGCCAACAGTGCGGCTGTTAACGTGATCGTGTCGAGGCTGGCGCCCCGCCACACGATATCGTCGCCGGGCAATCCAGCCCAACGTGCGGCAGGAAACGCGAAGCTCATGCCCACTTCCTCGGCGGCGAGGATCGTTGCCAAATTGTACTTGTAGGTCCACTCCGTCGGGTTCGGTGCGAGCGTGGGCCATTCGTGGAACGATTGGTTCGGTTGAAAGATACCGAGCATGATCGAATTTTCGATGCTCGGTAGAGCCCGTTCGACACAATGCTCGAGACCAGGCCTGGTGGCGGGATCGGCGCTGTCTGGGTAATACCTCATTAGATGCCTTTCTGAAGTTGAAGCGAAGAGTCGACGAGATCACGCGCTCCGAAAGCATGCGACCGGCTTTTCAAGATCATGTCCTCGCGGAACCCCTCCCGGTGTCGCCATGAGTCAACCTGTTCGCTGAACCCAAGCGTGCCGCCTGGGTATCCTGCCGCGACCGCAGGAATAATGTTGCCGGTCACGTTGCCCTCGTTGTTGTAATAACCCGGCGTGCACTCCAGCACGGATTTCGCGAGGGCCGCACCACCCCGACGCAACTCGGCCATGTGGGCATCCCACGCCAACTCCGCCTCGCGTTTGACTTCCATCGATGTGACGCCCGAATCGACCAAGGTCGTAATCAGCTCCACCACATGGCTGGCCTGAATCGTCATCCGGAAGGGAATGTTGAACGTCGGCGCGGACTGGCGACTGTTTCCGACCATGAACATATTCGGGAAGCCGTGGGTGTAGAGACCGTGGAGCGAGTAGTACTCGTTACGACCCAACTTCTCATCCAGCGTGACACCATCGCGCCCGATCACGTTGTAGCGACCCGACTGCGACGGCGAGGTCGCGAACGACTCAAACCCCGTAGCATAGACGATGCAATCCACCTCATACGCCACACCATCAAAATGGATGGCATTCTCTGAGATACGATCCGGCCCGCGGCCATCGGTATCGACCAGGGTGACATTGGCTTGGTTGAACGCCTGCAGATACTCATCGCTGAAGCACGGCCGCTTACAGAACCGTCCGTAGTACGGCATGAGACCCGCCGCGGTCTTGGGATCCTCCACGATCTCCGCGATGCGATGGCGAATACGCTCCATCTGCTCGAAGTCGATCGCGTCCATCGCCTCGGCAACAGCCTCTGGCGTCATCCCCCTGGCGTCCGGGCGACCCCAAACCTCTTTCCACTGATCATCGATCAGATTACGGTCCGGGCTCTTGCCCTCCAGCACGAGGTCGAAGTTCGTCTGACGATCCTTCTGCCATCCCTGCGGCAAGCTCGACCACCACTCGGGATCAGTCGCCCGATTACCCCGCGCATCAAGAATCGAAGGGGTGCGCTGGATCAACACCATTTCCTTAGCATCCGCCGCAACCCGAGGCACCACCTGAATGGCAGTGGCTCCGGTGCCAATCACGGCAACCCGCTTATCAGCCAGCCCGGTCATACCCCCGACGTTGCTGCCGCCTGTGTACTCGTAATCCCAACGACTGGTATGGAACGAATGTCCCTTGAACGTTTCGATCCCGGGAATGCCAGGAAGCTTAGGGCGGCTAAACATCACCCCGGATGCGAGCACCACAAACCGTGCAGTGATCTCATCCCCACGATCAGTGGCTACTTGCCAGAGCTCACTCTCCTCATCCCAGCGCATCTCCGTCATCCGCGTCTGGAACAGCGCATCTTTGTAGAGATCGAAATGATGCCCCATCTTGCGGGCATACCCGAAGATCTCGTCGGTACGCGCGTACCGCTCCGTGGGCATGTAACCTACCTCCTCGAGAAGCGGTAAGTAGATCGAGGACTCGATGTCGCAGCGCGCACCCGGATAACGGTTCCAGTACCACACACCACCAAAGTCGCCAGCGTCCTCGATGATCGCCAGTTCCAAGTCCCCCGCCTTGCGCAGCAACCCGCCCGTGGTCAAACCACCAAACCCGCCGCCCAAAATCAGGACGTCGACGTCACGCCGCACCGCTTCACGCTCCACATGCGGGGTGAACGGATCACGCAGATACTCCGAAGCAGTATCGAGCTTCACATACTGTGCGGTACCTTCGGCACGAAGCCGCTTGTCCCGCTCTTCCCGATATTTCTCGCGAAGCGAATCCCGCTCTTCCTCCGGCACAACGCCCTCATTTTCCGCATTCATTCAGAACCTCCGCTCCCTGTCGACTTCCCGTAGGACGAACCCGATACGAACAACCACGACATCGGACACGAACCTCAACGTCCGCACCGCCACTATCGTGGATTCTTATTCATAGACTAATGGTATCGTATCCAATGTGCAAAGGAACACTAAAAGAAAGAAGGCGAAGCATGAGGCAAGCAGTAATCGTCAGCACAGCGCGTACACCGATCGGCAAGGCGTATCGAGGCGCGTTCAACGACACCTCGGCACAGGAGCTCGCTGGACATGCGATCCGGGAAGCCGTAGCACGCGCACAGATCGACGGTGCTGAGGTCGAAGATGTCGTCCTCGGCTCCGCCATGCAAGAGGGCACAACCTCGATGAATATCGGAAGGCAAGCAGCACTCCGTGCCGGCCTCCCCGATACGGTGGCCGGGATGAGCATCGATCGCCAGTGCGCGTCGGGTCTCATGGCAATTGCCACGGCGGCGAAGCAGATCATTGTAGATGGCATGCAGGTTGCCGTCGGTGGCGGCGTCGAATCGATTTCACTCGTGCAGAACGACAAGCAGAACTTCTACCGCGCACGCGATGGATGGCTGAACGAGAACCTACCCGGCATCTACCTGCCGATGCTCCACACCGCCGAAATCGTCGCAGAACGCTATGGCGTCAGCCGGGAGGCCCAGGATGCCTTTGCGCTGATGTCACAGGAGCGCACAGCAGCAGCTCAGGCATCCGGTCGATTCGATGATGAGATCGTTCCCTTCAGCACGACGAAAGTGGTAACGGACAAGGACACCGGCACTCAACAACGCGTCTCAGTCCTGCTCGAAAAGGATGAGGGAAACCGTCCCGGTACAACCGTAGAAGCGCTTTCCAGCCTAACCCCCGTGCTCCCAAATGGAACGGCATCGGCCGTTTCAAGCGTAACCGCCGGAAACTCCAGTCAGCTTTCTGATGGCGCATCTGCTGCGGTGCTGATGGAGGCATCCGAAGCCGAGCGCCGTGGTCTCACGCCGCTGGGACTTTACAAGGGAATGGCAGTCGCCGGATGCAGTCCCGAGGAGATGGGTATAGGGCCCATTCCCGCAGTACGAAAGCTCTTGGAACGCCACTCCCTCGAAATAGACGATATCGGCCTTTGGGAGCTGAACGAGGCTTTTGCATCACAAGCCCTGTACTGCCGCGACGTACTTGGCATTGATCCTGACCTCCTCAACGTCAACGGAGGTGCAATCGCCTTCGGTCACCCCTACGGCATGTCAGGTGCGCGGATGGTCGGGCACGCACTCCTGGAGGGGCGGCGCCGTGGAGCGCGCCTGGTTGTCATCACAATGTGCGTCGGCGGCGGCATGGGAGCAGCGGGACTATTCGAGGTTGTGTCGTGACGGTTGTAGGACGGCGAAACTTTACGAACATCGATGAGATCAGCCGGGCTGTCGGTGAACATCTCGGCTTCTCACCCTGGACAACCATTACACAGCAGCGCATAGACGTTTTCGCCGAGGCGACCGGCGATCATCAATGGATACACGTCGATCCAGTCCGCGCAGCATCTGGTCCCTTCGGATCTACAATCGCGCACGGGTATCTGACGCTGTCGCTCGTTTCCATGTTCATTGAACAGGTCGTTGATATCAGCGAATCGATAACCCGGATCAACTACGGTGCAGAGCGAACCCGCTTTCCGGCACCCGTCCAGGTTGGTTCCCGTCTACGCGGAGGCGTCGAAATCGTCGCCCTAGAGCCGACGACTCATGGTCAACGCCTCCGGGCTCGAGTCACAGTGGAGATCGAAGGACAAGACAAACCCGCCTGCGTCACGGAAAACGTGATCCTCTTGCTTCTTTGACCCCCGGGCAGGGTCAGTGGGATTCGGGACAATTACGATCAACGGGCCACATCAGTGTTGCGCCTTGAAGCCGCAAGATCCTCTGACGCGCGGCCCAACCACTTGCAACTCAAGCGTCTGCGTCTTAGGGTTTGAACCGTCGTCCCGCCCACCGTCTCTGGACCTGCCTCCGGCAGCTCTCGCGGCCACGCGCTCGGGTGCCAGCGGGTGTGATCTCGCGTCGGTCGGATACGTCAAGGAGGAGTACTGTATCGCGGGCAAGGCCGATCGTACCCTCTCACCGACGCCCCGGACAGGGGAGTTTGTCTCAAAGACGGAGTCCGAGTCCGCGCCGTACCGCACTCGTATCGTGATGCGTCGGCCTGCCGACCCGGATAAGTTCAACGGCGCATTGATCGTCCATTGGACCTGCGTCGGCCCCTCGGCTACGACGTCATCGACGAACCCGAGGCCATAGCCGACGGATACGCCTTCGTTAGTGTTCAAGGCGCCGGGCTTGAGGGCTTCCCCGGCGCGAGCGGCGGCCTGAAGGCCTGGATCCCGGGCGATACGGCCCCATGCAGCTGCCGGTCGACTCCTATGCGGCCGATATGTCCTCGCAAGCTGCCGTGGCTTTCGGAGCCGGAGGCGCTCGCGAGGGCGTCGAACCCGTGGACGGCCTCGTCGAACCCGTGGAGGGCCTCAAGGTCCCCTACCGCGTCGCCCAGGGGGCCTCGCAATCCGGCCTTGCGTCTGTGGCCTGGAATTTGAGCGTCGTGGCGACGTACAACAAGCCAGCGAGCGTCCGGAGGGAGCCTCATGCGGGTATCCAGCAGCCGAGGCCTGAGCTCACCAGTCGTGTTCAACACTTCGCGGGACCCCCACAAGCCCACCGACAAAGTCTGGAACCACGGCCGACGCCCAACCAGGGCACCAGCCCCCGGAAAAGGCTGGGCACGTCCCGAACACTGGATATCACTCAAAATGACAGTTCCAGGTCAGGATGTGCGGACTACATGGATACTCCCCCGTCGATTGGCAGCACGACTCCTGTAATGTAAGCGGCCTCCTCTGAAGCGAGGAAGCCGACTCCGGTGGCGATCTCGTGCGGGTCCGCGAACCGTCGGATTGGGATCATCTCGGTAAGTTCAGTAAGCCTCGCTTCGGGGATGGACGAGATCATTCTGGTCTGCGCATTGGGTGAGATCGCGTTGACAGTGATCCCGAAGCTAGCGAGTTCCTTCGCCGCGGTCTTGGTGAATCCAATGATCCCTGCCTTCGCAGCGGCGTAGTTGGCTTGGCCGAAGTTTCCGTGCATGCCCGAATAGGAGGTGACGTTCACTATCCGCCCGAAGCCCTGCGCGCGCATCGGCTTGATGGCCGCGCGTGTGAGACGGAAAGTGCCGGTGAGGTGGACGTCCAGCACGCTTTGCCAGTCGTCGTCGGTCATCTTCCACAGAACCCCGTCACGAAGAATGCCAGCGTTGTTGACCAAGATATCCAGCGAGCCAGCCTCCTCGATGACCTGGTCGATGACCTCACCGACTGAGGGCGAAGACACATCGACTATGAGCGAACGCGCCCCCAGACGCTCTGCGGCGATAGCCGTCTCCCCGGGGTCGAAGTCGGCAATGTACACGGTTGCGCCGCCCTCAGTGAGGAGTCGGGCGATTTCATATCCGATGCCGCGCGCGGCCCCAGTCACGACGGCGGTCTTGCCTCGAAAGTCAAACGAAAGGGTCACGCTAATCTCCTCACGGATAGGTTTTGCATTATTTCTATGAATGTTGCCTAGTGCTTGGACGTTGCGTTGCTAACGGATCGCAAGTGCGTTTGCCGTGGAGCCAGCACCGCCGGGGGCGTATAGCGGAGCGCTCACCAGCATGCATGTAGCTCGGCCGTCGTCGTGGCTTCGTGCGGCCAACTCCTCAAGCCACCAAAGCTCGCCGATTGCCATGCCGAAGTGGCCGAGAAGGGCTCGGTGAAGTATGCCGAACGGTGACTCCGGGCTCGAGTTCCCCATGGGGAAAACCTCAACGCAGGGTGTGTCGCTCACGACTGCACTGCAGTGGATATTCCAGAGGTATCGCGCCATCTCCTCCGTGTGTTCGAGTCCTGCCGCCATCATATTCGCGCGATCCGAGACACGCTGACGCTCGTGCGGCTCCAGCCTTGCGTACCACGCCGCAAACCCGGTACGCAATAGGATGATGTCCCCGGGCATGAACTCCACTCCAGCTCGTTGCCGCGCTCTCTCGAGATCGGCGACGGAGAATGCGTGCGGAGTTGCCGGATCGTATGGTTCCCCGTTGAGCTCGGCGTCCCTCTGGAGATCAAGAAGTACACCTCGCCCAACGATTCCTCGCCGAGCCCAACTCGCGATCGAGTTACGTCCGTTCAGGACTTCATCGAGGGTTGCTCCGTTGTAATAGACGCCAGGGTACGCTGCCACATGACTGAGGGCGTCCCATTGGCTGCTGGACTGCGGGTTTAGCGCCGAGTAGGATTCGTCAATGCTGCCGTTGTCGGTGACCACGATATCCCTGGTGTAACGGGGCCGACTGTACAAGGGCGGGTCAAAAAAATCGAGCGGCGCATCGAGCCGGATGACTTCACCGCTGACAATCGATTGGGTGGCCTGAAGTGTTGTCGCCGGGCCGTGCAGATTCAGCAGCCCGTCCTCGTCGGACGGCCCGAATAACCCCCAGGATGATCCGATTCCGAAGTCGGTTTTTGGTAGCTCGTCATAGTCCGGAAGGTCCGGCCTTTCGCTGCTCATGTCGTAACTCATTCGTCTCTTGGCTCCCGTTCTCAACTTTCCTAATGGTGAAATAAGCGAAAGAGCATCAAATTTGAAGTCGTTCTCCGACTTCAAGGCGGGATGGTTCTCGTGCACTACGGCGACATTGTCAAAGCCCCGGCCTCGATATGATCCTGGTCGTTGAAGGTCCAGCTCGACGCCAGCTGATCCTTTGCTATCATGTTTCGATGAAGCTCCGACGCCCCGCCGGCGATCCGGTAACTGCGGGCAAGTCCAAAGAGCCAAGGCAGACCACTTTCCTCGTCGAATCCCGTGCCCCCGCACACTTGGATTGCTTCATCACAAACGAAAGAAGCCGCCTCACTAGCGGCGAGCTTGGCCATGCTCGACTCAATGCGCGAAGGGTTGCCGTCAACGGCATTGGCGGCGGCTTTCATCATGAGCAGCCGCGCTGACTCAATTCGCATTTCCATATCGGCGAATTTCCACCGCAGTCCCTGCTGGTCCCACAACGGCCCGCCGAATTGGTGGCGACTTACGACATACTCTTGCGCACGAGTCCGTGCACACTCGGCGATTCCGAGACTCTTGGCAACGGCACCAAGACGCTCCATGTTGTAAGTCAGGATGAGGTCCTTGAACCCGTTTTCCAAAGGCAGAATGTTCTCCGCGGGCACCCGACAGTTTTCGAATCGCAATTCCGCCCAGGTGGAGCCAGACATAAAGGTTCTGACGGGTCCGGTTACTAGACCAGGCGACCCCTTCTCAACAATTACCGCCCCAATATCGCTCAGTTTCGGGCCAAAACGGACATAGACTAGAAACACGTCAGCTGCATTGGCGCCGGCAGAGAAAACCTTGACTCCGTTAAGGAGGACCTCGGAGCCGTCGACTCGGCCGCTAGTCTTCAAGCCTGTCAGTTCGGAGCCTGCGTCAGGCTCGGTAAGTGCAATCGAAAGGCGAAGCTCTCCATTCAGCATTCTGGGGATATATTTCTCCTGCTGGGCCGCACTCCCATGTTTTGTGAGGATGCTCAGTGGACCCACGTCGAACACATTCATAGCCGCAGCTGTAGTCGGGCATACGCTCCCGATCGCGTCGAGCACCAACAGCGCGTCAAACTCCGAGCGTCCGCCGCCGCCGACGACTTTTGGTGCGCAAAGCCCAAGCAGCCCCGCATCTCGCAGAGCGGCGATGTTCTCGGCGGGGTACTCCTTAGTACGGTGCCATTGCATGGCTTTCGCCTTAAACTTGTCGAGCGCCAAAGTGCGACTGGCGGCGATAAGGTCTACTTGGTCCTCGCTCAGGCCGAACATTTCTATATTTCCCTTTCTAGAAGCAATAAATTGTCGTAGAGCACGCCATACGCAATATCGATTGGCCCTCTGCAGCAAACCCGACTGGGATCGAACGCCATCCTTTGCCACATTAAGGGCAAATTCGCTCGAAACTGCACCTAGTGCCGCCTTCGGCGATGCGTAGGCACCGGCATTTATTTCATCAGCGAGACTTAGATCGACGGCGCAGACGACGGCATCTTGCGCAACATTTCAAAATGTAATCAATCGCTCGAACGGCACCTGGCGGCAAAGGACGTGCTCAGCGAATCACTCATGACTACTGTTCCCGTGAACAGGCCGAGAGCTACCGAGCCAGTCGTCCAGCAACGCGGGCGCAATCTGAACGGCGTGTTGCGGACCTACCAAAAGGTGGCTCATCGCGACCCGCGCGTTTGCATTAAGGCGAGCGAAAATTCCGTCCTTCGCAATGACGTCTGACCCCGCCCACAACGATGCCGTTGCAATGATGTCGTCAAGGGACCGATAGAGGTGAAGTGCTGCTTGCTCGATGAGCGCAGTGTGCAGCTCACTTAAACGGTGTTCCGCCGCCGCCTCCCACAGGTTCTTATAGGAGTCCAGAATGAATGCGCGCGACGCTTGGTACAGCGAAGCAACACGAACAAACTCGGCCTGAAAGAGCGGATAGTTGTCCAGGGAAGGCACCACTCCGCGACGTCGTCCCTGAGCGGACTTCGCCATCTCCTCGATCGCTCGCTTCGCTAGACCGAGCCCCGTGCCGACGTGGTGCAGGGTCGTGACCCCTGTAAACCCCTGGGTAAACACTGGGTCGTCAGGAAAGTCCGTTCCGTCGTGGATTGCCATCCACTTTTCCTCGATTACGTGTTCCTTCACTAGATAGGACCCCGAGCCTGATCCGGCGAGACCAGACGGGTCCCAATCGTGCTTCCACTCGACGTGTTCAGGGTCCACCCAAACGAAGACGACATTCGGCTCCCCGTCCTCACCGATGAGCATCTCGTCGTTCTCATTGAGCAGGGCTACCCGGCTGACCACTCGCGTCGCATGCTGCGAGCCGGATCCGAAAAACCTCTGGGGCGCTTTGACCAGATAGCCACCCTCAACTGGCTTTGCAGTGCCGAAGGGTCCTTGCGGAGCACCCGAGCCGCAGGCGACGCCGTCTGCTTTAGGGCCGATCAGCTCACGCAATGCTTCAGCCGGCAGGAGCATTCCAATGAACAGGGTGCCTGTCTGGTGGTTACCGTAAACCCAACCAGCAGAGGCGTCCTGACGCGAGATCTCCTCCGCGATCTGAATATAGGTAACGGCGTCCACGCCCGCCCCTCCGAGGTGTTTTGGCAGCAACACGCCATACAGACCGGCGTCCTTCCACGCCTGAACGACCTTTGAGGTGATGACCTTGTCTTGGTCGGCCTGCGGGACTTCAGACTCTACGAGCGGCGCCAGCGAACGTGCTACGTCAACCCACCGCTGCGCTTCTTCTGACGTGTGACTAGTGTCACAGATCGGGGTGTCAATTACTGACTCCATAATGTTGACCTCCGTAGGGTGAGATTTCGAGTCGTGATCGGATGCAAGGGTACTCGGTTGCTGTCCCGGCCGGCTTAGGCCTACGGTAACGGGAGCCGTGAGGAGTCCTCGAGCCGCGTGACAGCACAGCCAATGCCAGTCGTCTAAATTTGAGCGCGGACGGCAATGCATTCATGACGCGGCATCCGACGCATTATACCGCACCGCGAGCTCGCCCCATTCGCGGTACCGGATTGTCTCCTGGACGGTCTTAGCGGTGTCCGAATAGTCCGCGTCCACCATTCCGGTTTGCTTGAGTTCCGTGAGCGTCTTGATAGCTGCCTCGTATATTGCGTACGAGACAGGGACCGGGTCAAGAAGAATCTTCACACCGCTCTTTTCAGCGAGTTTGCGCTCTTCACGCGTGGCGCTGCCGAAGCGGATGGGCACCATCATCACCGGCACTCCGCACGATGCCTCTACTGCTTCGGCAGCATCCTCCCACGCGATATGTGTTGGCTTGATAACATCGGCCCCCGCCTCAGCGAATAGCCGCATGCGCAACAGTGCCTCGTCCTTCGATATCAGGGCACTATCAGTCCTCGCCACGATGACCGTGTTTGGATCCCGGCGCGCCTCGACCG
>NZ_JBFTIL010000037.1:0-20862 GCF_056394745.1 Paenarthrobacter sp. 10N417
GGCACGCTGGCACGCTCCGTGCCCTGCTCCGCGATCAACGCATCAAGGGACTCAATCCACTCCGCGGTCTCTTCCGGATCACGATCAGGCAGCTGGGCAGTCAACCCGCTGAGGATGTGTGAGGTCTCTTCTCCTGCAGCCACGTCCAACCTTCCTTCATTGAATGTCTGGGCGCTTGCTCTGTGGGGGCGCTCAAGGAATTTCGTATTGTGAGAATAAAATTCTGCAATTCGAGATTACGTCTGCCGATGGGCAGCGTCAACACGGATTACGCAACCGCAACAGTCAACTGGGAAATGCCCCGGCAATCAACCGAATGTGACCCTCCATACACTTGTGACGCCTTGACGTGACGTGACGCGAGTCATAGAGTGTTTTCACTATTCAATAACTTGTTTCCGCTATGTGGAAACAGTACGAAGTGGAGATCCACGATGCAGACGTGGCTGCGGCTGTCACCATTGCTGAATCCTTGGTCCGGCTCGGCCTCACGACGTCCAAGGTACGCACCTATGCAACGCCGCGTCCGAAGACTGTCATAGGCTGGCCGATAACAGCAGCCCAACCGACTTCAGCCCAGCCCACTGAAGGGCAGCCCGCTGACGCTGGCTACAGAAGCTGTCTAAGGCGATTCCCCGAAAGGCCACCACATGACTGACCCACGCCCGCCCGCAGACCCAAGGGTCGCCGTCGTGACCGGTGCCGGCTCCGGCATTGGGAAGGCCGTAGCCCGGCTCATGCTCGCCGACGGTTATCGTGTGGCGTTGGCTGGGCGTCGCGAAGCGCAGTTGCTGGAGACCGCGGGCGACCGTCCGGATGCCTTGGCGGTGTCGTGCGATGTGACAGAGCCCGACGACGTTGCCCGCCTTTTCGAGGCAGTCCGCCAACGCTGGGGCCGGGTTGATGTGCTGTTCAACAATGCAGGCATCTTCGGGCCAGCCGGCGACGTTGGCGAGATCGACGTCGATGAGTGGGAGGCCACGCTGCGCGTCAATGTCACTGGCTCCATGCTGTGCGCCGCTGAGGCTGTGAGGACCATGAAGACCCAGGAACCGCAGGGTGGCCGCATCATCAACAACGGCTCCATCTCTGCACATTCGCCCAGGCCCAGGTCCGTCGCTTACACGGTGACAAAGCATGCGGTGACCGGCCTGACCAAGAGCATTGAGCTGGATGGCCGAGACTTTGGCATCACGTGCGGGCAGATCGACATCGGAAATACCCGCACCGAGATCATGGACACCATCGGAGTCGGCTCAGGTGCGTTGCAGGCCGATGGCAGCCGTCGGGTGGAGCCGATGTTCCCCGTGGAGGACGCAGCCCGTGCTGTGCTGATGATGGCCAACATGCCGGCGTCGGCCAACGTTGGTTCCCTGGTGGTCACAGCCGCGGGCATGCCGTTCATAGGCCGCGGCTAGCATCAAAGTACCGCCCCAAACCGTGGGCCCGTGCCGCCACCACCCACTTTGCTTTTCGAATGCCCGTGACACGCCTGCAGGAGGGTGTGTCACGGGCATTTCTGCGTCAAAGAAGGTGGGGGACGCACCAACATCCAAGCTCCAAACCGGATGTGACTTTCCACAATATGGAAATTCAATTTCCCCTTGCGGAATGATGTGAGCAGGATTACATTTGAAAACAACCCCCAAATGTGGGGCTGTTCCCAACTGATTGGTTCAGATCAATGAAGATCCCAGACTCTGCGGCGCTGAAGGCGAGTTCGGCCCCGCTGAAGAAGAAGCCACTGTATAAGTCGCTCTTTTTTCAAATCCTGATCGCCGTCGTCGCAGGTGTGCTCATCGGTCATTTTTGGCCGAACCTCGGGTCCACCCTCCGGCCGCTGGGTGATGGATTCATTCAACTCATCAAGATGATCATCGCCCCGCTGATTTTCCTCGTGATCGTCACGGGCATCTCGGCAGTCGGCGACGTCAAGGCGGTCGGAAGGGTCGGGGTCAAAGCACTCCTCTACTTCACCTGCGCCACCCTTTTCGCCCTGGTCTTCGGACTCATCGTGGGCAACATCGTTCAGCCCGGTGCCGGCCTGAACATCGATCCCTCCACGCTTTCCCAAGAAGCCGTGGACGCAAAGACGGGCCACGCAGTTCCCAAGGATGCGGCGGCCTTCCTTCTGGACGTCATCCCCACCAGTGTGATCGGCGCCTTCGCCAACAACAGCCTGCTCCAGGTGTTGTTCTTCTCCGTCTTCTTCGGTGCCGCGATCGTGGTCATCGGTCGCCAGCGTTGCCTGCCGGTGATCAGCCTCATGGAGACCGTTCTGGAGCTGATCTTCAAGATCATGTCCTGGATCATGAAGGTAGCTCCGATCGGTGCCTTCGGCGCCATGGCCTTCATCATCGGCCAGTACGGGCTGGGCACACTTGGCACGTATGCGCTTCTGATCGCCTCCTGCTACGGAGCCGCCATCGTCTTTATCGGCCTGCTGTTCCTGGTGGCCTGGGGCTTCGCCCGCGTTCCGCTCTGGCACTTCCTGAAATACACCCGCGAAGAATTCCTGCTCGCGCTTGGCACGGCCTCCACTGAAGCGGTCATGCCGCGCATCATGACCAAGCTGACCAACGCCGGCTGCTCCCGGGCAACCACCGGTCTGGTGGTTCCCACCGGCTATTCCTTCAACCTTGATGGTGCAGCGATCTACCTCTCCATCTCCCTGCTGTTCCTGGCCCAGGCGTTCGGCCACCACCTGGACCTCGGCCAGCAGTTGGCCGCGCTGGGTGTGCTGCTCCTGACCTCCAAGGGCATGGCCGGCGTCCCGGGCTCATCGTTCCTGGCCCTCTCGGCCACGGCTGCCGCCCTCGGCATCTTCCCGGTTGCCGGCGTAGCACTCCTTCTCGGAGCCGATCGCCTCATGGACTCCATGCGCGTCGTCGTCAACCTGCTGGGTAACTGCGTTGCCACGTTCATAGTTGCCAAGTGGGAAGGCCAGTTCGACCGCAGCGTCATGGTCCGTGCTTTCAACGGCGAGATTACCAACGAGGATTCGGCCATCATGCTCGGCCAGGAGGAAGTCTTCGAGGAACAGGAACTCGAACGCCTCAGCGAGGGCCACCACCCCTCACCGAAATTCCGTGGAGGTCCAACGGCAGACGAAATTCCGCAATTCGAGATGAGCAAGCCAGGGCAACCAGCAACGCCGATCTGCCCCGACTAACTCCATAGTTTGAGTGCAACTGATGCCCTTGAGACTTAGGTCTTGAGGGCATTAGCTGTGTTAGAGGGGAAGCAGTTCCGAGAGGTCCGCGCGCAGTCCGGACGCGGCAACACGGCCAGCCGAGACTGCGTCTCCCCAAGAAATTCGGCCCGTTACCAGCTCAAGCCAGGTGGCGGCGTCGCACTCTATGACATTCGGGGGAGTGCCGCGGGTGTGGCGGGGCCCCTCCACACATTGCGTGACGCCGAACGGGGGCACGCGGACCTCCACCGAATTGCCGGGTGCGCGGGCGGTGACTTCCTCGAGCGAGTAGCGGACCGCCGTCGCGATCAAAGAGCGCGACGGCGGAGCGGCACCGGTTTCGCCGGAGGCACCTTCAGCCGAGCCTCCGACGGCGAATTGCCAGGCTGCCAGCGCAGCGCGGCCCTCCTCGACGTCAATGCGGCGTCGTGCAACTGCCATGGTTTCTTTCCTTATATAACTAGGTGACTCAGTAACGGGCCGGCTCAGTCGAGCATCGCGGATACGGCGTGGCCCAGGCGGATCTTGCCCACGGGCCGCCCGCCGCCCAGCACAGGTTCCACGACGCGTTCCAGGACGTTGGAAACCGCGGGAATGTCCACCGCGCCACTGACGGCAAGAAGGGTCAACCCCACCAAGGACGTAGCGCGAAGGTTCCCATCGAGCATCTTGACCGCGACGGTGGCACCGGTGGACGTGGCAAGGACCAGGATGCCCTCGGCGCCAATCTTGGCCAGGATGTCCAGCTCTTCCATGACGATCGTGTTTGACTCGCCCTTGCCTTGGACCGCCCACGGGTAGTCCAGCATGGAGGTGGCGATGGTGGCTGCGCGTGCGTTTGAGGAAGAATCGCCCGGCGACTTCGCCAACCGCGAATACGCCCGGGCCAGTCCGGTCAGCGAGATCGCCGCAACGGGTGCTCCGCAGCCATCAATGCCCAAATGCGAGATCGTTTCGCCGCTGTATTCCTCAATCACGGACCGCACACGTTGCTGCAACGGATGATTCGGCTCAAGGTAACTGCGAAGGTCCCAACCGTTTTCCGTGCAGGCCCAGAGGAAAGCCGCGTGCTTTCCGGAACAATTGAAGGCGAGCCTGGTCTGGCCGCGCTCGGAGCGGACAAGCCAATTGCGGGCGGTTTCGTCCTGCGGCCAAGCTGTGGGGCACTGAAGCTGATCCTCGCGGACACCTGCCGCTTTGAGCATTCCCTCCACTACGTCCATGTGATCCAGGGAACCGGTGTGGCTTCCGCAGGCGACAGCCACCTGGGCGCCCCGAAGCGGGACGCCGGACTGCATGGCAGCGAGGGCCTGGAATGGTTTCAGGGTGGAGCGGGCCAGAATGGGAGCATCGATGTCACCGAGCCGGGTGACCACGCTTCCGTCACCGGCAAGGACGACGGCAGCACCGATGTGCCGGGACTCGATAAAGCCACTGCGTTCGATGACTGCCAGTTCGACGGCGGACTCAACGTTGAACGTTTCATGCGAACTCATGGGCATGAGGCCAGTCTAGGGCGCGACGGCTGTGTTCACTGGTCACATGCGCGGTCCCGGATCCAGTCATCCGTTGCCGGGGAAGGACACAGCTTAGGCCCCGCGCCTTACACAAAGTACCCTTGAAGACTGTGAAGGTACTCGTCATTGGCCCAGGCGGCCGCGAACACGCCATTGTCCGCTCTCTGCTTGAAGATCCCAACGTTTCCGAGGTCCACGCGGCTCCGGGCAACGCGGGCATCAGCAAACTCGTTCCCACGCACGCAATTGACGGGAACAACCCGGAAGCCGTGTCCGCGCTCGCCACCAAGCTGGGCGTGGACCTGGTTGTCGTCGGTCCGGAGGCTCCCCTGGCCGCCGGTGTGTCCGACGCCGTCCGTGCGGCCGGGATTCCGGTCTTTGGACCCAGCAAGGAAGCAGCCCAGCTCGAAGCGTCCAAGGCGTTCGCCAAACAGATTATGGCTGAAGCGGGCGTTCCCACGGCCATGGCCCGCGTTGCCACCAACGCAGAGGAAGCCGCCGATGCCCTGGCTACATTCGGCGCCCCGCACGTTGTTAAGGACGACGGCCTCGCCGCAGGCAAGGGCGTTGTAGTCACCAACGACCGCGAGGAAGCCCTCGCGCACGCGCAGGCATGCTTCGACGCCGGTGGAACAGTTGTCATCGAAGAGTTCCTCGACGGCCCCGAAGTTTCCCTGTTCGTCCTCTGCGACGGCCGCACTACCGTTCCCCTGTCTCCGGCGCAGGACTTCAAGCGCATCTTCGATAACGATGAAGGCCCCAACACCGGTGGCATGGGTGCTTACACTCCGCTCGAGTGGGCTCCCGAAGGCCTGGTTCAGGAAGTCATCGACCGCGTCGCCCAGCCCACTGTGGATGAGATGGCCCGCCGGGGCACACCCTTTATCGGTGTGCTGTACTGCGGCCTGGCACTCACCTCGCGCGGCACGCGCGTCATCGAGTTCAACGTGCGCTTCGGTGACCCCGAGACGCAGGCAGTCCTCGCACGCCTTAAGACCCCGCTCGGTGCGTTGCTGCTGGCAGCTGCCAAGGGCGAACTGGACACCGCAGAGGAGCTGCGCTGGTCCAAGGACACGGCAGTCGCCGTCGTCGTGGCCGCCGAAAACTATCCGGACGCTCCCCGCACTGGCGATCGCATCCGCGGCCTGAAGAAAGTGGACGAGCTCGAAGGCGTCCACGTTGTCCACGCCGGCACCAAGCTGGACGAGGAAGGCAAAGTGGTTTCGGCCGGCGGCCGCGTCCTCGCGGTGGTCGCGCTCGGTTCGGATCTGGTGGAGGCCCGCGAAAAAGCGTACGACGGCGTTGAGCTGGTTCAGCTTGAAGGCTCGCAGTTCCGTACGGATATCGGAGGCAAAGCCGCCCGCGGCGAAATCCGAGTGCCCTACGCAGCCACCGGAACCATCCCGAAAGTACAGGCCTGAGCATGACTGATTCCCTCCCCACAGGCGGTTTCAAAACCGAGACCCTGCAACTTCCGGGCTGGACGCATATCTATTCCGGCAAGGTTCGTGACCTCTACGTCCCAACCGATGAATCCATCACGGAAAAGGTCGGCCAGGAATGCGTACTGGTGGTTGCCAGCGACCGCATCAGTGCCTATGACCATGTCCTGAGCAGCGAAATCCCTGACAAGGGCCGCATCCTGACGCAGCTCAGCCTGTGGTGGTTCGACCAGTTGGAGGTTGAGCACCACGTGCTGGCCTCCACGGTTGAGGGTGGCGTTCCGGCCGCCGTCGAGGGCCGTGCCATGATCTGCAAGAAGCTGGAGATGTTCCCGGTGGAGTGCATCGCCCGTGGTTACCTCACCGGTTCCGGGCTGGAGGAGTACAAGCATTCCCGCACCGTCTGCAACATCCCGCTTCCCGAGGGGCTTGTTGACGGTTCCCGCTTGGAGAAAGCACTGTTTACGCCATCTGCCAAGGCCGACGTCGGCGAGCACGACGTTAACATCACCTATGACGACGTCGTGGCCATCGTCGGTGACGACATCGCCGCACGCCTCAGCGAACTCACGCTGAAGATCTACACCCGTGCTGAGGAGATTGCCCGCGAGCGGGGCATTATCCTTGCCGACACCAAGGTGGAGTTCGGCCTCGACACGTACACGGGCATCATCACGCTGGGCGATGAGGTCCTCACCCCGGACTCCTCCCGTTTCTGGGACGCATCCACTTATGCGCCCGGCAAATCGCAGCCCTCGTACGACAAGCAGTACGTCCGCGACTGGCTGACCTCGGACGAGTCCGGCTGGGACAAGTCCTCGGACACGCCTCCGCCTGCCTTGCCCGTTGAAGTCGTGGAGCGCACCCGTGCCCGCTACGTGGAAGCCTACGAGAAACTCACAGGGCGCACGTTCGCCTAGGTAATCCAACTGAGTCGCAGTTAAGCGCGTTTTGACGGCTCAGAACGCGCTTAACTGCGACTTACTTGGGTTTAGCTTGCCTCGGAATGGGATTCGGAGTGCGCTTCCGGGTGTGATGCAGCAGCGCGGCGTTCCGCCAGCCGGATCTCCAGGACCGCATCCATGGCTTGTTGCACCCGGTCCGAGGCGCCGGCTGCACTGAAGTCGTGCTGGGCCTCTTCCAGGTAGTGCAGGGCCTCCGTGGTTTCACCGGCTGCCTTCAAGGACTTCCCCAACAACAGCGAGACTTCGCCAGCTGTGTGGCGGGCCAATACCTTGCGGTCTTTGTAGATCTCGCGAAGCTTGTCCACTGCGGCCGGAATATCGCCCGTCAAGTAAAGCCAGCGGGCGCGGATGAAGGCTACTTCAAGCTGGTCCGTCTTGTTTCCGCCGACGATGGACAGCGCGAGCTCGGCACGTTCAATGGCGGACAGGGTTTCGGGCTCAACAATGCCGGACGACAACCTGACTGCAGCCGAGGCCTTATTGAAGCGGGCCCACAGTTCAATGTCGTTGGCGGGGGAGAGCAGCTTTGCCGCGCGCTCGTGGTGCTTGATGCCCTCCACATAGTCGTGTCGCATGAACGCAACGTTGCCCACCACCCAGGCGACCTCGCCGGCCAGCTGGGACATGGAGTGCTCGTCCATGTGCTCGATCATCGTCAGGCAGTACTGCCAGGCTTCGTCCAGCTTGCCGCTCTCGGCGAGGGCACCGATCAGTGCGCGGTGCGCCCCGATGATCAGCGTGGATCCCTTGGGCAGCTGCTCGGACAGTTGCACGGCCTTCTTTGCATGCTCGACGGCGGTGGCCAGCTGACCCTGTCCGTGACAGACCGCGGCGAGCATCTGCCAGGCCCGCACACCAAGCCCTGCGGACTCTGTGGCCATGGGATGCTCCAGCAGGTGCTCGACAATTTGCTGGCATTCCTTGAGCTGGCCTTGCTTCATCACGCATTCGGCCTGCATATAGGTCATATTCCACCAGGCGCTGTTGTTCTTCGCCTCGAGCGCGATCTGCGCCGCAGTTGCTGCATGGCTGGCCGCGAGTTGGTAGTCGCGCAGGTCCCACGCTTGCCGGGCATACAGGCCGGCCAGCACGTACTCGGCATCGCTTACCGAAACGGGTTGGCTCCAGGCTTCCAAAGCCTTGGGCGCCAATTCCAGCCTGCGCGCCAGCTCTTCGATGACCTCGGCAGTAGGCTCGCGTCGACCTGTCTCAAGCAGCGAAATGTAGCTCGGGGAATACAGGTTTTTGCCCAGTTCTGCCTGCGTTAACCCGCGTTCGAGCCGTTCGGCACGTAGCTTCTCGCCGAATCCGTTTCCCACGGGGCCCTCCTACAGGTGTCTTTTCACCAAAACCTTGACAGTCTCTGTGGAAAACATTTTACAATGTATGTCAACAGGGACCGTGCAATTTCCGTAACGAATCCGACTCGCATTGGGGAACATTATGTTCAAGAAAATGGCCGCTTCGGTGGCCTTGGCAGGCGCTCTCGCTTTTACGGTTGCGGCTCCCGCAGTCGTCTCTGCTGCTGCAGCGGCAGATTCCGGCTCGGTAAGTGCTATTGGAAACTGGCCCGATCCTATGAGGTCCACCACCACGACACCTACCAAGTCAGGTGACACGACGTACACGACGTCGTCCATCGGCAACTGGCCGGATCCTATGTAAATCAGTAAATACTGAAGAAGACCCCGGAGCGTGACGAGCGATGCTCCGGGGTTTTCTTTTGCCCGGGGACAGGCGCGTGGGTCTACAGACTGCGGCTGCGACACCCACACTCGAGTAGATCCGGACAAACAAAAATGGCGCCGATTTCTCGGCGCCATTTTCGTGTTTGGTCGGGATGACAGGATTTGAACCTGCGACCTCTTCGTCCCGAACGAAGCGCGCTACCAAGCTGCGCTACATCCCGATCCGCTGCGAAAGCAACTGTTCAAGGATAGCTGAATCGCTGCGGGATGCGAAATCGAGGAGGGGGTGTCGCTCCTCACACGAGCGAGTCCCGCCATGCTCCGTGGAGCCGGGCAAACTGGCCACCACCAGTGATCAGCTCGGCCGGTGTTCCGTCCTCAACAATCCGGCCGTCGTGGACCACCAGCACCCTGTCTGCTGTCTCCACGGTGGAGAGGCGATGGGCAATGATGATGGCGGTACGGGCAGCGTTCTGGCCTGCAACACCCTCCAGAAGGTGGGCGAGTCCTGCCTGCACCATCCGCTCGGAAGGAATATCCAGCGAAGACGTGGCTTCGTCCAGGATCAGAATGGCAGGCGCGGCGAGGAAGGCCCTGGCGAATCCGATCA
Organism: Paenarthrobacter sp. 10N417; assembly: GCF_056394745.1. Classification (NCBI taxonomy): domain Bacteria; kingdom Bacillati; phylum Actinomycetota; class Actinomycetes; order Micrococcales; family Micrococcaceae; genus Paenarthrobacter; species Paenarthrobacter sp. 10N417. The sequence goes on from NZ_JBFTIL010000037.1 coordinate 9,416, forward strand.
GTTGACGCTGGCCCGACGAGACTCGGCCACCACGTTTATTGACATCCGTGTCATATCCTTCGGGCAAGCTCATGATGAATTCATGGGCGCCCACTGCTTTGGCCGCGGTCTCCACTTCGGCTCGGGAAGCTTCAGGCCGGCCCAATGCGATGTTTTCCGCCACGGAGCCGCTGAACAGGAAGGCTTCCTGGGTCACCATGACCACTGCGCGGCGAAGGTCGGTGGTAGCCAGATCGCGAAGGTCAATGCCGTCCAACGTGATGGCGCCTGACGTGACGTCGTAGAAGCGCGCAACGAGTTTGGCCAGGGTGGATTTGCCGGCGCCTGTCTGTCCCACCAGTGCAACGGTTTGGCCAGCGGGAATGTGCAGGTCCAGGTTTGGCACAACCACCTTGCCATCGCTGTATCCGAACTGCACGCCCTTGAAGTCGATCTCGCCGCGTGAACTCTTCAGCGGTACAGGGTTCTTTGGCGGCCGGACGGTGGGCACCTCTTCGAGGAGCCCTGATACTTTCTCCAGCGCCGCCTGTGCGCTCTGGAATGAGTTGTAGAACATGGCCATCTGGTCCACCGGTTGGAAGAAGCGCTTCGTGGACAGGATGAGTGCCAGGAGGACGCCCACGGCGAGGTCACCACTCAGCACCCTGAACCCGCCGAACAACAGCACTGCCGCCACACACACGTTGCCGATCAGCACCAGACCCGGCTGGAAGATGCCATTCAGGTTGATGGAGCGGACGGTGTTCTTGCGGTAGTCCTCAGCCAAGGCGCCGTAGCGGTCGGCGTTCTCGCGCTCCTTGCGGAAGGCCTTCACCGCACGGATGCCTGTCATGGTTTCCACGAAGTGCACGATCAGCCGGGCCGAAACCACCCGGGATTCCCGGAACGCGATCTGTGAATGCTTTTGGTACCAGCGCGCGAGTAAGAACATGGGCACACCCGCCGCAAGCATGATCAATCCACTGCGCCAGTCCAAAGCAAACACGGTGAATGCTGTGAAGAGCATAAACAGCATGCCCGAAGCCAGGGAGCTCACGCCGGAGTCAAGCAATTCCCGCAGCGCCTCGAGGTCCGAGGTTTGACGGGCAATGATGCGGCCGGATGTGTACTTCTCGTGGAATTCAAGGCTCAACCGCTGGGTGTGCCTGAACACGCGTACCCGGAGGTCCAGGAGCATGGCCTGGCTCAATTGGGCTGTGGACGTTACGTAGAGGGCAGTCATTGCAGCAGTGGCGATTGCCGCTGCCAGGTACAACGCACCGGCGAGCACCAACGGTGCATTGTTGCCGGCCTGCAATGCGGGCAGAGCGGTGTCGATGCCAAAGGCGATCAGGGCTGGCCCCGCCACCCGGGTGAGCTGCGAAACCACCACCATCACGATCGTCATCCAGAAACGCAGCCGCACCGGGCGGATCAGCGAGCCCAGCAAGGCGAGCGACCGGCGTCGTACTGCTTTGCTGTCCGCTTTGCTCAGGAGCGTGTTGTCTTCGTTGGCGGTTCCAAAAGTTGTGGCGCTCACCGTCGGGCCTCCTCGGCGTCTTCGAGTTCATCCAATTCGCTGTCCAGGTCCCTCGGACCGGTATCCAGGCTTGCGATGACGTAGCGGTAGTGAGCGTTTTCAGCCAGCAGTTCCGTGTGGGTTCCGACGGCGGTGATGGTTCCGTTCTCGAGCAACGCCACGCGGTCCGCCAATGCCACGGTCGAAGGGCGGTGCGCGACGATGAGGGTGGTGGTCTCGTGCAGTACCTCGCGGAGCCGGGCTTCCACGCGTTCTTCGGTGTTGACGTCCAAAGCCGAGAGGGGATCGTCCAGGACCAAGACTTTTGGCTTCGCTGCGATGGCACGGGCAAGGGCTATGCGCTGCCGCTGGCCACCCGAAAGGCTCAAGCCTTCCTCGCCGATCAGCGTGTCCACACCTTCCGGCAAAGAGTACGCGAAGTGGGCTTGGGCGACGTCCAAGGCTTCATCCAGGGCTGCGTCGCTGGGTTCAGGGGAGCCGAGCAGGACGTTGTCCCGCACAGAGCTGGAGAACAGGGTGGTGTCCTCGAAAGCCACCGCAACGATGCGCCGGAGTTCCTCGATGTCGTAGTCGCGGACGTCCACGCCATCAATCGTCACGGAGCCTACTGTGACGTCGTAAAGACGGGGGACCAGTTGGAGCAGGGCGCTCTTGCCGCTGCCGGTGATGCCCACCAGTGCCATGGTTTCGCCGGGACGAATGTCCAGAGTGATGTCGTGCAGGAGCGTACCGCCGTCGTCGAATCCGAAGCCCGCATGCTCAAAGCGCAGGGCGCCCTTCACCGTTGCCGGCAGCTCAGCATGATCCGGCGAGGTGATGGTGTTCGCGGTGTCCATGACTTCGAAGTGCCGGTCCAATGCAGTCTTGGCAGTCAGCGCCATGGCCAGGAGCATGCCGGAAAATTCCACGGGAGTGGCCACCACGGCGGCGGTCGCGAAGAACGCAACCAGCGAGCCGATACTTAGCTGGCCGCTTGCCGCGAGCATGATGCCCACCACCAGGCCGACGCCCAGCGCCAGCTCAGGCAGCAACGTGACCACCAGGGTGAAGCCGGCTTGCTGCTTCGCCTTGGCAATCTCTGTCTGCCGCAGCTCTTCTGCCTGGCCGTTGAAATTCTCCAGCGCTTCGCGGCTGCGGCCGAAAGCCTTCAGGACGCGGATGCCGTGGACGGACTCTTCCACGGTGGTAGCAAGATCGCCGGCCTGGTCCTGGCTGAGGCGCGTGACCAGGCTGAAGCGACGGCGGAAGCGGAACGAATTGACCATGATCGGCACGGCCGCGCCGAGGAAAATCAACGCCAGTTGCCAACTCATGGAGAACATGACTCCGACGCCGATGATCACCGTCAACGTGGTGACCACCAGCATGATCGCGCCGAACGCCATCCAGCGGCGCAGAAAACTCAAGTCCGTCATGGCTCGGGACAGCAACTGCCCGGAACCCCAGCGGTCATGGAAAGACACTGTGAGTTGCTGGAGGTGACCATACAGCGATACACGCATCCTGGTCTCAACCGTCGTGGCCGGGTTGATCACGAACTGCCGCCGCAAGGCCACCAGTCCGGCTTCAGCCACACCAAGCGCAAGAATCACGACGGCGGCAATCCAGACAGCGCCTGGGTCACCGCCCGGTTGAAGCGAGGTGTTGACCAAAACACGCAGCACTTGCGGGATGGTCAGTGCGACGATGCTGGCGAGCAGGGCGCAGAGGAGACCCATGAAAAGCCGGGGGAGGATGGGCCGCACATGAGGGTACAGGCGGCCGACGGATGTGAAGAATGACGTTTGTTTGGACATGCCCGCTTCTCAACAGCTGGATCTTCAGATGGTGCGGAGGTAGTTTCCCGTAGCAACTACCCTATGCCATGCCGTGATTCGTTTCACAGGACCACACTTTGCTATGTGGAAAGTTCGCCAACTTATTGAGATTCGTAATGGTCCCTGCGTTTGGCTGGCCGTCGCGTTTAGCTGGGCGTGGCGTTGAGTTCGGCGTCCCGTGGACCTGGGCGGCGTTTAGCTGGGGGCAGTGAGGGTGAGCAGGACCGCTTCCGGGCGGCAGGCGATCCGGACCGGGGCGTAGCGCGAGGTGCCGATGCCTCCTGAGACGTTGACCGGCGTCGTGAATCCATCGCTTTCCCAATCGTGGAGGCCTTTGGCCCGCCATGTCGGAAGGTCGCAGTTGGAGACGAGGGCGCCATAACCCGGGATGCAGATCTGGCCGCCGTGGGTGTGTCCGGCGAGGATCAGATCTGCCGCGGCCTCGGTGAAATGATCCAGCACGCGCTGGTACGGAGCGTGGATGACTGCCACCCTCAGGTGGGGACGGGCATCCTGGTTCACGGTGCCTCGAGGCCAACCGGCATAACGTTCGCGCTTCAAGTGGGGATCATCCACGCCCGAGAAATCGAAACGCAGGCCATCTAAAACCACCGACTGGGCGCGGTTGGTGAGGTCGATCCAGCCTCCCATGCCGAATGCAGACCGCAACCTGGGCCAGTCGAGCTTGATCGGATCGGTCCTGAGCTTCGACGGTCCACGGAAGTAGCCCGCAGGGTTCTTGATCCTTGGTGCGTAGTAGTCGTTGGAGCCCGGGACGAAGACGCCGGGAAATTCCATGAGGGGCCGGAGAGCGGTGATCAGCGGATCGACGGCCTGTTCGTGGCTGAGGTTGTCGCCGGTGTTGACTACAAGATCGGGTTTCAGATCCGACAAAGACTGCAGCCACTCGGTTTTCTTGTCCTGTCCCGGAACGAAGTGGATATCGCTCAGGTGCAGTACGCGGAACGGATCTGAACCCTCGGGGAGGATGGGGAGAGTCTCATGGCGGACTCCGAACTGGTCCTTTTCCCACCAACCGTAGGCAGCAGCTGCCGCACCCGCAGTGGCACCGAGGACAGTAGTGACGGCGAAACCGCGCCCGACAGTGCGGACGCGGTTTGCCAGAGAATCACCAAAGATCACGGTTAGTCCTTGCCAGGGCCGTTGCCGTTGCCATTGCCGTTGTTGCCGCCGTTGTTGGTAGGAGTTGTCGGCGGGGCGGGATTGTTCTGCGTGGGTGCTGGCGCCGTATTGCGCTGTGGAGCAGGGCCTCCGAGGAGGTTGGACGGCGGCGCTTGGAACGGGTTGGTTCCATATGCAGGGGCAACGGACAGCATGTAGTTCGTGAACTGCGGACCAGCAATCATGTAACCGTCGATGGACGGGTAGAACTTGCCGTTAACGGTCAGGTTACGTCCTGGGCGCTTTTGGTCACCCAAGGGATCACCGAACCAGGAGGCCGTTGCCAAACCGGTGGTGTAGCCGACCACCCAGGTGGAACCGTTGGTGTCGTTCGTACCGGTCTTGGCGGCTACGGGGAAGTTCCTGGAGTTCAAGGCTGGCCGGATCAGGGAGCCAGAGCCCTCGTCGAGCACCTTCCCCATCGCGTAAGCAACTCCTCGGGCAACCTCAGGTTTGATGGCATCCTTGCAGTTGGAGGATTGCGCCGGGAGATCGGCACCGGACTGGTCCTTCACCGAGGTAATCGCAATTGGCTGGCAGTACTTGCCATCGGCAGCGAACGTGGCGAAGGCGCTGGCCATCGTGAGAGGCGCAGTCTGCGTGGAACCAATGAGGTTACCCAGAGTGGTCATGGGCACCTTGGGATTGGGATCCGTGATCTTGCCGGTGTCATCCCGGGCAGGCAGACCCCCATGGACACCCGTCGCATCAACAATGCCTTGGATGCCGCACAAGTCCAGCTGGGAAGCTGAAGCAAAGGTGGCCGTGTTAATCGAGTTCATGAGGCCGTACAGGACCGTCATGTTTCTGTAGTAACCCTCGTCCGAGTTCTGCAGGTCGAAAGTGCCGTTGGTGGCGTCATACCAGCCAACAGTGGGCGCAGGGCAGGTATTTCGCCACCGGAAGTTCTGGGGGTACCTGCGTACCGAAGCATTAATCGTCGTATTCATCGACTTGCCCTCGTTCAGCCATTCGGCGAACGTAAACGGCTTCATGGTGGAACCCGGCTGGAAGCCGCCAATGCCGTTGAGGTCGTTGCCGTCGGCATCGAGGACGTCCACGTTGAAGTTTTGGGTCTGATCGAACTTGCCGTCTTGGGGGAGCCAAACGGTGTTCTGGGCCATGCTCACGATCTGGCCGGTACCCGGCTGGACCGAGACGATCGAGGCGCCCCACTTATCCGGGTTGGCACCCGCCGTCCCATCAACCTGCTGCTGGGCAACGGTCTGCGCGGTGGGGTCCAGGGTGGTCCGGATGGTAAGGCCGCCACGCATGATGCGCTTCTCGCGCTCGTCCGAGGTCTCGCCGTATGCAGGGTTGTTCAAGAGCAAGTGCAGTACGTAGTCGCAGAAATACGGAGCCATGGTGGCGTACGCGCAACCCTGGCGCGCAGGAGTGACCTTGGTGGTAACGGGAGTGGCCACCGCTTCGTCGTACTCTGCCTGGGTGATCTTGCCCTGGTTCACCATGGCAGCCAAGACAAGGTCGCGGCGCTTCTTGGAGTTATCCGGGTTGGTGATCGGATCGAAGGCGGACGGGCTGTTCACCAAACCAGCCAGCAAGGCTGCCTGTGGAAGAGTCAGATCCTTTGCAGTAGTGCTGAAGAAGAATTTGGAGGCAGCTTCAATGCCGTAGGCGTCACGGTTGAAGAAGACGATGTTGAGGTAGCCCTCAAGGATCTGCTCTTTGGAGAACTTCTTCTCCAGGGCAATCGCCAGCTTCATCTCGCGGAGCTTATCGCCGACGCCCTTGTTCAGGCCGTTCAGCTTGACGTCTTCGTCCTTGCCGGACGCGACCAGCGATTCGTTGATGACGTTGTTAACGTATTGCTGCGTAATGGTGGACGCGCCCTGCTTGTTGCCGCGGGCTGTGCTCACGATGGCTCGCATGATGCCGGTGGTGTCAATGCCGCCATGCTCATAAAAACGGCTGTCCTCGATAGAGATGACAGCGTCCTTGATGAACGGGCTCATTTGATCCAGCGGAACCTTGGTCCGGTTCTCAGCGTAGATCGAGGCAATCGGTGTGCCGTCCTTCGCCAGAATCGTTGTGTTCTGGCTGGGCGGATCCACCTGCAGCTCTGCCGGCAGAGTGTCAAAGAACTGGATTGAACCACTTGCGGCACTGCCCGAAACGGCGGCTGCGGGGACCAAAAGGCCCGCCACCAGGACGCCACAAATCGCGCTCACGCCAAGGAAACCTAAAATCTTTCCGAGGGTGGTGGCAGTGTCGAATATGGGGTTCTTGCGAGTCACCATGTTTTCCACTTTACCGGCAAGGGCTAGGCTTTCTGTCATGACCAAATGGGAGTACGCCACGATTCCGCTCATTATCCACGCCACGAAGCAGATCCTGGACCAGTGGGGCGAGGACGGTTGGGAGCTTGTGCAGGTCGTCGGTGGACCCGATGGCAAAGGCCTTGTTGCATACCTGAAGAGGGAGAAGCAGTAACCATGACAACCCCCGCAGAAACCACGTCTGCCGCGGAATCCGGCGCTCCGACGTCGGCCGTTGAGCAGCGTCTCGCCGAACTCGGCTTGACCCTTCCCGAGGTCGCCGCACCTGTGGCCGCCTACGTGCCGGCGATCGTCTCCGGCAACTACGTTTACACGTCCGGCCAGCTGCCCTTTATTAAGGGCAAACTCGAAGCTACGGGCAAGGTCTCCCTCGGCGAGTTGGGCGCCTCTGACGAGCCCACCGTCGATCCCGAGGATGCCAAGCGTTACGCCGCTGTCTGTGCCATCAACGCCCTCGCTGCTGTGAAGAGCGTCATCGGCGACCTCGACCGCATCACCCGCATCGTCAAGGTAGTGGGCTTCGTTGCATCCGAGCCCACCTTTACGGGCCAGCCCGGCGTGATCAACGGCGCCTCCGAACTTCTCGGCCAGGTACTGGGCGACGCCGGCAAGCACGCACGCTCCGCCGTCGGCGTTTCCGTCCTGCCGCTCGACTCTCCCGTCGAAGTCGAGCTCATCGCTGAATTCAGCTAAGGAACCGGTTCACCCAATTGCCGCAGCTTGCCCGCCGCCTGTTCGCACTCCCTCCCGCACTCGAAGGGGCAGCACGAAACTGGCTTGAGCTCGGCGAGCGGACCCCCAGGGCCGCCCGCTACGCATCATCCGTCGTCCTCTTGCGGGACTCACCCACCGGTCTGGAGACCTGGCTTGGTTACAGGCCAGGCTCCTCGCCGCTGGGCGTCGTCGCGTTCCCCGGTGGATCCCTGGACCCGTCCGACGACGACCCCGTCGGTTGGTTGGGTCCCTCACCGCAGTATTGGGCTGAGCACATGGGAACGGACGACGTCGGACTCGCCCGCCGCCACGTTGTGGGCGCCATCCGCGAACTCTTCGAGGAAACCGGCGTCCTCCTTGCCGGCCCAGACGCTTCCTCCACTGTGGAGGCCAACTCGACCGTGGAATGGATGAAAGCCCGGGAAGCTGTGTCCAGCCAGGAGAAATCCTTCAGTGAAGTACTCGCCAAGCGTGGCCTTTCACTCCGCACGGACCTGCTGAAGCCCCTGGTCAACTGGCTCAGCCCCGACTTCGCCCACACCCGCTTCAACACGCGCTATTTCGCGGCTACAGTCCCCGTGAACCAGCAGCCGAGCATTCTGGGCAGTAAGGGCGTATGGGGCCGCTGGGTTTGTGCGGCCGAAGCCATCGCCATCCGCGACACCACAGCCCTCGGCGACGAAATAGCCCAGGAAAACACCGTCGGACTTTCCCTCGGCCAACTCCTGGTGCCCGGGTCCGAAATCATGCTCGAAAAAATGGCCCATGCCAACGGCTGCATCGCTTACCTAAGCTACAAGCGCAAGGCCCACGTGTACCAACCCAAACTGGTGGACGAGGGTGGAGTGCTGATGCTCGAGGTCGAGGCCGCCAGGACCGTAGCCGGAGAGCCGCAGCGGGAGCGCTAAATCGGACGCTCTCTCACATCCCGACGGGTTTTGACGGATCCTCTCTCACATCCCGACGGGTTTTGACGGATCCTCTCTCACGTCCCGACGAAAAAAGCCGCCCCGGTTCATCACCGGGGCGGCTTTTTTGCAAGTAGAAATTAGCGCGAACGCTGGCGGAGCCGCTGCATGTCCAGAATAACGACGGCGCGCGCTTCCAGGCGCAGCCAACCGCGCTGGACGAACTCGGCCAGTGCCTTGTTGACGGTTTCGCGGGAAGCGCCCACCAGCTGGGCCAGTTCTTCCTGCGTGAGTTCATGGGCAACCAGGACGCCGTCGGTGGCCGGACGGCCGAAGCGGTCGGCCAGATCCAGGAGCGCCTTCGCGACGCGGCCCGGGACGTCCGAGAAGACGAGGTCGGACAGTGAATCGTTGGTGCGGCGGAGCCGGCGGGCGAGGGCCTGCAACAGCTGCGCGGAAACCTCGGGACGCGTGCGGAGCAGCGCGTTGAGGCTTTCGTTCTTCAGTCCGGCCAGGCGCGTTTCGGAGACGGCGGTGGCCGTGGCGGTGCGGGGGCTGGGATCGAACAACGCCATTTCGCCGAAGAGTTCTCCCGGGCCGAGGATGGCCAACAGGGACTCGCGGCCATCGGGGGAGGTTCGGCCGAGCTTTACCTTGCCGGAAACGATGAAGTACAGCTGGTCACCCTGGTCGCCTTCGCGGAATACCGATGCCCCGCGTGAGAGGTCCACCTCGGTGAGTTCGTCCGTCAGCAAGCGGAATGCGTCGTCGTCAAGGGTGGCGAAGAGGGGTGCGCGGCGCAATACCTCGATGTCCATGAAATCTCCTGAATATAAGTTTCGGTCGTGGCGCTCCAGCCATTGTTTCAGAATTTTTAAGCTTCTGTGACGTACTTGGCAGGAGAAACGCTGAAACGGCGCGGTTTTTGCCCCCATCGGGCCTTGTTTGCGGTGCCTTTAGACGCTCGGAGCGCACCCGTATCGTGATGGGACTAACGGTTTCTTGTCAGGGTGCCCAACTACAATTGGCGCTACCCGGTCACAAGGAGCATTGGTGTTTGGCTTGACGATTTTGGATTTGGCATTGATCTTGATGCTGCTGTCCTACCTGATCTATGGCCTGCGCAGTGGCTTCCTGGTGACACTCGGCGGAATTGCCGGTTTTGTGGTTGGCGCGATTGCTGCATTTATGGCTGTTCCACTTGTGAGCGGCTGGGTGAGCGATAGCGGTTGGAGGCTGACCGCCACGGTGGGTGCCGCCGTCGTGCTTATTGCGCTTGGCCACGGGCTGGGTACCATGATCGGGCGAAAAGTCCGCCATGCGGTGCGGATTAAGCCGTTGCACGCAGCCGACCGGTTGATTGGCGGCGTGGTCAGCGTGGTGGTCGCGGCGCTGGTGATGTCCATGTTGGCGTTCAGTATCAGTTCACTGGGCGTGCCGTTTGTCTCGCAGCAGTTGGCTGAGTCGCGGGTCATTCGATACATCGATTCGTTGACGCCGACGCCGGTCAAAACCACAATGGCCCAATTGCGATCTACGGTGATCGGCGACGGTATTCCCAAGCTGATTGAGGGCTTCGGCCCCTCCACACCGGTTACGATTCCCAACGAGTCCACCGACACTCCCGCCCTGAACCGCGCTGCCGAGTCCGTCCTGAAGATTGCCGGCACGGCCTTTGAATGCGGCCAGAACCAAACCGGATCCGGATTTGTCGTGTCGCCCGGGCGCGTCGTGACCAATGCACACGTTGTGGCGGGCGTGTCGCAGCCGGTCGTGGAAATTCCCGACGGCGGCGCGTTGCCGGGTCGGGTGGTCTACTTCGACTCCCAGCGGGACATCGCGGTTTTGGCCGTAGACGGACTTTCATCGGATCCACTGCAGCTGAGTCCAGACCTGGCAGCCGGCAGCCCCGCAGCTTTTGCGGGCTACCCGCACGGCGGTCCTTTCCAGTCCAAACCAGCAACTGTCCAAGGGATTTCGACCATCCTGGTTCCTGACATTTATGGCAGCAATCCTTCTCCCGAGTCGGTCTACAAGCTTGCGGGTGACGTCCAACCCGGTAACTCGGGAGGGCCGCTGCTCACCATGCAAGGGCAGGTAGCCGGCTTGGTTTTTGCCAAGACCACCACTGATGCGGCACTTGGGTTTGCACTCACCATGGAGGACATCCAGCCGGTGGCTGCCCAAGCTCCGGGCCTTAGCAATCCTGTTTCGCCCGGGCAGTGCACACGCAAGTAACTTTGACGGCAATTCCCGGACATTCTCCCGCCGCCTAATAGATTGGGAGCCATGACTGAAGCCACCCCCGCCACCGAAGCTGGTCGCGGCACCATTCTTGTGATCAACGGACCGAACCTTAACCTTTTGGGCACCAGGGAGCCCGAGAAGTACGGCACTTCCACGCTCGCGGACGTCGAGCAGTTGGCCATGTCAGCCGCGGCTGCCCATGGCTTCACGGTGGACTGCGTTCAGTCCAACCACGAAGGTGATCTCCTCGACGCTATCCACGCAGCGCGCGGAACCGCGGCGGGCATCGTCATCAATGCCGGGGCCTTCACACACACGTCAGTGGCACTTCGTGACGCCCTCGCCGCAGTGCAGCTGCCCGCCGTCGAAGTGCACATCACCAACGTTCATCAGCGCGAAGAGTTCCGGCACCACTCCTACTTATCCGGTGTGTGCAGCGCCATCATCGTGGGTGCGGGCGTACTTGGCTACAAGTTGGCCATCGATTACCTGGCTGAAACCGTGTAGTCCGGCGGACGTGAGAGAGGGTTCCCGGGAAGCCGTCAGGACGTGAGAGAGGGTTCCCGGGAAGCCGTCGGGATGTGAGAGAGGGTTCCCGGGAAGCCGTCGGGACGTGAGAGAGGGATTGCGGTCGTATGGTTTTGTGAGACAGCTTGATGGGAGCTTCAGTTCAGATGACCACGCCCAGAAGAAAATACGATGCGGCTTTCCGTGAGGATGCTGTGCGGCTTGTTTTGTCCACGAACCGGTCGGTGAAACAGGT
>NZ_JBFTIL010000038.1:0-18160 GCF_056394745.1 Paenarthrobacter sp. 10N417
TCACAGCTTGCCGCTGGGCCATCGTTAGCTCCATGAAAACGGGCATAGCCCCGAACCGCCGCCACACTTGCGAACCACGCCGTTACGCGGAGGTTTTCAAATGAGGCAACGTATCCGGCTACGCGGAGGTTTTCAATGAGTCAACGCGGTTTCTTGAAGATGAAACGACCGAAGATAAAATAGGGCCCCACAAGCACGAACGGTATGCCCCAGATAATGAACAATGGCTGCCTAACAGTCGTAACGGCCATGACTTCCCAAACGATCGCGAACCCACCCCAAAGAACACTGAACGGCACGAGGAACGCATCAGCCCCGGTGAAGCGAACCTTAGGGTCGGGCTGTCCAACCCACAGCAGCCGCTCATCGTGGCGCAGAATTGGAAGAATGCGGTTTCGTGGATCGTTCATGTCCCGAATTCTTGCACAGCCCCCTACCGACAAAAGGGGTAGCTCTGCTGAAACTTCGAGACCGAAACCCCCTTTCGCGCACTCTGCCCCTAAAGCCGGTGGCTCGACGGACGCTCCTGCGTTCGGTAGAGGATCCCTCACCGGACATCGCTCACTCGTCCTTCTCAGCCTCCGCATGACTCTTAAGTGAGGGGGGCGGCCCGCCCGTCTGCTCCGGCACGTCGCTTCGGGCTTGACCGTCCTGAACGAAAGTAATCCTAATTTGGCTCCCCCGCTCAAGGACCGACCCGGCGGACGGATCTTGGGAGGTCACCCAGAACAGCCCTGGCCACGTACGCGAACGGAGCCCCGGCCCGTCAGGATCCCCGGCTGCGAGACCAAACCCAATGTTCGCCGCCATCTCTTGGGCGATGTGCACAGGCTGCCCAACCAGATCGGGAACAGTCAGCTTCTGACGTTCATCCATCTCTGCAACTCCTTTGAGCCTGACCAGCTAGAACGGTGAAACCAACCTTCTTCCGTCACCAAAATACCGCCGGTGGGTCAGCCGGGCCTGGTCAACCCGATTTCTTGGTTCCAAAAGCGCGCTTTAGTTAGGCCAGCTGGGTGCCCTTTGGAGGATCCCTTACCGGGCATCTTGATGGATCACCTTGTACTGAATTCAGGGACTATCCGTTGCGGACATCGCCGCTTCGATGACGGCCTGGAATTCAGGGCTGACGTGGATGGATAGGTTGGCGTCCTCATCGAGCTGAGTCAATTGCTCGTAGCCTGTGCCGTTCCACCAATAGACATGAGGACTCACCGGACCAGGGGCATCGCCGTATCCCAAGGCCGTGAACCGGACCATGCCATCGAGCGCTGCAATTACGCTTTCCCCTTCGATGAAGTGCCACACCAGCTGATGACGGTTCGGAACGCTCATCAGCCAACCAAGGTCCTTGCTTGGGTATTGTCCGGTGAGTTCGGCAGCAAACCCGGGCAGCAGAATGGCCTTCCCCGCCGTGTACACGGAATCGCCTAGCAATGCTGTGAACGAGCCGTCGCCCTGCGTTGGAACAGTATGGATCTGCTCGTCGTTGAGGGCGCGAAGGTTAGCAATGCCCTGTGCGCGGAGGGCCTCCCAGCCGCCGAACGTGGTCGCATGATCCCGATTGAATACAGCCACTGTGTCCGGAAGGTCGAGTGCCAGCATTTCGACAACACCTGGAGCGAACTGGCTGTGAGGGTAGTGGTCGAGGTTTGAATGCTTGCTTCGTCATAAAGACGCGCATACGTCCGGCGGGACACCTCGTCCGGTGTGAACTCGTCAAAATGATCGGCCGCCTCGAAGCTCGCCAAAACCCGCTGAAGATGTAGGCGGATGATGTCGCGCCACTGAGACTCCGGTCCGTTGTGACACGACGCGGCAACGTTCCAGAATCCATAGCCGCGTCCAGCAGCATCAGTGGCGTGGTCCGAGTGAATCTGCACCTCGTAACCCAGCTCGGCGAAGACTTCGCGCGCCATCGTCCGAAACTCTTGAGCTTCAGAGACTGTGAAGAAGGTCAGATCCTCATCGGCCGCTTCTTGCCGGGAGGATTTCTTTTTGAAGAGGCCCACAAAGTCTCGCTTTCGTCGTGGCAGATGGTGAGTTCATTCGTTGAACTGGTAACTCGTCCCCGGATTCTGGGAAGACTACTACAAACCAGAACCGCTTCTTCATCGGAATTCGAGCATTTCATCGATTGCCGAATGGAGCCAAGCCGCAAAATTGGGAAAGGCTCTCCCCCTGGCAGTCCCATCCCCGGCTGGCGAAGTCGTGCACGGGCACCACCCCAGTCTCCAAGTTCCCGTCAAGCTACGTCGTCGTTGTCCTCCCTACGAGCGAATGGAACCAGGTGCCGTCAGGGTAACGATCTTTCATGCCCTATAGAGGATCCCTTACCGGACATTGAGGCCAGCGGAGGAAGGAAGGCACCGCTCTACGGGCTCTAGAGCTGGGGCTCGCGAGGAGGCGCTTGATCGCCGGCTGGGCCACACTGTCGGATGTATCCGCTGGATGCTGGCATCCACATCAGCACAGAACCGGCAACCGTCAAGATCAGGACCGCTACTGAGAGAGGCGTCAGTGCGTTATTGAAAACTCCTCCGAGAGCCAAAATAGCCAAGATAGAAAGAACCACCCTCGCCCAGCGTTGACCTCGAAGGAGTCCCAATGCTGCCCGGATTTGAATAACCGTAAATAGAAGGAGGACCAGACCGCCAACGAGCACTACAATGACGCTTGCCTCCCGCGTGACAATCAAGATGACTGGCTGAATGCAAGCTAAAATCGCGCTTGCCAGCCAGAGGTAACTTGATGTTCGGAGCACCTTGGGGAGCCTGCCCGCTGTCCTTTGTGCGACAGGATGGACCATCTTCGAATCCTCAATCTCCAGTAACAAGTTGAGCGGCTGGACCGCAAGGTTTCCAGACTACAGGCGAAAAGGGAGGGACAGTTGAGCCACGCAATGAACCTGCTTCCTCCTCAGTCTGTAGCGGCAATGTCGTCGGGTTCTGTCCAAATGACGGCGCCAACGTCCACCAGAGGCAGCCAACTCCTGGAGCCTCGATAGAGATAGCCGCCCGGTAAGGGATCCTTTACCGGACACCGGTGTGTGCTTGCATTAGGACATGACCATTCGCGTTGTCCCGATCCTCACCGGCGTTGAATGGGAGCCGAACGCTCCCGAGGAGAAGTTTGCGGCGGATGAGGACCGCTTCGCCGCACTGGTGCTGCGGGCGCATCCAGATGACGCCGACGAAAGCTTGGTTGTGATCTTCTGGAGCGGTGTGGAGGACGCCCGCTTCGGGCCGCCGAACGACGAGGGGCGACATCATCATCCTCTGTACAGGGCCGGCCTGGCCGGTCTTTCTTGGGCGGGTGAGGTCATTAGCGACGAGAGTGAGCATCCCGCAGTTCGACACTTTATCGTTCCAACCAAGGAAGGCGTGGCGGAGGTGCATGCCCGACAAATCAACTGGGCTCGGCTGGAGGGTGTCACGGACGCCAACGAGGCGATCGATCGCCTGAAACCGTATTTCGGGGAACGCCAGGCATATCCCGAGGCGACAGTCGACGGCTTCACGCTGGGCACGTTCGTGAGCTACGACGACTGCGGGGACGCATGGGTCCGGGCACCCGACGGCGGCATTGCAACGCTAATCTGGGAGAGGGGCCTGCCCTCCTATTTCGTTGTGGTGATACCGCCCGATCCCGCTGGACGTTGGGGAACTTATGCGGTTCAGATGGATTTACCACTAACCACGAACGCCGAAGCCGAAGCGTACCTGCGTGCGCTACTACCCGAGCTCAAGCCGAGATGGAAGTCTTGCGCACAGAACAGATGAGCAGGGTGAGTGAACCCGGCCCGGCCGCCCCTAAGACCATCGCCCTACGGGCGCGACTCATTGGAAGACTCCTGGGCGCGTAACCAGGAGATGCCCTTGTCTCTAATGGCGTCCAAGACCTCACGGGCGACGTCTTGAGTGGATCGGTTCGGTTGGATAGCAAACCAGGTGTCGGTTCCCCATACGAGTATTCCCAAACGCTTTGATGTCGTGACAGGACCCAAGACGTTTGCGCTCGGCTGCACGCCCATCCACTTCTCCCTCTCACGCTTGGTGTTCCAAGCCTGGCGGTCGACTGCAGAAAGGTTCACCGTGAAGCGCACCTCATCCGCTGTACTGGACGTTGATCTCTGAATGCCCAGTAATAACCAATGAGTGGCGGACGGAAGCTCGAACTGTGTTCCGCTTCCGCGGAAGCCAAGGCGACGCAGCTCCGGCGCCAATTCCGTGCGCACCATCGAACGAAAGTGGTCCTGCGCAGTGCCTCCAACGATGCTCACGGCTTGAGCATAGCTGCAGCATCGGAGCACAGCGGACAGTGGACAATCGTGCCCGTTGAAGGATCCCCTTGCGGGCACCGCTGAGACGGGTAGAAACCAACACACCAATCTCTGTTGGTGGGTGTCCCGCCAGTAGGTGTGTGTCAATTCTGAGGAAATGGGGCGAGGGCAATAATCGTCACGAACAGCCGTGATGCGCCGGCGGACAGAGGGCAGGAGTTGGTTGGTTGGTCAGTCCCAAACGGCTTGTACCACCATCTCCGCGTCGGCGGAGATGTGCTTGCCGGTATGACCTGAGGTGGGAAAGGGGTATGGGGACTGTTCGGTGACCTTCAGCTAAAACAGCAGAAGTTGTTTGAGCCCTTTGCGGCAGCCATCGTGGGGGACATTGGGAGACTAGCAAGGAACGCTGCGCTTGCTGGCTATGCCAGGAAAACGCAGGAGTTCTTGACGACAACGGAGAGTTTGCGTTATCGCTGGAACCGTCCGGTATGGCACTACACCAACGGCTATGCGTTGATGTCCATCCTCAGAAACAAGTGCCTATGGGCTTCCAATCCTGCACACCTCAATGATGCAACGGAGATCAGGCACGGGTTCGAATTCTTACAGGAAGCTCACTGGAAAACACATAAGAAAGCTCCTTCCCATGGTCACGACGCTGACCAGTGGGAGGCCGTAAACGCCGTTCTGCGTGAGGTTCTCGATGAGGACTATTTCAGCGACATCATCAATGAGGTTTATTTGATATCAGCCTCGGCAAAGCCAGACAGCCTAACACTGTGGAGAAACTATGCCGATGGTGATGGTTTCGCCATAGGCATCGATACTGCAGTCGAGTTGTCTGCTGACGGACTGGAAGTAGAGGAGACAAGCCACGACGATCATGCCCCTAACGGTATTCCGCCCATCAGTGGCTGGTATCGGGTCGAGTACAAGGACAGCCAGAAACGGCGGCTGGCTAACGAGTTCATCGAGAGTGCTGTTACGGACATCTTGGCAGCAGGCAAAAGCAACGTTTCGACGGTAGTTAGCGAACTTCGGAAGCAGGCGGTCATCCTTGCATCCGTGATGAAACATGAGGCGTTCCAGGACGAACGGGAGGTGCGGTGGATATCCACCAATTTCAGTGAGGACTTCGACCCTATTCACTACGAGCATGGCCGGAAATCAATCGTCCCTGTCCTTCACGTCATGACTTCTTCCGAGATTAAGGACGACCTACTCCCGTTGAAGGGCGTGTGGTGTTCACCGATCGCCGATGCCAGCATCGTCCGCACCGTCGAGGGCTTGTTGAAACAGAACCACTACGACGAAGCCAGCGAGAAAGTCGAGAAGTCAGTGCAGCCGTTCAGGGGATGACAGCAGGACGTCCGGGTGCAGCCACATAGGCAAGCTCAGGATGATTCAGGACGGCGGAGTATCGTATACCTCCCGCGACACTCACGCTGAACGTATCGCACAAGCGCGCCGGAGGTCGCGGCCGCTGGCTCTTATCGGTCTGTTTGAATGATATTTGCTTAGTCAACCTACCTGGCACAGCGGAAGAGTCGCAGCGAAAAGAAGTGAACGGTCAGGGATGCCCATCCGGGCGTGCAAAGGATGGACAGTGCTGACGATTGGCGACAGAGCTTCACGGCGTTGCTAGATTGAGTCCGTGAAACTTAAGGACAGCAATGACCCCGTCTTCAATCAACTGCTGTCGTTGATCGAAGAGCACGGGTGGGCGGTACGTCATGTCGGCGCGGGTGATCAGGCTGCCTTTTCCTACACCGTTGGCCTTACAGCCCTAAAGCATCCGGAGATCGTTATGGAGGGCCTGCCGTTCGAGGTAGCCCAAGCCTTCCTGAACCTCATGGGTGAAGAGGTAAAAGCAGGTAAACGCTTCATCCCAGGAAGCATCACCACAGACCTCACCGAACCTCCAGCTCCCATCGCTTTCATCGCGGTGGAAAACACCGCGGGACTGACAGCGGTGGCAGAAGTCTACGGCCAAGTAAAGGCCCTACAAGCAATTTGGAGTGACTCCACCGGACGATTGCCCTGGGAGTCGATCTACCGCAACCCTGCGGATGCACAACCTCTCCTGGGTCCAGTACCCGAATCCTTCAAGTAATTTCTTGTTTCTCGCGTGATCGCAACGCTGCCCGGTAAAGGATCCTCTAACGGGCAGCATTAGTCACCAGCGTCGGACAACCGTTTCTGCTGAGTTGAGGCATATATGTGGGTGAAGTAAACGCCATACTCGCTATCATCCGAGAACTCCGATAGGTCCAGATCGCCGCTTGCCTCGAACTCGGACCACAGCTTTTCACCCACCGACTCCCAGGGCGACGGACCACATCCGCAACACCAAGGGAACGACTTCGACATCCAACCCAAGACAAACCGAACCGTTGTGTCAATCTCGGCATCGGATGTGAGGAAGGCAGCCAGCTCGGGGAACAGGGACAGGTCGTAGTCGTAGTCAGGTAGGCCGGTCAGGAAAGCGGGTTCGCTGCAAGCCCACCACTCGATAAATGCCAGTCTGAGTGCGGTTCCTTTGTCTGGCGGAAGGGAGTGCCAGCGTTCAAGCAACGCTTTGCGCGACGCGGAAAGAGCCCCTGGACGCTCCAGCTCTATGGCTTCCCGCAATAACAACGGCTTCTTATCGTCCACATCGCGATTCTACGATGGAAGCGTCAGCTGACTTTGGCTCCGTAGGCCGATCCTTTACCGGACGAGTTTGGTTTGGGAGGACATAGGTGATTTCGTGTTGCCCATGATGACAGTTAGGGCCGTTAGTCACTTTCGCGATGAAGAGATGGGCTTCGAAGCCGTCGTGCTTGCCGATCAGGATCTTGCCCCGGCATGGCAGTTGGAATTCCAGCGTTCGCTGGATCCCGATGAGCAGGATGTGGCCCTAGGCATGGGCTCCTACTGCGTGACCTTGACCAACGGCGCCTGCGCCTATGGGTGCCTTTCGTCTGCCCTCGTCGAGGAGGGCAGACTGCACGTGGTCTTCATGGAGGATGGCGCCCAAAAATTGGGACTTGAATCACCAGAGTTGGAGCTGTCACTTGATCTTGATGCCGATCAAGTACATGAATTGGTGAGGGGGCTCCAGTCCGTTCTTGGCGGAGACAGCAATCCGCCGGTGCTTAATTGACGACTGGATCCCTTCAGAGCGGCCATAAGCCGATCGGCTGACTGACGTACGTCCATCGGATTATGGAGTTGGCTTTGACCCAGTGGGAATCTGGAGACCCCGGCCAGACAGGCAGCCCTTCTAACCGGATTCAACCTATCTATGCTCTCGAAATGGCCAGGGTCTTTTACTCTGGCACATCGGGAAGAGTGTTCATCGCTCGTGCTAGATCACCCTGCAGTCGGCGCACTTCCTGCCGATGAAAGCCGACACGAGTATGAAACTCATTTTCGTCGAGAGCTTCCAATGTCTCACGCAGAGACGACCAAAAAATTTCAAGCTCATCTACGGACAGCGTCAGCCTGACTTCCGCGACAGGTACCTCAGGATCAAATTCCAGCTGCATAGTTCACTTCCAAACTTCGGCTACGAAGACGTGAAGTAATCCTAGCCATCCCATTGCTACCGAGCTTCAGCCAGGGAGGTGGAGGAAGGTAAGTCATGGGCGTTCGGTGAAGGATCCCTGACCGGACGCGAATCCCGAACTGGAGATTCAGCCGTCCGGGTCAGCTTCCCTCAAACATTCAACAACGACTCATCAAACCAGACATCTTCGTAGCCAGGTGCCAAGAGGAATCGCCAACCCGCGGGCAAAGCGAGATAGGGAACGACTTCAGGACACCGTGTCGTCAGATGCTCGACGTGCAACGGAACAAAGAAGTCATCCGCCGTTCCGAGGTCTTCACCGCGCCAGATGAACCAGCCACTGGTCCCAGCCGCGGCTGGATGCCGCAGACCGTTGAGTGGATAAACATGCGGCGACCGAACATTTTTGGAGACTCCCACCTTTACGCCCTGCAACGGTGGTGTAGGGACAGCCCCGAACCTGGCGGTCAGCTGCATCTGGGCGGAGAGGATCGAATCGTGCATACGTAGCATCTTCGCTTAAGAAGGCGCACATAACCCTGTCCGTTGAAGGATCCTTTACTTGGCCGGTTGAGAGCTGGACGCTTTGGGGACAGGAAATAGGGCACACTGCTCTCATGGCAACTCGGTACTACCGGAGGCCGTGGAACGAGTCCCGAGGCGACCAGTATTCCTCTTGGGGTCCCGCCACTTATTACTTCGAAGTCGGTAACGACGGCCGGCCGACCCGCCAGATCGAGATTTACGATTCTGGCCCGACTCTTCGTTATGACCCTGAACATGAAGAGGACGAATTTGGTCTTTTGGCTCAGGAGCCGCTGGCTCCGCTAGACGAATGGCAGCCATGGGCCATTACCGAGGCAGAATTCGAACAGGCGTGGCATGACCTGCCCTAGTTCACTGTGCCCGGTGAAGGATCCTTTAGCGGGCAGCGGCGATTAAGGCGGCATGGGCTCGCTTGCCCGGGTCTTGTCGCGTCTCTACCTTGAGCACGTCGAAACCGGCTTCACTCAGCAGGTGCGCCATCTGCTCGATGGACCAGTAGTACGCCGTTGTTACAGCGTGTGGGAATGGCTCACCAGGCGAACCCTCGAAGAATCCAGCAAGTAGTTGCCCGCCCTGGGCAAGGGCACGAGCAATCTCCCTTAGCACCAGGGACAATTCGTCCGGTGGGACGTGAATTAGGGAATACCACGCCAGCACACCGTTCAATGATCCGTCTGCTACATCTAAGTTGCGGATGGACCCCACGCGAAAAGGGACGTCGGGGAAGCGCATACGGGCGTTTTCGATAAATTCAGGAACGAGATCGAGCCCTTCAACCGTCGCACCTTGTTGGTGCAGGAAGTTCGTCCAATGGCCCGGCCCACACCCGGCATCAATCAGTTGCCCGTCGATACTTGATGCCCAACTCCTGATACGTTGCCGATCAAGCTCGTGCATGTCCTCAACAGAACCAAGAATGCGTGTGTACTCGGCGGCACGGGCGCGATACGCGGCCCGTATAGAGTCATTCCCCATGGTTACGAGCGTAGCCGCCAGCCAACCCCTAGAAGTGGCGCCCGTAAGCCGGTAGATCACCGGACGCTCTGGTGCCCGTTCAGGGATCGGCTTACGGGCGTTCTTGAAAGACACTCAGGACGGGACACTCCTTATGATCCAGCTATGACCGTTCCGCGGGGTTTTCCCCTGTCCCTAGCCGTGAGACCTCCGGGGGTCTGCGACTATCCACAGACTGCCTTTGGCGCAACTGCGTTCCGTCCAGTTATCCCGTGGGTAGTCCCAAAGGCCGCCGCCGATTGAAAATTGAGATCCCGATCCCACTACAACGTTATTGCTTGCATCGACGATGTCGAACGACTCCGAATCTCCTCGGACCGTATAGCCCTGGGGCCATGCCAGGGTGTATAGGGAAGAATCTCCGGGACTTTTCGCCTGAACGCAACCATCCTCATCCACTACCAGCTCGCCCCAAAACTGTGCGTCCATGGCCATCGTCTGGTGTGCATCGATGGTCACGAGGCGCAGGGACGCCGAGGTTGTAGAAGGCGTTGGCGCGGGAGCTGCGCACGCCCCGACAGTAGCCAGAGATGCAGCCGATGCAAGAATTGCCAGGCTGCGCCAAGGTGCCTTCATACCCAGACTATAAGGCGCCAAATATCAGGTGGCACCACGGGATACCCGCATCTTTTCTCTCGGTAAATGCGTCGCTGCCCTTCCGTGGGCGTACATAGCTCCGGGCCGCCCGTGATGGTGTCCACCGAGCGTTCAAGCGCCCGCATGGGATCCTTTACCGGGCGCTGACATGGGGCTATCGGGAAGGTGAGATGGGCGGCGCCGAAATTGCAGTTACTTATTCATACACTCTGGCAGCGAGTAGCATCTGGGCGATAAGCCGCCAGGAAGGTATGTCGGGCACTGGCTCGCCCCGGTTAATGAAGTAACCATCCATTTCGCGCGTCCATGCGGACAACGCCTCCAGGAAGCTTTCGAGGTCGTTATTCTCCCAGCTCTCCGGATCTTGTCTCAGTGAATCCCTGAATTGATCAATAAAGTCAGCCAAGTCTTGACGACTCAAGTTGGGGTCAGGGTATGCCGAGGACGTCATGCCTAAATGCAAACATACTTTGTCCGTGTTCGATGATCCGTCGGTGGGGGTGGTCAAACATACTGCCTCCATCGCCGGGGTGGCCGAACAATCAAGGCTCGACCACCATCCAAGCGAATCTCTCTCGGAAGTCATCAAAGCACTTCGGGCAGACCCACGTATACGAATCATCGTTAGTTACCCAGGCCTCGTGGTACTCGGCGTGCCCAGTCCGGTCATCTGATATCTCCGTCGAGCAGAAATCGCAGTGATCGTGGTCCCAGCCCTCCCGGTATGGAGTCCATGCAGTGAAGTGCATTCTGCGCCCAGCGAGGTAACGCTCCTGCCCCATCAAACGCCAATCTTCGTCCACGACTTGAGGATACTGGCTCTTGGGTGTTGGCCGGCAGGATGACCATGCCGAATGCTGCACTTTCGTCCGCACGGTAGCCGATCGGCTTAAGGACGCAGCCGCTAGTTATCCCTATCTCCAGCAGCGTCCGAAGCATCGCCTCAATTGCCTGAGAATTGGTAGATAGCCATCTCATCGTTGGGGGAAACCTTTGGTAGTGCCAGCAGACGTCTTTCAAGACATTCAGAACAAGTACTCGGCGTATCCCTAGATGACCGCTACGCCCGCTACTACCAAGATCAAAGGGAAGAGCTGCGGCCGGCTTTTGCATACTTCCATGACCAGCTCAACTCGTTGCTCGGCTACATGAACCATAAACGGGAGCGAGGACGGCACTACAACGCCGAACAGAGTCGGGAGCTTCTTGAAGTCATGCGTGCCTTGGGACAACTCAGGACGAACCTCAAAAGAGTTGACGTTGAGGTAAGCCTGAGAAAGTCCTATGAAGATGCACTCGAACGCTGCCGCGCCTTTCTGTCCCCTAGCGGGGGGAGCCCCATGCCGCCAGATTTCGAAGAGATACCTCTTGAGGACTACGAGCCCATTCTTTCTGTTGCGGCAGACACCGTTCGCATCGAAAAGTCCGGCAAAGACTATCCACTGAAACCCCTGGGAGAGGCTTCCTACGCGCTTGTCTATAAGTACAAGGATCTTGAATACAAGATGCCAGTTGCTGTGAAGGTGGCCAAGAAGAACCTCGCTCAGAACGAGCTGGATAGGTTCAAGGCTGAATATGACGTTCTAGCTGACTTCAGCTCCCCTTACGTGTTGGGGGTCTACGGATACAACGAAACCAGAATCAGCTATGCCATGGAGTTTTGCGACTACACCCTCGGAAAATACATCTTCATGAACAATGGCAACCCGAAGTTCGACTTCAGCAAGCGGCAACGCATCGCACAGCAGTTCCTGTACGGCATCAGCTATCTCGCATACAAAAACGTCCTCCACAGAGACCTGAGCTACACGAACGTACTCGTCAAGACCTACGACGCAGGAGTAGTCCAGGTGAAGCTCTCAGACTTTGGTCTGCACAAAACCCAAAGTTCCTTGCTCACCCGGACAGGGACTGAGATGAAAGGGACCATCCTTGACCCGACTCTCACCAGCTTTAAGGACTACACGCTTAGCAACGAGATCTACTCGGTGGGATTCATCCTCTCCTTCATTTTCACCGGAAAGGAAGCCCCATACGTAGCCGGCGCCAACCTGGGGGCTCTTGTCCGAAAATGCACGGACTTGACCACTGCGAACCGTTATACAGGAATTCAAGAGATAATCGATGCCGTGGCGGCTCTGGACAAGGACACTTTCCTGGAATGAGCTGGCCTTAGACACCTCGGCCGAGCGAGCTCTCCCTCTGATTCTTGTAGGGCCAACATGCCGACGACGTGCTCGCCTTAACCGGGTGGATGCCCGGTAGAGGATCCCCTTACAGGAAGCGCCAGATGAATAGAACTCTTGCTACGGTAACGGCATCATGAGCGTTTCAGAAAGACTCCAGCAAGCAGCCGATCGGTTCCTAGGCGGCGACGAGTCCGTGCGTGCTGCACAGGCGTTGGAAGGAGTTCTTATCGAGGAGTATCTCGGCGACGACCGGACGGAAGAGTTGCTCTACGTTCTTTCGCTGTATTCGCCTGGAAGCGGTGTGCCGTACTCCGAGGCATCAGACGTTCGTCCTCTGGTTCTTTCAACACTCGAAAGTCTGGCCTAAAAGGGTTGATCTCAGACGACTGTGTTGGGGCACGGTAAGGGATCCCTCAGCGTACAGCTGGCCCTGATCTTTTTGGCGGGCGCATGTGACAGCATGAGGCTATGAGCGCGCAACTTGAGGTTCCGCGGCTGGAAGACCTGAATGATCTCGGAATTGCGATCGAGCCGTCTTATCAGCCGTGGGTGGTATCAGTGATCGCGTGGGCGAACGATGGGGACACCGTCAAGCTGACCTGGGATGAGATCGCTGGGTCAGCGAGCGTCCGATGGCTCAACGGTGACGATGTGCGGCTTGCTCTTGAGCGAGAGACCGCGGTGAAAATCAGCGTCAGAGACGAACGCGGCGTCATTGAGTTCCGCGTCTGGTCCCACTGGGAAGGACTGGCCGGTCAATTAATCGTGATGGTCGGCGAGCACGTGACGCTGCACGACACGCTTCTGCACGCATAGCGACAGTCAATGAGCCCTGCGTACCATCCTGGGCCATCACAGAGACGAGGGATAGGCGGAGCCAGAACCTTCTGGTACGGAATTTTTGGAGGACACGGCGCTTGGCATGAGAATCCCGCAATCCGAAAAAGGTGCGGTGAAGGATCCCTAACCGGACGCTTTGAAGCGTCTGGAGAGCCACCGGCTTACGGGCAGGAAATTTCATGCTGTTGATCACGATCCCCCTCACCATGCCGGGTCTGCCGTGCACGACGCTCGGATTTCATAAACCTTGCGCCGTCGTGGGGCCCCTTTCAAGACCCGCCGCCCCAGCCCGGGCACCTCAGTTGGGCAACTTTCCGGGCCCTCGCACACCTTCGGGCCGGCCCGCCCTCACCCATAAGCGGTGAAGGACGGCGGCGATGACGAGGGCGGCGGCCAGGCTGACCAAAGGCAGACCCCGAAAGAGGTTGACCGCCAGGGTGAACGCCACGATGAGGACGCCCGCCCCGTTCATGACCACGTAGCCCGTCCGGCCGTCCCGGTGGGAGAAAAAGGCCATGGCCGCCAGTCCGGCCAGGAAACTCAGGAACACTGCCACGGCGTAGAACAGGACAAGGGTCTGGTCCTCGCCGCCTGCCGCTGCCGTCAGCCCTGCCGCCAGGACGGTGAACAGGAGGACGCCCCAGTAGGGGATGAAGTGGGAGTTGGTGCGTCCCAGCCAGGCGGGGAGCACGCCGGGAGATGTCCCGGCACCTGACCCGTGGGGAGCCAGTGCCTTAAGCAGCCCTGGGCCGGCCTGGAATGACGATGACGCGGCGGAGAGCAGCAGGAGCGCTGTGGTCAGCTGGAACGCTGCGAACACCGGGGCTGGGGCGGCTGCCCGGGCCAGTTCGGCGATCTGGGTGCTATTCCCCTCCGGTATTCCCACCTGCAGCCGCACAGCTTGGGCCGCGATCCCCATGGTAATTGTCCCCACGATGCCCAGGGTGAGCCAAAGGGTAATCTGCCCGAAACGCCGGCGCCCGTCGTCGTCCAGCTGGCCCAGCTCGGCGATCGCCGTGGACGGGGCCTCGACGCCGGTTGCCAGAGCCATCGCCACGGGAAAGGCCAGGACGACGGCGATGAACGGGGCGTGGCCCGGGTCCTCACCCACGGTGCCGGACGGGGACGGCGTGGCGCCAAAGGCGAACAGGAGAACAGTTGCGGCCGTAGCGATAAATGCGCAACACATGACGGCGAACACCAGCCGGCCAAGGCTCCCGAACAAGGTCATCCCGCCCACCAGTGCCACCAGTACCAGGGCGATCAGCAGGCGCCACGGGGCCAGCGTAGGAGCGTAGGCAATTGCCGCCGACGACGCGGCGGAGACGCTGATGGCAATGGTGAGGCTGAAATCGACCACCAGCGCGCCGATCGGAAGGAAGGACCAACCGTCCCCGAAAGCATCGCCGACGGCGGCAGAGGCGCCGCCGCCCTTGGGGTAGCGAATCACCAGCTGCCGGTAGTTCAGCACCACCAGGGCGATGATCGCCACTACCAGGCTCATGGTGGGTACCAGCAACGCAAGGTCGCCGTGGAGTGCCCGCAGTGCCGCCTCCACCGCATAGGCCACCGAGGACACGGGGTCCGCCATAACGGCGAAAGCGAAACCAGCCAGCAGGAGGAAGCGCGAACGCTTCACCGCCGGAAGTCCGGAACCGCCCCGCCGGACTTCATTGTCAGCCACGTCTGGGCCCCGTTCCAATTACCCTAGTGGTCCCGGTGGGATTCCTGCAGGGGCTTGATGAACCAGCCCGGACTGCTCCGGGCCTTAGGGCAGCACTGGGATTGCATTCGTGGCATCGCCGGGGGTGTCGCGGATGGACTGCCAGGCATGCCCGGGCACGGCAAGCCGAAGATGTGCAGGTCCCCCCGCTCGTCAATCTCCCTGGCGCAGTTCTGGTGGCCCCAGAATTCGGCAACGCCATCTGCCGCGAAGACGGCGTTGCCGAAGAAGTCGTCATAGTGCGCGTGGGTATTGACGACGACCACCGGCATTGTGACATTGTTTCTCCAAACCTCCGGCGAGCTGCTGCGTTCGTCTTGGCCTCGATTCTACGCACCGGCTTTGGAGTTCCCGGAGGCCGGATGCCGGGCTTCCACATTTCTCCATTCGTTACCTCACTGAAGGCCAAGAGGTCATGCGTCTGTGATGATGTGTGTTGCAGCTGACCCGCGAAGGCGACACCGGCACCGTCGGGTTAGGCCCATTCTGCAAAGACCTCTCAAATCGTCCCATTTAGCGGTGGTCCACCGGGCGTTCAAGCGCCCGTTTGGGGATCCCTTACCGTGCCCCAACACAGTCGTCTGAGATCAACCCTTTTAGGCCAGACTTTCCAGTGTTGAAAGAACCAGAGGACGAACGTCTGATGCCTCGGAGTACGGCACACCGCTTCCAGGCGAATACAGCGAAAGAACGTAGAGCAACTCTTCCGTCCGGTCGTCGCTGAGAAACTCCTCGATAAGAACTCCTTCCAACGCCTGTGCAGCACGCACGGACTCGTCGCCGCCCAGGAACCGATCGGCTGCTTGCTGGAGTCTTTCTGAAACGCTCATGATTCCGTTACCGTAGCAAGAGTTCTGTTCATCTAGCGCTTCCCGTAAAGGGATCGGTTTATGGACATCCGTCCCGCGAATGCCCAAGCTCGGAAGAAGGTGCCCCGGGCGCACGGTACGCCCGGGCACTTCGGAGCATACTCGCTAACGCGCTTGCCCGATTAGGCTCTCAGCCAGGGCTGCCAGTGGCTCGCCTCCCCAACTGAAGTAGTCCGCCCGGTTGAACACCCCGACGGAGGAATCCTCGCCGGGCAGCTTCAAGGCGAGGCCGAACACGGCCCTGAGCATACGAGCTTCCAGGGACTCGTCGTTCTCCAGCAATTCCAGAACTCGTCGTGCTACGCCTGGGAAATTGGGGACGATGTCGATGCCTTCCGGCATTTTGACAGCTTCAAAGTGGCACCCCCGGAACTCAACGTCGCGGAAAGTAGCCCCGCTGAAGTCTGTATCCAGGAAGACACCGGGCTTGGCATTTCCAGGGATCTGCCGCCCGTCAAAGAGAACATCCTGCAGTGCGCCGGTGAACTGGCAGTGCTGAATCGTCGCCTGATGAAATTCAGCCCCCTTCAACTTTGTGCCCTTGAACGTAGAGCGCACGATCGAACATCCCGACGCTAGTAACCCTCGCAGGTCCGCTCGGTCAAAGTTGATGTTTCGCCACGCGTTGCCCCGGCCTTCGTACCAGGTCCCCAGTGCGGCGTCCCGCAGCCCTGCTTTGACAAAAGAACTGTCCCTGACCTCGCTGTCCCAAAGCCGCCAGTCAGCACAAATCGCGTTATCAAAAAGACAATCAACAATCACGGAGCCGAAGAAGCGGAGGCTGGATAGCTGGGCGTAACTCAGGTCGAGTTGCTGCCAGTGAACGTCACGGAATTCGTGCAAGCCGGACATTACAGTTGCCGTGTTACCACCGACGGCAAGAGTGGGGCCAACCGTCGGGGCGGGCAGCGCCAGCCCTCTTAGGTCGCACCGTCCATCGTGTACCCCGACGTCCTTGGGTAAGCCGCTGCGCGTACCGTGGAGGAATCGAAGCACTTCTCCGGCCAGGGTCCGACCGTCTGCTGTTTTCCACCGTTGTTGAAGTGCTTTTATAGTCATCGTGTGAACAAGCCTATTCCTGGCCCCGCCCGGTAGAGGATCGGCTTACGGGCGCTCTAACACTTACGGGCGCTCTAACAATTGAGCACCGGCGGATTGCCGTCTCCGCCAAGAACGGACTGGAGCCCCGTCACCAATTCATCCATTTGATCGGCACTAAGATCAAGTGACAGCTCCAACTCTGGTGATTCAAGTCCCAATTTTTGGACACCATCCTCCAAGAAGACCACGCGCAGTCTGCCCTCCTCGACGAGGGCAGACGAAAGACACCCATAGGCGCACGCGCCGTTGGTCAGGGTTACGCAGTAGGAGCCCATTCCTAGGGCCACATCCTGCTCATCAGGATCCAACGAACGCTGGAATTCCAACTGCCATGCGGGGGCAAGAGCCTCCTGATCGGCAAGCACCACGGCTTCGAAGCCCATCTCTTCATCCCGAAAGTGACTCACGGCCCTAACTGTCATCATGGGCAGCACGAAATCACCTATGTCTTCCCAAACCAAACTCGCCCGGTAAGGGATCCCCTTCCGGTCAAGTCGGCACTCGG
This sequence comes from Paenarthrobacter sp. 10N417, assembly GCF_056394745.1. Taxonomy (NCBI): domain Bacteria; kingdom Bacillati; phylum Actinomycetota; class Actinomycetes; order Micrococcales; family Micrococcaceae; genus Paenarthrobacter; species Paenarthrobacter sp. 10N417. The sequence goes on from NZ_JBFTIL010000038.1 coordinate 17,220, forward strand.
GGAGGCTGCGAGGCAAACTTGGTCAGTTTTCCTCCTGCTTTTGAGAGGACATGGCCAGGATTCTTTGTCACTTTCCGGTTCACGGCGGCTTCTTCGGTGAACTCCAACTCCCTATGGTTACTACATGAGCAGTCCACAGACCAGGCGTGCCTTGGCCTCAACCGAGTACGAAATCTGCCGGAAGATACTTGAGGCTTTCGGTGACACGAACCTCATAGCGCAGCTTGAACACACCGAAGCGGTAGTCGGCCGACTGCCTATGCATATCGACCTGGTCGTCAATCCGGGCCAGCCGAGAAGTGGGCGACGCAACGGCCCGGTACCAATAAACACCAGTGTCGTCTCAGACGCAGGAACTGATTACGGCGAGATACTCATCTGGATCTCTGATGGCTATTTGTCAGGTATTGAGCACCCGTGGTGGTCCGATGAGATCCCAGTGGCCTGGCCTGCGCCAACGAATGTCAGGATAGAGGGACGAAGCGTCTTGGGTTAAACCGAGGACGGACGGCTGGACGCGACGACGCGGCGGTGGCCTAGGGGCAGCGTCGAAATTGTTCGAGGGAGGATAAATCCCGAACCCCACGAGCAGACGGCCAGGAGCACTAAGCAACGTGCCCGGCAAAGGATCCCTTACCGGGCGGCTATCTCTATCGAGGCAGCAGGAGTTGGCTGCCTCTGGTGGACGTTGGTGCCGTCATTTGGACAGAACCCGACGACTTTGCCGCTACAGACTGAGGAGGAAGCAGGTTCATTGCGTGGCTCAACTATCCCTCCCTTTGCGCCTGTAGTCTGGAAACCTTGCGGTCCAGCCGCTCAACTTGTTACTGGAGATTGAGGATTCGAAGATGGTCCATCCTGTCGCACAAAGGACAGCGGGCAGCCTCCCCAAAGTGCTCCGAACATCAAGTTACCTCTGGCTGGCAAGCGCGATTTTAGCT
>NZ_JBFTIL010000039.1:0-18338 GCF_056394745.1 Paenarthrobacter sp. 10N417
TCTCCCTCTAGAGGCCTTTCAGGGCGCCCCGGCCGCCTAGCAGGAAGGCAAGACCGAGCCCGACTAGCGAAACGGCGGCCATTATCAGGGCAAGCACCGCAACCGCGGAATACGAGCCGAATTCGAGTAGGTCGTAGAGGGTCGTTCCCATGACCTGGGTGGTGGGTGCGCGGACGAGCATTGACGCGGCGAATTCGTGGCTGAGCAGGAGGAAGATCAGTGCAGCTGCGGCTCCGAAAGCAGATCGCATGAGCGGTAGCAGGACGTTGAGCGTGGTTCGCCAGAGGTTGGCACCGGCCACCTGTGATGCCTCGATGTACTGCTTTCCGAGGGAGAGCATTGCGGCTGATTGAAGTCTGACGGAGAACGGGATCATCAGTGTCACGTAGACAGCGATCACCACCGAGCTTGTGCCGTAGAGGTTGATGGGGGGTCCGCTGTAAGCCAAAATGAAGCCCAGACCGAAGATGAGCGCGGGCATGCCCAGAGGCATGGCGACCACGAAGTCCAGGACGATTTGGCACAGTTTGAATCGGCGTCCGTAGACCAGGATCGCCGAGCACAGGAAGCCGATGGGGATGACGATCAGGATCGAGGTGAGCGAGAACAGCACACTGTTCTGCACTGAACTGAGAATCTCTGGCGAGTTCAACGCCTCAGAGAAATGCTGGAGCGTGAATGTCGAGGGCACGATGTCCGCTGACCATCGCGGCGAAACCGCGACAATGATGATGGCAAGCAGCGGCAACACGGCCGTCAAGAGCGCATAAGCACCGATCCAGACCACGCCGGACCATGAGGGCCGCCCGACCGCTTTGAAGCCCTTGCCGCCGTGGGTGACGAACCGGCTCTGGTTTCCCAGTAGCGCCCGTTGTCCGAAGACAATGATCACGCCGACGACTACCAGCGGAACGCCTAGCGCGGCGGCCGCATTGAAGTCGACCGGCGAGCTGTTCAGGTACGTGAATATCCGGGTCGTGAGGACCTGAATGTTGGAGTTGCGTCCGAGCAGGAGCGGTGCGGTGAACTGTCCCAGAGCCAACAGGATCGCAGTCGCCGTGGCGTAAACGAGCGAGGGCCGGACAAGGGGGAGGGTGACACGGAAGAACACTCCGAGTTTTGAGGATCCGGCGACCTCAGCAGCCTCGATCAGGTCGGAGTTGACCCCGGTGAAGCCAGAACTCATGAACAGGTACACGAAGGCCGCGATTTGAAGGCCCGTGCACAAGATGATCCACGGGGTGGTGTAGACATCGATCGGCCCGGACGTCTGCTCCGACCACCAGGGCAGGGTGCGAAGCACCGTGTTGGCGAACCCGACCCGCGGAGAGAACAGGAAGATCCAGCCTGTGATGCTCGCCACGGAAGGCATCAGGATGGACATGACGGGCAACGCCGACATCCAGCCCAGGCCTCGCGGAAGACGCAGGGAGAACCAGGCCAGGGCAGTGCCGACGACCAGCGCCAGCACCACGGCCCCGACCGTGAGCACGATCGTGGTCCCGATCGCCTGCCAGATGAACGGATCCGTGAACGCTGTGGTGAAACCGTTGTTCAGCGCCGACCGGTCGACGATGAAGTAGATCGGCCGCAGAACCAGAAGTCCGACGAAGACAACGAACAACACCACGCCGAGGGTCCAAAGATGGACGGGTCGAACCCGCAAACGCGGCTTCTGCGACGCACCCGGCGCGAACGGAACGCCTGGACCGGGCCCGGCCGTTCCGTGATCGGAAACCTGGATGTCCGAAACGCTCATCTGCCCGCCCCAGCTTTCTGCTCCAGCGCGACATCGTTGTGCGCGGGCTGGCCGGTTCCCGCCGAGCCGGTCGGACTGGTGGGGAAGAGCTTGGCATCACATGCCGAGAAGATGACGGTGGTTCTCGAACCTGGTTCGAAGCGGTGCTCTCCCTCCCCCGTAAGTGGGATACGGCTCGAGACAGACCGACCATCGACGAACTTGACGACGACATCGACAGAGGCGCCCCCATACTCGACATCGGCAATCGTGCCTCCTTCAACACCCATCTCTCCAGGGGCAAGTGAGTCGATAGTGCCCAACCGGATGGCCTGTTGGCGCACGCGCAGGTTCGCCGTTTCCGCCGACACATCGGGAACACGGCCAACAAGCTGTCCACTGGTGCTTGCCCATCCCGAGGGCGTTTTGTACAAGGAGATGGAGTTTCCCATACCGATGAACTCGGCGACGAACTCCGTCGCCGGGTTTTCATACACCTCACGCGGGCGACCCAGCTGTTCAATCTGCCCCGCACGCATGATCGCCAACCGATCCCCCAGCGCCAGCGCCTCGGACTGATCATGAGTGACATAGAGTCCCGTGAATCCGACGCGTTGGTGCAACTGGTGGATCTCGTTACGCAGCTGATCACGCAAACGGGCATCAAGGTTGGACAGCGGTTCATCGAACAACAGCAGGGACGGGCGGGCAACCAGCGCACGCGCCACAGCCACCCGCTGTTGCTGACCACCGCTCAACTGGCCCGGATACCGGTCAAGGAGATCGGTGCAATCAACCATCCGGGCGGCCTCCTCAATCCAGCCCTCTTTGAAGCCCTGCTTCAACCCGCGGGCTCGAAGGGGGTAGCCGATATTGCGGCGAACCGTCATATGCGGCCATAAAGCGAACGACTGGAAAACCATCCCCACGTCGCGGCGGTTGGGACTGAGATCGACGCGCCGCGTCGTGTCGCAGACAACTTTGTCCCCGATGCTGATCCGGCCAGCGGAAGCCTGCTCAAGCCCCGCGACCATACGCAGCGTGGTCGTCTTCCCACATCCACTCGATCCGAGCAAGACCAGCAGCTCGCCCTCCTCCACCGTGAAGGTCAAGTCGTTGACCGCCACAACATGATTGCGGCGAACAACGAACTCCTTCCGCAATCCCTGAATCTCTAGCATGATTAATTCTCTCTCACTTATATCGCGTCAGCACTGAGCGCTTGCGAGCCAGCAACTAGCTACTACTTGGCCAACAGTTGGTTCCAGCGCTGCAGGAACGCTTTGAACTGCTCGGTCGTGATCTGCGGGAGCTCGACAAGTGTGACTCCCTTGGTGTCGATGGTCTGGGGTGCGTCCTGGCGTACTGCGACAAATCCACCTTGAGCCACCACACCCTGACCTGCCTTGCTCAGCAGCCAGTTCGCGAATACCTGCGCCGCATTCGGGTGCTTGGCCGACTTCACAACCGCCAGCTCGTTGGGAACGCTTGGGGCCTCCTGGGGGAGCCTGTAGTCAATCGGTGCACCGGTCGCTTTGATGGTCGCCGCGACCGCAACAGGAACTGGCAGCGAGGCAGCCACTTCCCCAGCAGACAGCGCCGCGACCTGGGGGTTCGAGCCAGCATAGATCTGGGGCTTGCCCTTAGCCGTCAGCTTGTCAAGGAATCCGGAGCCGCCCGCATCGGACTTCTCCATCGATTCATAGAGCGCGGCCACGGTCGGGCCGATCGAGGGGTCCGTTGCTCCCACCTGCGACGCGGGGAGGTTCAAGTAGTCCTGCCAGGAGCTGATGCCGTTCGGCAGCAACTTGGTGTTCCAGGCCCACGCGTAGCCGAGGTTTGCGAACGTTGCCACATATGGTGTGCGCTGATACTTGGCCCGGTCGAATTCCGGATCGCCCAGGGACGGAGCAGTGAGCGGCAGCAAAGCACCCTTGGCCGCATAGCCATCGAACGTCGGGTGATCCAGATTGTCGACGGCATCCGCACCGGCGTTCCCGGACGCGATCTCGGCATCCAGTCTGGCCCTGATGTCTGATGCGCTCAGACGAACGTACGTCAGTTTGATGTTCGGGTAGTCCTTGTGGAACGCGGCCGGCAGGAGGTCAACAGTCTTCGTATTCAGAACTCCGTACACCGTCACCTCGCCTTCCTTATTGGCGGCGTCAACGACCTTCGACCATTCCGCCTGGTCCATGACCTTCGATAGCGCGTCACTCGGGCTCGCGTTCGAATTGCCCGCGGCCGAACCGGCTCCTCCGGAGGCGCATCCTGTCAGCGCAAGCAACCCGCAGGCGACAACCAGGGATCCGCGCGCCATCACGCTCCTTCGTTTTCTCACAACAATTCCTCAATTCCTCACATTGGACCCACAGCTTCGGGGATCGGGCATCACGCCAAAGGCGGCCTCTGACGTGATCTAGACCACCCTACAGGGCCCCTGAATACGATGCCGGAGAAGCCTGGGAGTCCGAGTCTGGTAGTCCCCAAGGTTGGCACAGTCAAGTAGTCGGGGTAACGCGGGGATTTATGCCGCTCGTAGCAGCTGGTTCAGCCGGTTGGCTGGGGTTTCGAGGTTGACGGTGGGCCGGGGTCGGCGGTTGAGTTTCGCGGCGACCCGGCGGCAGGAGTGTGGACCGAGAGGTGCAGTCGATTGTCCTGCCAAATCCGCCTCAGCCCCGAGTTGGATGGGATCGAGGTGGCAGTGCTGACGGACTGACCGAGCTTCCCAGCCCGCAGGGAGCCCTGAAGGCGCCGGCGAGCTCGTTGAATTGTTTCTGCTTTACGTTTTGGAGTTAATGCATGTCACAACACTATGAAGTCATCGTCGTGGGTGCGGGCGCGGCGGGAACCCAGGTTACCGTGGGACTCGTCGCCGCGGGCTTCGCCGGGTCGATCGCGCTCCTCGGGTCTGAGTCTGGCCTCCCCTACGAGCGGCCACCGTTGAACGGATCGATCCGGTCCGTCACTGTGTTTCGACCACGGACGGTCGGGAGTTCACGTACGGAAAACTGGTTTGGGCGGCAGGCTGTCGAGCGCGTGTTGTTCCTATCTTCGGCGCGAATCTGGCCGGGGTGTTCTCCCTGCGCACGCTGGACGATGCTCGGCAGTTGCGAAGTCAGCTGGGACCGGACGGCCGGCTGGTGGTGATTGGCGGTGGCTACATCGGGCTCGAGGTCGCGGCCTCCACCACCGAGCCGCCGGCGTGAGGATCGAGGTGAGCACAAACGTCACCGAGATCACGGGCGACGGTGAGCGCTGCACGGGAGTGAGGTTGGCAAACGGCGAGACCATCCCTGCAGATGTTGTTGTCGTCGGAATCGGTGTGATCCCGAATGTGGAACCCGTTGCCGTGGCGGGGGCTGAACCACCCAACGGTCTGCTGGTGGACAGCCACGGACGCACCACGCTGCCCGACATACTCGCGGCGGGCGATTGCGCCCTGATGGGCGACGGTGGGCTGCGTCTGGAGTCGATACCGAATGCCGCCGCGCAGGCGAAGGCAGTCGTCGAGACGCTTACCGACTCGCCTCCGCCCGGCACTGATATGCCGTGGTTCTGGTCGACTCAGTACGACTGCCGGCTCAAAACAATTGGTGTCCCGTATCTATGGTTGCGTCCGCCTTGAAGGGATGGTTGGGCATGGGGACGCCCGGGGTACCGGTGCGCCGGGTCATGACCGAGAACGCCTTCGCCTACCGGTGCTCCCGCGACTTCCAGGATGCACTCGCTGTGCTTGGGGTCAAACACAACCTGATCAAACCACGGCATCCCCTGCAGAACCGCAAAGCCTAACGCTCCAATCGCACACTGCAGGAAGGATGGGCCCTTCGCCAGCCCTTCACCTCAACCAAGCCCGGACCGCCGCCCTGCAGCCATGTATCCGTTCCGCTGCTTGAGGAACCAGCGACGGTTCATCGGATCGCGTCTTCTGCATTCTCTCCAATATTCACACCTAGACATAGTGTCCACGGGACCGATAGAGGGATTCTTCGTTCTGTCTGATGGAATGGGGAGAGGGTTTCACCGACGAGGCTAGCCGTGTTGGTAGCGAGAACGGTTTCGTTCTGATCAACTATGCACGTGTTTGACGGCAAGGTCCGGAGGAACGGCTCGAATCCAGTCTGAAGGCTGCTAACGAGGACGCCAACGGCAGCAACGCCAGCCATCCTGCCGTCCCTCGTGACTCGCTTGGAGAAGGAGACGAGGTGTTCGTTGGCGCCGAAGGCGTCCACGTAGGCGTAGGTGGCGTGGATCTTATCATCAGTATCGTGCGCGGGCCACCACGGTGCTGTCGAGTAACCATAGAACTCCATATCCGCTTCCACACGCCGCGCCGATCCCGGACCCGACGGGATGGTGCACCAGATGAGGCCCGATTCGCCGAAGAATGATGGATCGGCGATGAATCCCGTCCCAACCAAGGGCGGCACGGCCTTCGCTAGAAGGTTCTGGCAAACATCGTAGACATTCACCAACTGATCCAGCCTGCGGTTCTTTGAGCGGTCGAGGTCGGTTTGGACGGCTTCTTCGACGGCCCGGATCGACGCGGCTGCGGTCCCTTCGAGGCTCATAGCGAACGATTCGACGGCGGAAACTGCGCTATCGATGCCTTCGATCCCGGGCGGCGATCCTGGTGGCGAATATTCCATTGACATCCGCACCTCGATGAGGCGGTTCATGTCCCGGCGGACATGGTCTTCGGCAAGGGCTCGTGCTCGAAGGGTGTTGCCGTCTCGTATTGCTTCCACGATCATCGTGTGCTCATTCGCGGCCGCCGCTCGGCGGTCAGAAGCGCTGGTCCACACCAATGCCCCTACTGCGGCATGCATCTCCATCTCCTGCCGGGCGAACAGGACGGATCCCGATGTGGCCGCGAGGTCTATGTGGAATCGACTGTCCGCTCGCGTCATTTCAACGGGTGTTTGCGCCGTCTCGATCATCACCGCCATCGAAGCCAGTCGCCCGATGGGGACCTGCCGAGATCGGCCTGCCACCGTCATGGCGGCTGACCCTGCCAGAAATGCCCGATATTCTCGGATGTCCCGCAGATCCTCAAGGGAGTACGCGGCAAGGGCGTCCCGCTGAGCGTTGGTGATGTCTCCGGTGCTAGCCTTCACGAAGCTTCCACCGCCTTTGCCGCGTCGTGTTTCCAGAAGTCCTCGATGACGAAGCTCCGCGAGGGCGGCACGCAGCGTTAAGGTGGAGACGCTCATCCTTGCCGCCAGTTCGCTTTCACTAGGGAGCTGGGTTCCGTCCTCGAGTATGCCCAGCTCAATCGCATGACCGAGTCGGCGTCCGATCTCTTGGCCGCGCTCGACAGTGTCCAGCGGCGCGAATGCGAGTTGCTCTCTCCAACTGGCCATGGACCACGCTCCCAAATCTGTAGGGGTGATGAACAAGAACCTTGACATTCAACCTTTAATGTCCATTGACATTTGACATTAAAGGTCTAAGCTCAAGTGTATCAGGAGAAGCGGGACACGCTTCCTCATAGTTCGATCATCACGCAAGGAGTCGATGGTCATGTTAGATAGCACGGATGTCGTGTATGCCTGGCAGCGATCCGGGAATTCGACACCGGTGGACCGCCTTGGCCTTTACGCACAGGCACTGACCGCAGATTGCCCGATCGGCGCCTACCGGACACTTGACGATGCGCAGCAGGACAAAGCCATCCTCGCCCTGTTCTGCGTGGACCGCCCCGGGGCAACCATTGCTTCCCTCCACCAGATGCCGCCTCTGGCCCTCTCCGGCTACCATCAGTTGCTCCACGACCTCGCTCGCGAAGGGCTCGGACCAGGCGGTGGATTCCGCGCCGAAGCCCATCGTTTCGACCATTCACCCGACACGGCCCTCCACCAACGCGGAGACACCCCCGCTTTCCGAGGAGGCGGACTGTGAAGCGCCGCAGCTCGGGAGCCAGCACTGTCGCGTTCACTCCCGGGGGTACACGCATCCGGACGGCCCTTCCTCAATTGCCGGCGCTGATACGACCCAGGGCGGACAACCCGAAAGCGTGGGATGAGCTCATGCGTGAACTCGACGCCGACTTCGCCTGAAGCCGCTCGAACAGAAGGAGCTTTTGCACATTGCCCCTTAGAGTCCCAAGCGGAGTTATCTGGAAACTATTGGCTGAACATTCCGTTCGCGCCTGTCACGCAGCCTCACTTCGTCGTCTGTACGCCGGTTCTGGGCAGCAGGATTCCACTTGAAACCATCCGAAAGCGACCAGTCCACCGCCGCCGGCATCGCATTCACCGAACTCTCCAACGGTTTCGCCACCTGCAGGAACCCCGCGACGTTGCTCGGCGGCCTGCTCTTCGGCAGGCCAAACACCGCGTCGAAGACATCCTCCGCGCGTCCTAACCCCAAACACCTATGAAACGAGGAGAAATCATGCCCAACCCCGGGGCAGCTCACCATGGCGTGAGTCAGACGGCATTCCGATCATCCGTGCCAGATCAGAGCATCGGCGCTGAACATGCACCAGTTCCGGTTCAGGATTTTGGCATTGACGAATACTCTGCATCTCCTTGGATTGGCCTTTACTACAGGCATGAGTTCATGCTCCACTACAGGCACGAACTGCTGGAGCATCAGGATCTGGCTTAAGACCCCGAGTCAACAAAAGCCGGGGCAGTCCCCGGGATTCAAGCACCAACCAAACGAGCCACAACCTTGCCGGCGCCGCAACGGACTCATCGAACGATGCCACACAACAACACGTACAGGCTCACCGCTGACGGTCAACGAGTCGCATCGTTCTGCAGCGGGGGCAACAGCCGGCTCCCGCGCCTCTAGCAGCCAACCAGCCCCCATCGGCATCACTGCTACAAGCCCTGGCAACCACCGGCCGCCACATCGACAATTCCTGAATGAAGAACGCTGCCCAATATTCAAGACAGAGATTAAAATTCTGACCCCTAGGGTGGCAAACTCGGCAATGAACCAGCCGTAACGGCCGCTAGTCTCGCCGTGGCCGTCGAGCCTGGGCCACCATAGCCGTCCAGCCTGAGCCTTGAATTTGGTGCCACAGTCTAGGCGTCTGCCGTTGCCGACGCAGCTTTCAAGGCCGCTGCGGCAAGATCCGCGCTGCTCTGGACGTCGTTCATCCACAGTGGAACAATAACGGGCCGGACCCCGGAACCGGCGATGGAACCCGACAGCTCCGCATCGGCGCTGTCAATCAGCCACGCATCCAGGATGCCTCCGGAGGACCGCGCACCATAATGCACTGCCACCGCATCGGCAGCAGTCCTGACCTGGATCGCGGCCAGGCAAGCAGCCGCCATGCCCCGGACGGCGGCACCGGAGATAATGGGCGAAATCCCTACGACGGGGGCCGCCGTCGTCTGAATTGCCTCCCTGATGCCGGGGATATTCAAGATGGTGCCGATGGACACCACGGGATTTGACGGGGCCAGTACGACGACATCGGCACCGGAAATCGCCGCCAAGACCCCCGGAGCCGGAACGGCTTTAGAGAGCCCGGCCTGGAGAAACTCCCGGGCTGGACGCTGGGCACGATGCCGGACCCACCATTCCTCGAAGTGCACAATCTCTGGCAGATCAGCGTTGGGACCGTCCAACACGACCTGGGTTTCCACTTCCTCATCGCTCATGGGCAGCAGCTCCATCCCGAGGTCCCACCGGGAGGCCAGACGCCGCGTGACCTGGCTCAACGGCTGCCCGGTCCGCAGCAGATGCGAGCGGGTGATGTGCGTGCCGAGGTCCAGATCACCGAGAGTGAACCATGGCCAGCCCACACCATAAGCTGTCAGCTCGGCACTAACGCGCTCCGTTTCACCGGCCCGCCCCCATCCCCTCGCTTCATCGTTAACGCCGGCGAGGGCATACATCACCGAGTCCAGATCGGGACAGACGCGCAGCCCAGTCAGCCACATATCATCACCCGTGTTGACTACCGCGGTGATTTCCGCCGTCGTTCCCCCGGCACCATCCGGCGCTACCTGACGCAGATGGTGGCGCAGCCCACGCAGGAATCGCGCCCCACCCACACCACCGGCCAGCACCGTGACCCTCATGCGGTAGCACCGCCGTCTGTGATGCTGGAGGATTCCACGGGGGATCGTTGTCCTGCCGCGAAGCCCTCTTGGAATCCTTCCAGATGTGCTTCGGCCGATCCCAGGCGAAACAAGTCATCCTCTGCAGCGCGAATCAGGGTCCGGGCTCCAGACTCCTGGATCGGCCGAATGAGATGGCCCAGGCCATGGACCACGGCGACCGGCCTGCGTGAGGTCTTGCCGAGCACCAGATTCGCTGCACCTGCTATTTCATCCGCCACCGCAGTGATGGTTGCATCCATCGGCCTGTCGAAGTCGTCCCGCGTGCCTCGTAAGTCATGGGTTACTGCCATTCCCGCGGCACCGATTGCCAAATCGGTCTGCCCCAGGCGCCAAGGGCGGCCTAGCGTGTCGGTTATGAGCACTGCTAAGTCGAAGCCGAATCGCCGGCGCAACCCGGTGCAGAGCGCCTGCGCTGACGCATCCGGGTCCTCGGGCAGGAGCAGCACTGTGCCATCAGGCGTGTTGCTCGCGTCGACACCGGCGGCGGCGAGCACCAATCCCAGCTTGTTCTGAACAATTCGGGTCACACCGCCGGGGTGTGCTTTGCTAGCGACCAGCCGTACAGTTTCGGCCGTGATGGCATCTTCACGGCTGTCTGCCCGCAGAGAACGCCCTTCAGCCTTTGAAACTATTTTGCTGGTCACTACGACGATATCGCCTGCGGAAATCTCATCTTCGATGGCGTTTCCAACGAGCACCAAGAGGTCATCGCCGGCGACGATCTCACCGATTCCGTCGATCCCAACGACGGCAAATTGCTGTGGAGGGTCCGGCGGCTCGCGCGTTCCAATGCTCGCCAGATTACTTTGATTCATCTCAAATCCCATCAGAACACAGTCCGCTATTTACCAAGAGTAGCGTGTTCCATACTTCTCGAATTATCCCTTCCGACGTGCCACAGGACGACACTTGGTCGAGCATGTGGCATTGATGAGTGGGCAGGGTCATTATTAAACCTTTCGTCTCGTGCGGAGCCGGTCTTGTCCGCTACTTGCTCAACGCGCCGATTGTCTGATCGACTCCAGAGCCTCGGCGGTCCGTCGGCCGAGCCGTCCGGCGAGCCGCTCGAGGTCGGCCCAGATGTCGACATCGGACCGCAGCCCTGACGTCTTGTCGATATAGAGCTCGACGTAACCGGCGACTATGTGCGCAGCGCGCGAATTTTCGCCGAACGCGGGGCGATGTCGTCCCGGGTCGAGGGCGGTGAGAAGCGTTGTCCCGGTTCCAGCGGCATCTGCAACGAATGCCAGCTCAACGGCTGAGGCGAGCCGCAGGGCGCCCTCGAGTTCGGTCGAGGTGACTGCTGGCAGGTCGCCCTGGAGCACTGCGACCCGGCCGGGACCCGCCGCAGCGATGCCTTGGAGCACGGCTGCGGATAGCCCCTGTCCTGGATCAGGCACTATCTCTGCGCCGAGGGCGCGAAAATCGACGGCAGCGGCTTCGGCGGTGATGACAATAAGGTGGCCCACCGGCAGCGCGGCTTCCACGGTATCGAGGGCGATCGCCCGAGCAAGGCCAGGATCGCCTCCCAGACGGGACTTCGCGGTCGCGGTGCCCTTCACCGGTACGACAATGGTCCAGGCGTCAGTCATGAGCAACCATCCCGATGTCGTAGTCGGCAGGGTCGAACCGGGCGAGCCGCTCGCGGAACGCCGAGGCGGTGTCCGGCCATAGGAGGGTCAGCCTGCGGCTCCGCTCGTCGACGTACCAGCTGCGACAGCCGCCGGTGAGCCAGACGGTGTTCTCAGCCATGCGGTCGATTTCGGCGACGTAGCAGGCCTGGCGCTCCGGCCGCACGTCGAACGCCGGCACGGCGCGGCTGCGCAGATACCGCATGGCCTCGAGAACGTACGCGATCTGCGACTCGATCATGTGCACGGCCGAGTTGTGACCGAGGCTGGCGTTTGGGCCGTCAATGACAAAGAGATTCGGGAAGCCAGCCACTGTGGTGGAGTTGTAGGCGACCATTCCGTGGGACCAGGCCGCGTCGAGGGTGCGGCCGTCGCGGCCTCGGATCCTGTGCGCGATCGGCGGCCGGGTGGAGTGGAAGCCGGTCGCTAGGATGAGCGCATCGAGTTCATAGGCCGCTCCCGAGGCAGCCCCTACCCGGCTGCCTTCGACGGCGGTGAGCGCCGATCGCTCTAGGCGCACCGATTTGCTCATGAGGGCCGGGTAGTAATCGTCCGATAGCAGAACGCGCTTGCAACCGGCCTCGTATTCGGGTGTCAGCGCCCGGCGGAGGGCTGAGTCGGGGACTTGCGCCTCGAGGTGCCGTCGCGCGCGGTCCCGGAGCGCGGCGAGTGGACCAGCGGCGCCGAGCCGTGCTGCGAAACCCGCTTCGGCGTCCCAGAACATTCGACTGCGGAGTGTCGCCAAGGAGTCGGGGTCGGCTCGCCAGCTGGCCTTCTCACCTTCGGTGTAGGCGTAGTCGTTACGGGGAACGACGTAAGCCGCGCTCCTTTGGAAGAGAACAACTTCGTCGGCCACCGCGGCAATGCGCGGCAGGATCTGCACAGCGGAGGCGCCGCTTCCGGCGAGCCCGACCCGCTTGCCCGCAAGATCGAGATCGCGCGGCCACTCGGACGAGTGGAACACCGGGCCAGCGAACGAGTCCAGGCCCGGCACGTCGGGCATCCGCTTCTCAGAGAGCCGACCCGTCGCCACGATCACCCAGCGGCAGCAGTAGACGTCGCGCGTAGTCAGGACCGTCCAGGTCATGGTGGAATCGTCCCAGTCGAGCGCGAGCACGTCTGACGAGAAGCGGAGGTGTGGGAGGATGCCCTCCTCGCGGGCGGCCTCCTGTAGGTAGTCGAGGATCTCGCCGCCGGGAGAATAGAAGCGGCTCCAGTCGGTACGCGGCCGGAACGAGAACGAGTAGAGCTGTGACGGGATGTCGCAAGCGACGCCCGGGTAGACGTTGTCGCGCCAGGTGCCGCCGACGTCGGCACCGCGCTCTACGACGACGAACGACTGCTTGCCCGAGCGCGCGAGCTGGATCGCGGCACCGAGGCCGGCAAAGCCTGCACCAATGATGACCGTATCAACGGGCTCCGCGGCGGTTTTCGCGCGGCAGGCGTCAGCGTTGACCGCTGCTTCGGAGCGGACGGTCCGGGTGTCGTTGGCCTCAGTCACGGCCGGGCTCGCGGTATCGTGCTGTGGGCCGGGTATCGCCGAGGCTCGCGCAGGAACGCGTCGATGAGATACGCCTGCTCAGCGGGATGCCCCGCCTCGGCGAAGCGCACGTCCGCGGTTGCCGGATTGGCCGCAGACAACCCCAACGGCGCGATGACGAGGACAGGGCAACGGACATCCGGCGCCGGCGCTGCGGAGCCCAATACGATCAGGGCAGAGACACGCGCGTCAGCAATGAGGGGCGTCTCGCAGACCGGCCCAACGAGGAGCGCGAAACGGCCGGGCAGCTCACTCGTCCGGACGTCCGCGTCCGCCACGAAGACCTGACGCCRCCGCGTCAATAACGGCAGTGCTGCGTCAAGGTCGGGATCCAGGCCGGCCGGGCCGACCGCGATGATGACCGGGTCGATTCCTTCCAGGGGCAGCAGTGTGACCCCTGTCGCGATCTCTCGCAGACCCGTGCCCGTCCCAGCGTTAACGAGGATCACGCCAAGCCCCTCTGGACCAGTGCGTAACTCGTCGTGCGTTCCCCCGCCTCGCGGCCAAGAGCGGTCGCGATCCGCTGAACGTCGCGCGGCGTCGCCTCGCGGTACGCCTCGGCGCCGGCCTCCGGCCAGATCACACCGTCGAGCAGCAGACCGCCGAAGTCGTCCGCTCCCCCGGCGAGTACGGCCTTTGCACCGTGGAAGCCGAGCTTGGTCCACGCGGCCTGTACGTGGTTGATCCGGCCGTGCAGCATCAGGCGCGCGACTGCGTGGAGCGCCCGCGAGGCTTCGAGGCCAGGACCTTCACCGGCCACCGCCCGCACTCGCGAGGGCACGTCGAACGGCACATACGGCATGGCGATGAACTCCGAGAACCCGCCTGTCTCGTCCTGTATCCGGGTCAGTCGACGCAGGTGAGCAACGATTTGCGCGGGCGTCTCGACGTGACCATAGACGATCGTCGCCGTTGACCGGAGACCTGCCCGGTGAGCGGCCATGAGGGGCCGGATCCACTCGCCGACGGGCGGATCGGTGCGCTCGCTCAGCAGCGCGCGCACGCCGTCGTCCAAAATCCGGGCGCCCGTACCGGGAACGCTCGTCACGCCTGCCTCACGCAGTTCTTCGAGGAAAACCTCGACACTAACACCCATCCGACGCGCCCCGTCCAGCACCTCCGTCGGGCGGTATGCATGGAGTGACAGATTGGGCCCGGCTGCGCGGACAGCCCGAGCCAGGTCGCGGTAGGCCGTACCTGGCAGCGCTTGGTCGATTGGGCCCTGGACGCAGATCTCGGTAGCACCAAGCGTAACGGCCTCCTCGACCAGCCGCCGGACGATGTCGTCTGTGAGACTCTTTTTGTAGAGCGACGAGTCCAGGTTGCGGTTGACGACGTAGGTCAACGTGTCACCGACTGCTGCCGAGCGGACTTCGTCGGCCAGCGCGGCTACAGCGTCGAGGTCTTCACCACGGGCGGTAAGGAGGGAGCAGTAGTCTGCGTCCGTCAGCGAGGCCGGGTCATTCGAGGCTCTGGCGAGGGCGGAGACGATGGTGGGGTCGGCGCGGCGTGGCAGACCGACGGTCACGCCGCGATCGACGGGAGGAGCGGTGGCGGCGACAAGAACGGTGGCTGGGCCTTCCGACCGCGGACGCGGGCCCCGCGCACCGGGGGTCGAGGGCCTCACCGCTGCGCCCTCGTCGGCGAGCAGGGACACCGGATCGGCGAGAGCCGTAACGGCGGGGGCGATGCGCGCATCCAGCCAGGTTTCTGGATCCTGCAGGTAGGCCGGGTGTGCGGTGAGCCGCTCGCGCAGGGTGAATCCGGCCTGCGCCGTCAGCTCGGCAAGCGTCTGGAGTTCGGGCCAGGGTCGTTCGGGATTTACATGGTCTGGCGTGAGCGGGCTGACGCCGCCCCAGTCGTCGATGCCTGCGCGCACCAGCAGCAGGAGTTCAGGGAGTTCGCTGAGGTTCGGGGGCGCCTGGATGCTGTGGTCGGGCCCCATGACAATCCGGGCGACCGCGACCGCGGCTGCGTACTCCTCGAGGGCGAGGTCTGACTCGTTCTGCATCGCGGTGCGCGGTTTCGCGCGGAAGTTCTGGACGATGGTCTCCTGCACCTGGCCGTACCGCTGGTGCGACGCCCGGATGGCGAAGAGGGCGTCGGCGCGCTCGGCGTCGTTCTCCCCGATGCCGAGAAGGACCCCGGTGGTGAACGGGATCCGGGAGCGGCCGGCGTCGTCTATCACCCGCATCCGCAGAGCAGGATCCTTATCCGGGGACCCGAAGTGCACTCCCCCGGGCTGGCTCCAAAGCCTCGTGGCCGTGGTCTCGAGCATCATGCCCATCGACGCGGCGACGGGGCGGAGCCGCTGCAGCTCGGCGAACGACATGACTCCGGGGTTGAGATGCGGCAGAAGGCCGGTCTCGGTGAGCACGAGTTCGGCCATCGCACCGACGTAGTCGAGGGTCGAGGCGTAACCGTGGTCCTCGAGCCACTGCCGCGCAACCGGCCAGCGGTTCTCAGGGCGGTCGCCGAGGGTGAAGAGCGCCTCCTTGCAGCCGAGCGATGCGCCCTGGCGAGCGATGCGAAGGATCTCTTCCGGGGACAGGTAGGTGGGTATCCCCTTCTTCAGCAGGCCCCCCGGCGTCTCGACAAAGACGCAGTAGTGACAGCGGTCCTGGCAAAGCTGCGTGACGGGGAGGAACACCTTCTTCGAATACGTGATGATGCCCTCGCGGGAAGCGCGAGCGAGGCCCTCGTCGCGGAGCCGCGACGCAACAGTCAGCAACCGGTCGAGGTTGTTGCCTCGAGCTCCGAAGAGCGCCGTGGCTCCGGCAAGGTCTGTCCCGCCCGTGTGTTCGAGACGAGCGAGAGCATCAGTGAGGGGCGCAGGATTCAGAACCCAGGATGCGGCCATGTTGGACCTTCGAACCAATGGTCGCACGCGTCTCGCGTTTCACACACCGGGCCCTCCAGCCCCGGGCTTTGCTGCAGGTTCAGCCTAGCGCCGCTCACAGCGTCCCCCGTCCGCTGGCAGCCAACGGGCCGCTGCTGGCGCCGACGGCCCGCAGCCGCGGCAGGAGGTGTTCGGCGAACTGGGACAGGAACCGTTGCTGGTCATGGCCGGGGGCGTGGAAGACCAGGTGATTGAACCCTGCCTCTACGTAGGGCATGAGCTGGTCCATGACCTGCTCCGGATCCGAGGCGACGATCCAGCGCTTGGCGACTTGTTCGATGGGCAGCGCGTCCGCGGCGGCTGCCATGGCCGCAGGGTCCTCGAGGCCGGCTTTCTGTTCCGGGCTCAGTGACAGCGGCGCCCAGAACCGGGTGTTTTCCAGCGCCAGCGCATAGTCCGTATCGAAGGAGAGCTTGATCTCAATCATCTTCTCTATCCCGGCCGGATCCCGTCCGGCGGCCGCCGCACCTTCGAACACGGCCGGCAGCAGCTTCTCCCTATAAAGGTCCATGCCTTTGCCGCTGGTGCAGATGAAACCATCGCCGGCCGCGCCCGCGTAGCGGGCCACCACCGGGCCGCCAGCGGCAATATAGATCGGAACCGGGGTTGCGGGCCGGTCATAGACGGTCGCATTGACCGTGCGGTAGTACTCACCGTTGAAACTGACCCGGTCCTCGGTCCACAGCCGGCGCATCAGCTCCACTGCTTCCCGGGCCCGGGCGAAGCGTTCCTTAAACGCCGGCCACTCGTCCCCGGTGACGGCAACCTCGTTCAGTGCCTCACCGGTACCCATGCCCAGGATGACACGGCCCGGATACAGGCAGCCCAGGGTAGCGAAAGCCTGAGCGACGACCGCCGGATTGTAGCGGAATGTCGGGGTGAGCACGCTGGTACCCATCACAATCCGGCTGGTACGTTCGCCCACCGCGGCCATCCAGGCCATAGCGAAGGGTGCATGCCCGCCCTCGTGGCGCCACGGCTGGAAATGGTCCGAAACCATCACCGAATCCAGGCCGATGTCCTCGGCAAGAACCGAATACTCAACCAGGGTCCTCGGGTCGAATTGTTCTGCGGAGGCTTTATAGCCGATCCTGAAACTCATTTCACTCCTCGCTACATGCATTCAAATGGTTTTAGGGGGAAGAATCGGGCGTCCGGGCGACGGTCTCTCAAATCGTTGCCTGCACGCCCTACGTCTCCATCACGCCATCGATGGGGTCCCGTGGTCGAGCTCCTGGGCGATTTTTCCCAGCTCTCTCACGAATTTCCGCGTCTCACTGTCACTCGAAGAGGCAGGGTGCGAATAAACGACTCGATCCAGACCGAGGTCAACGTATCGGTCTACGAAGTCGAGCCGTCCCAGGTTGAGGGTGACTTCCATTGGCTTCCCGACGGCCGCCGCCCGTTCGCGCAGCTCTGTGATCCGGTCTCCTAGGCCATCGAAGTCGTTATCATTATGACCAGGCATCCACGCGTCGGCGTGACTCAATGTTCGGTCCAGCACGGTCGGACCCATACCGCCCATCAGAATGGGCGGATGAGGCTGCTGGATTGGCTTCGGCCACTGGAAAATGGGATCGAAGTCGACCTGCTTCCCGTGATACTCCGCTTCTTCATGCCCCCAGATTTGCTTCATAGCTTCAATGCGTTCCAGCATGAGCCCGTTACGGGTCTTGAGGTTTACGCCGTGATTAGCGAGCTCAGCAGCGTTCCACGCCGCTCCCACTCCGACGCCGAAGAGGAAGCGTCCGCCCGTCAAACGGTCGATCGTGGCGATTTCCTTGGCAAGCCAGATCGGGTCGCGTTGAACGACCAGACAGATGCCGGTCCCCAACAGCAGGGTGGAGGTCACCGCCCCCATCATCGCAAGCGTCGTCAGCTGATCGTAGTTGCGGTAGTACTCGCGAGGGAAGCCCCCGGGCGAGTGCGACCCGGTGAAGCGCCGCTCGCGTGCATCCGCGCTGCCGCCGTAAGCCACTTTCTGGTCAACGGGTAACCGCGAAGCTACTGGAACGTGAGAATGGTCCGGTAGCCAGATCGACTCGATACCGCTGTCCTCGGCAATGCGAGCGAACTCCAGAGGCGGAAATGTCTCATCGGTGGGGTAGAACTTGATGCCAGTTTTCATGTGATTTTCTCCCTGGGGGTGCCGGCTCCGTTTGGGGAGACACGGACTCATTGCGCCGAGCTATCGCGGCCGAGTTAGTACCGCATGCACGTGGGATCACATTCCACGTGCTCTTTGGATTCGTAGTCTGCAATCGATGTGCACTAACGATGACGTCTAGGTCCACGAGATGTCTATTCGGTTGTGCGTAGATGTTGTGGCCCGGTGTACGTGACTTGGCTGCCGGGGACGTGACGCCATTTCTGACCCTGGTCCTGCTCTTCGATGAAGTGCGCAGCAAGAGACAACGTCCGTGAAGTCATCAGGATGGGA
>NZ_JBFTIL010000040.1:0-13275 GCF_056394745.1 Paenarthrobacter sp. 10N417
TTTGAGTTTGAGCCGTTCACGTGGGCGACGGCGTTGTTGGCGCGGACTCAGCGGATCCAGGCGTTTGCCACGGTGCAGGTTCCGATTATCCATCCGGTGATGGCGGCGAAGATGGCCGTGACGGCGGATCATGTGTCGGGGGGCCGGTTCGGGATCAATGTCGTGGCGGGGTGGTTCCCGGAGGAGTTCGCCATGTTCGGCCTCACCCAGCGGGAGCACCAGGCCCGGTACGCCTACGCTGATGAGTGGACGACGCTGTTGAAGCGGTTGTGGACCGAGGACGCTGGGTTCGATTTTGAGGGTGAGTACGTCAAGGCTGTTGATGCGTTCTCGGACCCGCACCCGTTGCAGGACCCCTACCCCGTGATTATGAATGCGGGCACGTCCGGTCCCGGCCGCGAGTTCGCCGCCACGCACAGCGACCTCATTTTCGCGTCCTTGCAGGACATGGCGACCGCGCAGCGTCAGATTGCCGAGATCAAGCAGCAAGCGCTGACCTCCCACGGTCGCGAGGTGCGGGTTTTCGGGCGGGTGCACATCGTGTGTCGGCCGACCGAGCAGGAAGCTCAGCAGTACTTCCGCTGGGTGCACCGCGACAACGCTGATGTTGCCGCGATCGAGAAGYTGCTTGCGGGGGTTTCCGCCAACTCGGATAGTTTCGACGTTGATCCGGAAGAGCACGCCAAGACCATCGAGCGGCTCGCTGCCGGCCGTGGCGCAATGACGATTGTTGGTACCCCTGAGCAGGTCGTCGCATCCCTGCTGGAGCTGACCAACGCCGGACTCGACGGAGTGGCCATCTCCTGGGTCGACTATGACGAGGGACTCCAGCAGATGGAAGACGACATCCTGCCCCTCATGGTCCAAGCCGGCCTCCGCCGCTAACCCGCACCACACCGACCCCCGCCACCCGCGGCGACGGTCGGAACCCCCGGCGGAACTGCACCTTTCCAGGTGCAGCCACAACAGCCTTCAATGGAGAGGAACACCATATGTCGAGAAGCGACTCAGCAGTCCGGACGGACGAGCAGGTTCGACTATCGCTACAGAATTCTGTGCTTCTGATCGAGATGGTGCGGGACGGCAACCGCAATGCTCTGACGACTGAGATGAAGCTCGCACTCAGCGAGGCCCTCATCGAGGCTTCCAAGCCCGAGGTTCGCTGCGTAGTCATCACGGGAACCGGCAAGGCGTTTTGTGCCGGAGGCGATGTCAAGGGCATGGATGAACTGCAGTCTCCCGACGCCGCGAACAAGGCGATGCGCCAACTGCACGAAACCATCGTTCTGCCTTTGCTGCGGCTGGCTAAACCGACGATTGCAGCGGTCAATGCTGTGGCGGCCGGAGCTGGGGTTGGTTTAGCTCTTGCTTGCGATTTTCGCGTGGTGTCGAGACGGGCGGATTTCGTCTTGGCATTCAGCCGTATTGGGCTTGTACCGGATTTCGCCGTGTCCTACACGCTGCCGCGCCTGGTGGGCGCAGCGAGGGCCAAGGAACTTGCATTCATCAAGGGACGATTGACGGCCGAGGAAGCCAGCCAGTGGGGACTCGTCACAGAGCTCTGCGCACCGGACGCCGTCCTCGGACGTGCAATGGAACTTGCCACACAACTTGCCGCTGGTCCGACTGTTGCGCTCGGTCTCACCAAGCGCATGCTCGACGATAGTCTGTCGTCCGACATCTATGAGGCGCTACAGCTTGAGGCAGAGAGCCAGCGTGACGCCTGGTCAACAAAGGATCACGAGATCGCGCGTAACGCGTTCATCCAGAAGAACGACATGCCGTCTTTTCAAGGTCGATGAAAGGGTACTCCAGAGAAATGCCTAACGAAATGATTAATGGTCCGCTCGCTGGACACCGCGTGCTGGACTTCACGCAGCTAATCGCGGGTCCCTCGGCGGGTGTGATGCTCGCAGACCTCGGGGCCGAGGTGATCAAGATCGAACGGCCAGAGGGTGAACTGGGGCGCAATGTGGGACCTGAAGTGGGGATTCCTGCTATCTTCGCCGCGTATAACCGCGGCAAGCGAGCGCTTGCGGTAGATATCAGAACCCCCGAGGGCCGCGAAATCGTCAAAAGGCTTATCGCGACGAGTGACGTTCTCCTGCAGAACTTCCGACCCGGGGTGATGGATCGGCTCGGCTTCGGCTACGAGGCTGTAAAGGCATTGAACCCCCGCATTGTATACACGTCGTTATCCGGGTATAACCCGGACGGTGCTGGAAGGAACTTGCCAGGCACTGACGCGGTATTGCAGGCACAGTCCGGGTTGATGGCGATTACGGGACCTGAGGAAGGCGAGCCATATAAGGTCGGCATCCAGGTCGTCGATGCAGCCACCGGACTTGCAATCGGCCAAGCTATCCTTGCTGCTCTACTCCAGCGCACGTCTACCGGCGTGGGTGCTCACCTACGTGTGTCACTCTTCGAGGTGTCGACCTACGTGCAGAGCTCTGCGTTCGCCATCGCCTCCCGCTTTGGCGAAGAGGTTGAACGTGGGGGCAACACAGCTGGTGCTCTGGGTGCTCCGACGGATATGTTCCGCGTCGCAGACGGATATTTGCAGGTAGTCGCTTACTATCCGGATCAGTGGAGGAAGCTGTGCGATCTCCTGGAGATTCCCGAGATCCATGACGACCCCCGCTTCGTCACCAATGCCGATCGAATCGCCAATAAGAAAGAACTCAAGGGGGTTCTCGCGCCGATCTTTGCCCAGAAGGGGCGGGCGGAGTGGGCGAAGCTGCTCGGTGAAGCGGGCATCATTGCTGGGCCTGTGCGCTCCCATCTGGAAATCGTTCGTGACGCTGAACTGCGCGGTTATGGAGATTTCGCCTGGGTTGATAACGACATGACCGAGCCGCATTGGTTGCCGTCTACACCGTACCGCTCCAGCACGTGGGATCGGGTCGCCTCATACCGCCCGCCGCGGCTCGGGGAAGACACGCTGGAACTTCTGGACGAAATCGGGTTTGCTCCTGAAGAAGCTCAGGCGCTCCAGGAACAAAAAGTCATTTACGCACCGAGCAAGGAGAGTGTATGAGCCCTCGAGTGTTCGCCAGCATTGACGAGTTCGCATCGCAGGTCGGCAATGACCTCGGAAGCGCCGATGGACCCGTCATAACGCAGGCAATGATTGATGAGTTTGCTGCCTTGACCGGCAGCGACGACTGGATACACACCGATCCCGTCAGAGCGAAAAATAGCAAGTTCGGCGGAACGCTCGTGCACGCCGACCTGGTCTTGTCCATGATCCCGCGCTTGATGGACAAGATTTACAAGGTGGAGGGTGTCACCCTCGCGCTGATCTACGGCAGTGAACGCGTGCGAATCACGCGGCCGATCCCGGTCAATTCGCGGCTACGCCTTCACGCTTCGATGCTCGACGCGACCAACAAGGGCGACGGCACACGCGTGACGCTGAGGATTGTCGTAACACTTGACGATCTCGATCAGCCCGTGGTCATCGCCGAGCCGGTGTACTGGTATTCGAATGCTCCAGAACACGCGCAGGAAGTTGCAGAACCTGCCGAAGTCGACACCGCCGTTCTGGTCGATCGGGTAGTGGCGATGTTCCGCGAGGGGTTTGCTGAGCGTGGAGGGAGCTTGGAACAACAGCGCGAGGGATTTGAATCGGTCCTCGCTCAGCTACCCATCCGACATGAAGCCTCCATTACCGCAGCGACCTATGGCGGCGTAGACGGGTACTGGGTTCAAGCGGCAGGCGCTTCAGAGCGTCGGACTGGTGTCATGCTGCACGGAGGCGGGTACGTCATGGGTTCGGCGAAGGGGTACTGTGCGTTTGCCGCGGAGGTGTCCCGGGCGACGGACGCGCGGGTCTTCGTGGTCGAGTACCGCCTCGCTCCGGAGCACCCTTTCCCAGCAGCCGTCGAGGATGCGCGACGAGTGCTTGCAGCCGCCATCGATGAGGTCGGGCCGCAGTCATGCTTCGTGATAGGAGACTCCGCGGGTGGGGGACTGGCGCTCAGTTCACTCGTAGAACTACATCGCGTGGGGACGCCCGTTCCCTCGTGCGTCGTGCTGGTGTCGTCACTCGTCGATTTAACGGTCACGAATGCCAGCTACGAAGAGCTTGCGAGCATCGATCCGATCTGCGCGCAAACGGGTACCCGTCGAAACGCGGGACTCTACCTTGACGGTAGAGGACCTGAGGAGGCTCCGGCAGCGTTTCCCATGCTGGCGGACCTTGGTTGGCTGCCGCCTACGCTATTGCTCGTGGGAAGCGCGGAAGTCCTTCGGGACGACTCGCGCAACCTGACCACCAAGCTCCGCCGCGAAGGCGTGCATGTCGACTACAAAGAGTACGCCGACATGGTGCACGTCTGGCCTCTGTTCTCATCGTTCCTGCCCCAAGGGCAGCAGGCACTGGACGAGATCGGTGCGTTCGTGAGGGCGCAAGTATCTAGCCAGTTATCGCCAACTAGTTAGTCCTCCGAAGCGTTATTCGAATCGCTTCACGACGAAAGGTATCTCATGGGAAACGAAGCGCCGGCAATCGCCGGAGATCTCTTTAGGAACGTCCTCGGTCACTATCCAACCGGGGTATCCATCGTTACCGCCGACGTGGCCGGTAGTGGGCCCGTGGGCATGGTTGTGGGCACCTTTAACTCTCTGAGCCTCGACCCGCCCTTGGTGTCGTTCATGCCCGCCAAGTCATCAACCAGCTGGCCAAAGATCCAATCATCAGGCTATTTCTGCGTGAACGTGTTAGGTGCCAGCCAAGGAGAACTGAGTCGTCAGTTCTCCGCCCGCGATGGGAAGAAGTTCGAGGGTGCTGACTGGAGGCCGGCCCCGACCGGATCCCCCATTTTGGGCGGCGTCACCGCATGGGTCGACTGCAAGATCGAGCAGGTCTTCGACTCGGGCGATCACGAGATCGTGGTCGGCAGAGTAATTGACCTCAACGTTGAGTCCGACGAGTTGCCAATGACGTTCCTGCGTGGTCGCTTTGGGCAGGTGCATCTGCCGGACCCGTCGCCAGGGAATGGTGCGGGTGCAACCGCAGCGGATGACTCTTCGGCGAAACTCGCCGAAGAGGTGGCCGAATTGCTGGGCCTGAACGCATTCGAGGCACGTGCCTGGGCCGAGACTCGTGAGCAGGTCATTGAGCGGTTRTTGGTCGGGTTTCTCGAGGTTCTGCTGAAACGCTTCGACGAGCGGATTGAGGATTCCAGTTCTGCAGACCAGCAACTGCAATCGCTCATAAGGGCATCCCTTGACAGTCTGCGTGATTATGCAGCGGCAGCAATCATGTTTCAGAGCGAACGAGCAAGTCTCACTCTCGGGGCGTCGAAGCGGCTGAAGGGACTGGAAGAGGACTTCCGCAACCGCTGGACAGCAGTAATTCAGCGCGGCACGAGCAGCGGCGTGTTCTATGAAGCCGACGCAAGAATGGCGCAGCAGTTCATTTGCGATTCGTTGTTCTCAATCGCTCGGTGGTTCCGTGATGGAGGTCGATTGGAACGCTCAGAGGTCGAAGACGCCTTCACAACATTCGCCCTCAATGTTGTTCGGCCCTCGGACCTTCCTCGGACGCAATAGAGCAGCGAGCGAAGCGTATTTGACCCGAACCGTCCCGTTGTTTCTTGTGCCGGACTACTTGTCCGCTGAGGACACATGTGCGGTTTCCTGTTCCGCGCCGCTTGCGGCTTCGGCTAGAAATTTTGGAACCGGGACCCGTCCGGCATTCGCCACGCAGGCAGCGCAGTGGACGTCCAATGGAAGAGAACCCAGTGTCTCGTATCGGTACAGGCAGAGGGGTTTCGTCGATGTGTAAGGGGTCCGCCCTAATAGATGGTTGGCCCCTCACCTCGACTCGGCTTCCATGCTCTGCGGATGCAGCAGCTTGTGCTGCATCACATCGGTGCCGTTTGGTCGCATACTGGACATCAAGATCCTCGTCCAGCATGCTCCCGAACGTGCCGTGATCATCGACATTTCAAACTACTACCCGCATCGCGACGGCAACATCGCGGCACTGGACGACGGATAGGTGGAGAGAACGATTAGGTCAGCACCCAGTTCAGCCAGCCGATAACGAAGGCTGGGAACGCCATCTCGACTGGCTCGTTTGCCTCCAAGGCAACTCCAGGGGGTCATTCCGCTCGCGTTGCAATCCCCGTTGCCGTAGTCTACGAAGACGAACGGGAACAGCCATGTCGCTCGTCGAAGAAACAGGCTTCGATGCCGTCTGCGCAAGCGGCAAAAGAGTTGATCCACGCGATGCGTCTCGGCCCAGACGACGTTCGCCGGTTTGGACCGTGTCACGGCAGCCTTGAGCAGTCTGGGCGCGCACGCATTCCCGAGCCTGCTCCAAGCGATTTAGCGAACGTTCGCATTAGCCAAGACTGCATGAGAGTATCGCCGCTGTGCATTGATACGAGTAATTGACCCGACCGGTGCACCACAGCGCTCTGACTTCCGGTAGGTCAGTCGACGAGGGCTGCTGCTCGCGCACGCCTCACATCTACTGCGACTCGGCTGGCACGTGGGCGGTGGAGCCTCGAACGATGAGCTTCCCCTCGAGCCGTCGCCGCTGTGGAGAAGGCCCTTGTGTTCCCTCAATCCGCTGCAGGAGTAGCTCTACGCTTATCCGCGCCATGTCTGTAATCGGCTGATATACCGTGGTTAGGTCGTACGCAGCCCAGCCCGAGATCGGGATGTCGTTGTACCCGATCACCCAGAGGTCCTCCGGAACACGTATGCCAGCCTTGCGAGCGGCGTCGAGTACGCCGTAGGCGACGAGATCATTGACGCAGAAGATCGCGTCGGGTTTGCGCTTGCTATTCCAAAGGTGCTCGACTGCCTCCTCGCCGGAAGCGTAGAAAAGGTCTCCGTAGAAGACACGACTTTCGTCTATGGGGGAGCCGAGGCTCGCTAGACGCTTCCGGAAACCTTGCTCGATTTCACGCCCTGGGCTGAACGCTCGACCCCCTACCCACGCGATATTACGACGACCATTCTGGATCAGGTAGTCAGCTACCCGGCCGCCGCCTTGGACGTTCGCTCCGGCCACCGTGTCCGTTGCCACGCCGCGGATCGTGCGCCCCATGAGCACGATCGGTGCACCGGCATCTATATCGGCCTCAAGCTCCGGCATGTTATCGACTGCTGTGGTGTAGATCAGGCCGTCGACGGACCGCTCACGCAGCGCCTGCAAGGCATCCGGGGCGCTACCGTCAGCATTGGCCAGCCATACACTCAAACGGAGTCCGTGACTGGACACGTGTTCGTGCACCTGCCCCATCACTTCCAGGGAGTACAAGTTGACCGGCGTAGCCACGACGACCCCGATCGACCTTGAGCGTTGGGTACGCATTGCTCGAGCAGAGGCGTTAGGCACAAACCCAGTTTGATTAAGGACCTCCGTGACCGCGGCACGGGTCTTCGCCGAGACATTCGGGTGCCCGCTCAGGACGCGCGACACTGTACTTTGCGACACGCCGCTCAGCCGCGCGATGTCTCTGCTCGTTAATATGGCTTTTTCACTTGTAATGGTCACAACACAGATACTAGCGTCGAAACCTGCCCAACACAGTGTTCCTCGGTGTCTAATGGCGTACGTATTCAAGAATCGTCGCGAGAAAGGGCTTGCTGGCTTGCTCTCCGGGGCGATATTTGTCACGGATTTGCGTTCGGTGGGCGTTAGGCTGCTTGTTCCGCTTCTGGTTTTCGGAGGGCCGGCTGGTCCACCGGCATCGGGCGAGGAGTTTGGGACCGTCGTTTTGGCTAGCGTCCTCGTCCTTCGCCGCGCGGGCGTCATATTTTCCGTCCTTTCTACGGCCTTGCCGAAGGCGATGCCGTAGTGCCATCTGCGGCGGTGCGCAGGCCCTTCACCAGTCCACAAAGCCGGCTATGAATTCCCGGGCGTCGCGGAGGGAGCAGAACCGCTCCGGGAAGGCCGGGCGTATCTGAGGGTCTTGAACTACGCCCCCGTACGGGCTATCAATGCTGGCTCGCGGCCTTGAGTGCGAGAGAGTGACTTCCATGTCGGCCAGCAACGCGGCTACGGTCTTGGACGTCGTCGACGTCCTGTGTTCGGCATGGGCCATCTGCGGCAGGCCGTGGATGCCGACGAAATACGGGAGGGGATATCGATCGTGTAGCGATCGAAGTATTTGCGAGTGCGGGAGCCGGGGCAGATTGACGGCGGGTGGCACCGCGGCGCGCGACTCCAGTCAGGCCTGGGCTGCACGGGTAGCGATACCGGCAAATGTCGGGTTACGCAGGTACCTACTAGCGCTTGTTGAACCAGGGCTGCTGCTCCTCCTCCTCGGAGATGTCTTCCAAGAGCTGCCGTGCTTTTTCCATGATTGTCAACGCGGTTCAGTCCGGGGCAGCTTGCGTTCGCTCACCCACGCCCGCGTGTACGGGCGATTTTGGCTTGCTGCGCGGTAAGCTTGCACTTTCTCGGTGGGCTTCTTGCCCTTGAGGACCCCTGCTCGCGCAGTCGGGGCCACTCTGGGATCAGAGATGATTACGGGCCCTGCTCCCGCAGGTAGGTCCCGCCCTGATCGCGTTCGCAGGCAGCCTCGTACGCGTCCAAATGATCAAGCTTCTGCGCCGGAGTAAACAACAGCCTCGGTGCCGCACCTCCGGCAAGGGGACCAGGGCAGCTCCTGCTGCTATCTTGCCGCACCGGGGCCAAATACAAGGTGGACATGCAAAATGAACTAGTGACGTCCCTCAGACTGATCACCGGCTTTTCGATCTGCGTGCCCATCGAAAAGCCGGTCCTCCGACTCCGCGCAATGTTCGCACCTGTCAAGTTTGTGGCTGATTCGTGCCCGACTTCCCCGGCCACCTCACGCACGACATCACGACGTCGTTCGTCACGGTTGGCCAAATCAGGATGCGACCTACACTTTCGTGTTCGATCAGCCCTGATTATGCGAGACCATCTAACGACTAGCGCTTTGACATCGTATTCAAAGTCTCGGTTGCCTTCGGTGTTCGCCGTCTCAGAAACCCACGGGTGCAGGTTCCTGAGTGATTGACATCGTATTCAAGACAGGGTAGCGTGTTGGTCGTCCCACAGACGCTCAATGGTTCGGCGCCTCTGTCAGGCTACTAATCGCGTCGATAAGAACTCTCAATGGTGAACGGCTCTTTACGAAATTGAGCGGATGACACACAGTCCATCGCAGTATCAAGCACGTATCGAGTGGATCCAGGCGAGGCGACGGTTCATACGCGCGGCAAACCGGTCTTGGCTGGACGGGACTAAGAGGTTGAACGAAGCACCGAATTGACGGGTGCTGCCGAGCGGCAGTTCCTGCATACAACAAGGGAGTCTTTAGTTGACGGACAGTATTCTCGTCACGGGTGGCACTGGGCAGATCGGTGCGGAAGTCGTGCGACAGCTTGTAGGACTAGGCCATCGGGTGGTCGCGCTGGACTTCAAAGTCAACAGGGCCAATATCGCGGATGTCATTGACGACGTTGTGGTAGTAGAGGGTGACATTACTGATCTCTCCTTCTTGATGAAACTCGCTCGACGCGAGAATGTCACTCGAGTGCTTCATCTGGCGGCATACCTGGCGGTTGAGTCCAATGCGAATCCGATGCGAACAATCCACGTGAATATTGTTGGTTCTGGAAATGTCCTAGATACAGCTGTAGCCCTGGACATGGAGCGTGTTTGCTATGCCAGTACGGTCTCCGTCTTGGGGCCGCAGAGGATGTATGGAGACTCGCTGGCAACGGAGGACTCACCCACGTCACCAATGCATCTGTACGCCGCCAGCAAGAGGACTGTTGAAATCACCGCTGACGCCTATCGGGATCTCTTCGGCCTGGATGTAGTAGGTATCCGACCTGTTCTCGCATACGGGATGGGCCGCTACACGGGCGGCATGGGGGGATTCAACTCAATGATCCGTGATGTGGCACTGGGCCGTCCCGCCGTATTGAACCAGACCAAAAATTTGTCGAGTCGGATCCAGCTGATCTACAACGCTGACATGGCCCGCGCCTTTGTGGCGGCCATGGTCGGTCCCTCCACACCGCTGTCGCTCTACAACGCCCCGGTAGTGGAGACGATCACCTGGAATGATGTGATTCACACACTTCAAGAGTTGGTTCCTGGTGCGCATATCTCCCACGAATCCACTTCCGGAGATTGGGAAACGGCGCTCATCGACGGCAGTGCGGCTCAACGCGATCTGGGCGTGATACCGCAGACCGATTTCCGCGCCGGCGCGGCCGAGATGATTGCGCTATTCCGCGAACAGGAATCGAACACCTCCCGTAGCTTGACGTGAACTGAGCACCGGGAGTCTGTCGCAGATGCCCAACACATGTGATTGATGATTTAAGTCGAAGGAGAATCGTGGAACTAAAAGACGCAACCGTGCTGGTGACGGGAGCTGCATCCGGACTGGGCGCGGCAACTGTGAATGCTCTCCTCGCGAGAGGCGCCACTGTGGTAGGCATTGATTTGCCTTCCTCTATCGAACAGGCTCCTAGCAAGGATCGACTGACATACGTAGCCGCGGACGTTACGAACGAGGATGAGGTGAGGGCGGCGCTCGATGCTGTCGGAAATGGCGTTCTTCGCCTTGCTGTCAATTGCGCGGGGATCGGACCGGCCGCACGGATCCTGTCATCTAAAGGCACCCACGATCTAGCGATGTTTCAGCGAACAATCGATATTAACCTCGTTGGCACATTCAACGTGATGCGCCTCGCTGCCGAGAAAATGTGCGAAAAATCTGCGGATGAAAACGGCCAGCGCGGCCTCATCGTCAACACCGCGTCCGTTGCGGCGTTCGAAGGCCAAATTGGACAGATCGCATACTCAGCATCGAAGGGTGGAGTCGCCGCGATGACAATCGTGGCCGCTCGAGACCTTGCACGGTCCGGAATCCGGGTGAACACGATTGCCCCCGGCATAGTAGACACCCCGATGCTGGCTACCGTGGCTGACGACTACAGGGCGCGGCTCGCCGCGGGAGTTCCCTTCCCCCAGCGGCTCGCGCGACCCGACGAGTTTGCGCAACTCGTAATGATGCTCGCCGAGCACGACTACATCAACGGCGAAACGGTGCGCATGGACGGAGCGCTCCGTATGGCACCTCAGTAGCCCTCAGTCACTTATCCCGGTGTACTTCTGTGACGCACCGAGCCCTCCGCTGCACGCCTCAAACGAGACCAGAATGGCCTACTCCCCAATAGTTCCCGAAAGGAGCAGATCTGGGCGTCCACAGCCCCGAACACCTCATCAGGGTCGCCGCTGCACTCAACCATCGGCCACGCGAAGTGTTGGGTTGGCAGAGTCCCATGGAGCACCTGGCTATAGGATGAATTCACCCGCGCTACAACCATGAACCGGTGCAACGACCGCTGAATACCGCCGCCCGCGAAATGGCTCACTTTTCGACCACCGCTGACAATCGGCAGATCGTTGAGGCGGTTGGCTGCTCCCACCAGGACGTGTCAACGGCGCAGAAGGCCATCAAGGGCGCCGCGTTACGCCGCTGCGCCTTGATGCGATGTCGGATGGCGAGCTGGCGGGCCTCTTCCCGGACGGCCGGACCAAGGTTTGGGCCGAAAAGAATATGCCCGATTCCGCGGCGGTCGTGAGGCCATGCGTGTTCTGCCGGTTTAGGGACATGGGCCTGGATGTGTGGCTCGCCGCGCATGTGGGGGCGTTTTGCCATGGGAGGTGTCCCAGAATCGACTTGCCAAATAATGCGCTGATCGCCACTCACCGGAAGGCCAAAAACGCGGTGAACACGCTCAGCATGGGTGTGATCGGTACCTGGCCGAAGAGACGTGGACGCCGGATGGGTGCGACTACCGAAGCAAGGTCATCCCATTTCTTCTGGTCTGCACCGGAAGCGTACTTGTTCTGGACTGGCTTGATCTGCTCGATGGCAAACAGCTGATCGGCGAGGCTCATCGTGAGCGGGGTAGACGCTGACAGTCCTTCTCCCTGGATTTTGTACAGCCCGGATGAGTTACTCCCACTGCTAAGCAGTGAGGTCTGGCTTAGGGTGACCCGGGCAGTGCGCTTGGCATCTGAAGGAGGTTCGCGACCGTTGAGTAGTGCATGTCTGGGGTACATTCCCCGATCAGGAGCCCGGCTGCGTCACGCAGATAGATCTCAATGCCTTCTGAGCGCTGGTAGCCGCGTCCGCCATGCAGAGTCATCGTTCGTCCTGCTTCGATGTTCTGTTTCATGCGAACGAGCTTGTGCTGAAGAGCCGGCACCACGCAAGTGGCTCGTTTCGGACCATGCGCTCACGCAAGAATGCGTCTGTCTTTTCCCATACTCCTTCAGCAATTCCTAGAACCATTGCTGAGATGGGGTGCGTTGATACTTTGCTTGTGCCGGTGACGTCGATGAGTTGGCGGCCTTCACGAGTTCGCTCAGGTCGCGGACATACTCCGCTGGTATCCCTACGTCGGTCAGTTCGAAGCGGTTCCAGGGTGAACCAACGCCCATCTTCGGCATCGGGCTCACCTTCACATCCGGCTTATCGGCGGGTATCCAGCTGAAGGTCTTGATATACCAATCACCGTCTTCCCTGCGGATGTACGTCTCGTGGTACGCGCCAAAATTGTGCATATATTTCACCGGTGGCCCGGCCGGGAACAGTGGTGGCTCTCGAACCGGAACCTCGCCGTGGCGGTGGCATCCGAGGTCAGTACGATTTACGGGTCCAAGACGTGGTGCAGCATTACATGGTCGGCCGGGAGGCCCACGTGCTCGGAGTAAATAGCGTCACGGCCGACGAGGTGCCACTTGACCTTAAGAGCAGATTCTTTGAAATAGTCAGCAATCGTGCTGGTAACAGGCTCTTTGGTGAACGGTTGGAGCGGACTCGGGAAGTCAACTATGAAATCGGATGCAAACAAGTTGGAATCGAATCCATTGAAGGCCATCCCGGAGATTTCCTACTAGGCAACGACTGCAGCTACGCACAGGCTTCTATGAGGCCCCTCGTTCACGTATCGTATTCAATGCTGCTATGGTATCGTATTCATAAATATTGGGTTGTGTGGCTGTCTGGGTTGTTTCGGGCGCTGCGCACGATGAGTTAAGTCGAGGTGGAGTCTTGTCAGCGAGGACGGAAGAGATGTTGAGCGTGCCTTCGGAGGCGGTGGATGTTCGTGTGGACAAGTGGTCAACACCGGTTTTGAATGATGAGAATCGGTTGAAGTTGGCGACGTTCGCTACCAATATGCGTGGGAGTGTGACGCTTGCCAATGTGGAGGGCAAGGTCCTGGGCAGTTGGGAGGAGAGCCTTCGGT
>NZ_JBFTIL010000041.1:0-9529 GCF_056394745.1 Paenarthrobacter sp. 10N417
GAAGTTCAGCAGGACTTTGCCGGACTCGGCTGAGTTCCTGGCTACGTCGAATGCCTCGAGGCCGTGGGCGAGGTCGAACTCGTGCGTTATCACGGGRTCCACGAACAAKGATCCGTCGGCCAACGCTGCGATGACGTCATCGATTTCGTTGTTGAACCGGAAGGATCCCARCAGTYCCAGCTCACGGGTAATGGCCAGGGAGATGAAGACCGGCTGCGGCCCGGAGGGCAGCAGCCCCACCATGACTACTTTSCCGCCGCGGGTGGCTCCCTTGATGGCCGAGGCAAGGCCGTGGTGGCTGCCGGAAGACTCGATRACGACGTCGGCCTCCACAGMCGCGATGGCCTCGGCGTCGTCGCCCTTCAAGACGGCATCGGCACCCACGGCGCGTGCGATCTCCAAGGGCTTGTCATGCATATCGACGGCCACAATCCGGGCCGCTCCGGCGCGCTTGAGGACAGCGACCGCGAGGGCACCGATCGGGCCACTGCCGATCACCATGGCAGTCTTTCCCGCGACGTCACCGGCCCGGGCGACGGCATGCCAGGCCACACTGGCCGGCTCCACCAACGCCGCGGTCCGCAGATCCAGGGTTTCCGGCAGGGCACGGAGCATCCGGGAGGGAAGGGTGGCGTAGCGGCTGAAAGCGCCGTCGGTGTGCGGGTAGCGTGCCGCGCTGCCCAGGTACGTGCAGCCCGGGGAGAGGTTGGGCCGCTCTTCGGGGTACCGTGCCGCGCCCGGGCCCGGCGTTGCCGGGTGCACGGCCACACGGGTGCCAGGTTCGGGGCCGCTGCCATCGGCTGCCTGCTCGATGACGACCCCGACAATTTCATGGCCCAGGACCATCGGGGCCTTCAGGATGGACTCCCCGGCGGCACCATGCAGCCAATAATGCAGGTCTGAACCGCAGATCCCGCCGTAGGCGATCTCCACGATCGACTCATCCGGCGCCGGCGCCTTCAGGGGGATGTCTTCGATCCGCAAGTCCCCTTTGCCATGGGCGACGACAGCGGGGCCGGAGGCCGGGAGGGTGATGCCCATCAGACCACCACCGTCATTCCGCCATCAACGAAGATCGTCTGGCCATTGACGAAATTGGACCCCTGGGATGCCAGCCACACAACAGGCCCGGCCAGGTCAGCGACCGTGCCCCACCGCTGGGCCGGTGTCCGGCCGAGGATCCAGGAATTGAACGCCTCATCATCGACCAGGTTCTGCGTCATTTCCGTATGGATGTACCCCGGGGCGATGCCGTTGATCTGCAACCCCGAAGCGGCCCACTCAGCCGTCATCGCCCGGGTCAGGTTACGCAGCCCACCCTTCGCCGCCACATACGGGGCAATCGTCGGCCGGGCAAGGTCGGTCTGGACCGAGCAGATGTTGATGATCTTCCCCCGGCCCCGGGGAATCATATGCCGCGCCGCTTCCCGGCCCACCAGGAACGCGCTGGTCAGATCCGTGCTGATCACCCGGTCCCAGTCCTTCACATCCAACTCAAGCATGGGAACACGGTGCTGGATACCCGCGTTGTTGACCAGGATCTCCAACGGGCCAACGTTGGCCTCGATCCACGCGACGCCATCAGCGGCTGAAGCCGCATCCGTCACATCAAACGCCCGGCTGTGGACCCTTCCCGCAGGATAGTCGGCAGCCATGGCCTGATGGGCCGCTTCAAGCCGTCCCGTGGTGATGCCGTTGAGCACTACAGTTGCTCCGGCGTCGGCGAGGCCCCGGGCCAGGGCGTTGCCAATCCCCCGGCTCGAACCCGTCACCAACGCGACGTGTCCACTCAGATCAAATAGTCCACTCATGTTTCTTTTTGCATTCCTTCTTGTCTGGACAAGTTTGTTGGTCAGGGCCGGCAGTTAGTTGTCAGCCGTGGAGAGGGAAAGATTGGCAATTGCCTGGCGAACGACGGCGAGGTCCTGATCGCCAAGTCCTTGACGTTTGAGCTCGCCGTAGAGCTGGATGGCCGCAGAGGCCATAGGTACCGGGGAGCCCACAGCTTCGGCGCTTTGGACCACGAAGGCAAGATCCTTGTGCATGAATTTGGCTGGTCCGGTGGGCGCATAGTCCTTTGCTGCCAAGCGTGGCCCGACGACGTCCAACACCCGGCTTCCGGCCAACCCTCCTGCGAGGACTTCATACAGCGCGGCAACATCCATACCGGAGCGCTCGGCAAGCTCAGCAGCCTCGGCAAGTGCCGCCGTCGTGGTTCCGACGATCAGTTGATTGCAGGCCTTGGCGAGCGAGCCCGATCCCAGTGGGCCCATCCGGCGCACCGTTGTTCCCATGGTTTCAAAGAGTGGCTGAAGCCGTTCAAAGTCCGCTTCGGACGCCCCGGCCATAATGGCCAAAGTTCCGCTTTCGGCCCCGGTGGTGCCGCCACTCACTGGCGCGTCAATCACTACGGCATTTCCGTCGCTGGCCTGATGGACTCGTTCGCCGAACTGGCGGACATCCGTTGGAGAAACGCTGCTCATAATAACGACGGCGGTCCCGGGCTGGGGCGGCTCCGACCGCCAGGCATCGAACAAGCCTTCTGCTGCAGCCTCAATGAAGGGCAAATCGGGGAGCATGAAAATGATTATTGGTTCGCCCCGGAGCCCGGCAACGGTGCCCACCCGGCCAATACCGGCGAGGCCTTCGAAAACGGCGTCGGAGCGGTTCCATGCCGTGACAACCCATCCTGCTTTAGCGATGTTGGCCGCCATGGGAGCCCCCATCAGTCCCAAGCCCACGAAACCCACGCGTTTGCTGGTCATGTTGTGAAGAACCTCACTTCTTTGTGTGCACCAAAAGTTTGTATCAAACATAACGAACTGTTCAATATCCTAGCCTCCATTCAGTATGATGAACACTATGACGACTGATGAACTTACCATCGCGATCGCTGTGCCGCTCGAAGTTGAGCATGTGGAGCGTATTCGCGCCGTGGATCCTTCCGTAACTGTCCTGCACGAACCAGATCTCCTTCCGCCCGAGCGCTTCCCTGCAGACCACAGCGGGGACCCTGATTTCAAGCGGACGCCAGAGCAGGAAGAACGCTACTGGGCCATGCTCAACCGGGCCCAGGTTCTGTACGGCTTCCCTAACGAAAGCCCCGCCGGCCTTGCCCGGATTGCCCGGAGCAATCCCCACCTTCAATGGATTCACGCCATGGCCGCTGGGGCTGGCGGAGCCGTTAAGGCTTCGGGGCTGGATACTGAGACGCTCCTAAAATTCCGCGTCACTACGTCGGCCGGGGTCCACGCGTTGCCGCTCGCGGAATTCTCCGCCTTTGGCATCCTTAACGGCTTCAAGCGCAGCGCCGAAATGGCCCAGGACCAAGCGGCCAAGGTTTGGCCCGAGTTGCGAACACCCACCAAGTTGGCCAACGGATCCAAGGTGGTCATTGCCGGGCTTGGCGAGATCGGCATGGAAACCGCACGTATTGCCCGTGCTCTGGGGATGAGGGTCAGCGGCACCAAACGCAACGTCGAGGCCATTGAAGGCATCGACGAGGTCACTAACAATGACGGCCTTGCGGATCTGGTTGCCGACGCTGATGCCGTGGTGAACACACTCCCCGGCACTCCGTACACTGAGAAGCTGTTCAGCACTGACATCTTCTCCGCAATGAAGCCGGGTACCGTGTTCGTCAACGTTGGCCGTGGCACAGTGGTGGACGAGGATGCCCTTCTTGAAGCCCTCAACAACGGGCAGCTTGCCTATGCTTGCCTGGACGTCTTTGCCGTCGAGCCGCTCCCGCAGGATAGTCCCATGTGGAACCACCCCAAGGTTCTGGTATCGCCACACACGTCCGCACTGAGCACAGCCGAAAACCGCCTCATCGCGGAACGCTTCTGCAGCAACCTCCGTACTTTCCTGGACGGTGGCGACCTTCCCCACCTGGTTGATCCGGTCCACTTCTACTAGGCCCGATTTTTACCAGGCCCGATCAAGCTCTGATGCAAAAGGCTCCGACCCCAAGGGGTCGGAGCCTTTTTGCGTCAATGTTTTCTGCGCAATGCCTCGAAGCTGCCGGTGGGCTACTTCGCGTCCTCAAGGGAAAGAAGGTCCCGTCCAGCTGTTTCAGGCGTGAAGAACGTCGTAATGAAGGAAATCAGCGCCAAGACGAGCGAGTAAACCGCCAGTACTACCCAGGAGTTATGCGTAGCCGCCAGAAGGATGGCGCCGAGCAGGGGCACGAGGCCACCCGCCAGCACAGCAGAGATTTCGCGGCTCAGCGCAACACCGGTGAAGCGATACTGGGAACCAAACAGTTCAGGTAGCAATGGGCACTGCGGACCCAGCATGGACTGGACGCCCAGTGCGATACCAACCACCATGACAGCCCATACGAGAGTCACGTTTCCGAGGGTCACCAGGTAGAAGGCGGGGATGGCAAAGACCGCCTGGAACAACGCGCCGTACCGGTAAACCCGTACCCGACCAAAGCGGTCGGACAGCGCACCGAAGGTGACCACCATAACGGCCGCGAATCCAGCGGCAATCAGGAGTCCCACAGGGCCAATGAATTTGTCTCCAGGGAAGACACCTTCCTTGACTGACATGAAGGAGATCAGCAGAGCCGAATAGATGGACGAATTACCGTTCTCTCCCATCCGGAGTCCTATACCAACCAGCACGTTCCTTCTGGAGTGCTTCCAAAGTTGACCGACAGGGTTCTTGACCACATTCTTATGCTTCTCCAATTCCTGAAATACCGGGGTTTCCTTCAACCTCAGGCGAATGAAGACGGCAACGATGATCAGGACAAAGCTGGCAAGGAACGGCACTCTCCAGAGCCACGCCTCGAAAGCATCCTTATCCGCCAGCTGCAATAGTGCGAAAGTTCCGGCGCCCAGGAGCGTGCCGAGCTGAATGCCCACGAATGGCAGCGACGCGAAGTATCCGCGACGCTTCGGCGGAGCCACTTCTGATATCAGGGTTGTGGCTCCAGCCTGTTCCGCTCCGGCACCCAAGCCCTGGATGATGCGCAGCGTCACCAGGAGTACAGCGCCGAGCATTCCGGCTTGCTCGAAGGTGGGCAGCAGGCCGATGGCAAAGCTTGCGAGTCCCATCATGCCAATTGTCAGCAAGAGGACCATTTTGCGGCCAAACCTGTCTCCGATGAATCCGAAGAAAATACCGCCGAAGGGCCTGGCCGCAAATCCCACGCCATAGGTGGCAAAGGATGCGATCAAAGCCCCACTCTCACCCAAGGGTTTGAAGAACAAGGGCCCAAAGATCAGGGCCGAGGCCAGGCCGTAAATGTAGAAATCGTAGTACTCCAGGGCAGAACCCACGGAGCTGGCCAGCGTCGCCCTGCGAAGCTGTTCCGGCTCAACCACTGCATCGTCAGCCTCAGCTGCGAGCTTTGCATTAGTACGAGTTGTCACAAGCACTCCCTCAAAATCACCCCAGGCCCCCGTTGGCCCGGCGAGATAGTGATGGCATCACCGCCAAGATCACTATGATGAACAGCGTACAGCTTGTTGAACGCAGTGCCAAGGTTGAAATCAGATTTATTCAAAACCGGCGATTGTGACGGGCCCCACGGCATCAACCCATCGGATTCCCCAGGGAACGCGCGAGCTCCTTGAGTTCCTTGACCATGAGGGCGCCCTGTTCCTCGGAATAAGTAGCCTTCAATGCAGTAACAGAAAGCCCCAGGCTTGGACCATGTGCTCCATGGGTGGGCACGGGAACGGCAAGGCACACCACGCCTACCGTTGATTCTTCGTCCTCAAAGGCAAATCCCTGCTTGCGGATCGTGGCAATCTGCGCCTTCAGTTCCTCTGCCCTGCGCAGCGAGTTCGGAGTCATAACCGGAAGTTCCATGCCATCCGGGAACATGGCATCGATGTCGTGATCGTGCAACTGCGCCAGGAGCGCCTTTCCTACACTGCAGAGGGAGACTGGCATCTTGTCGCCTATGTTGGAGGTCAACCGAACTGCAGGATGACCTTCATAGCGCGCAAGGTAAATGACATGGTCCCCGTCCAACATGGCAATGCGGACAGTTTCTCCGGACAGGGTGGGCGCTTGTTCACAGTACTTATAGAACTCCTGCACTTCGTCCAACCGGCTCAAGTAGGCGGCGCCCAGCTCTACGAGCTTTCGACCCAAGCCAAAGTCCGCGCCCTGCCTGGTAATAAGCCGCGCCTCCTCGAGCGCCAGCAGCAGATTGGACGTGGAAGATTTAGGGATTCCCAACTCCCTGGACAGATCACTCAGGGTGAGGCGGCCCGACGGCGATTCTGCCAATGCTTCCAGAACGGCCGCGGCGCGGGTCACCGCAGGCGCCGGCGATGAAGCGCCCAGTCCCTCGGAGCGGATAATGCGGGAATCGGCCATGATTCTCCTTCGTCATATCAAACCGGACGTCGCCGTCCAGCGGCTGTTCATTCAGCTGAACACTACCCATCATAGTGTGACTGCCTGCCGTCCTGCCGGGGCGAAAGGCGACTTTGTCGACACACAAGGCCTTAAGGAGGGCTTTACTTTCCAAACCGAAAAGTTCGCTGTATATTCATTTTCGAGCTCTCCACCGCGGCATCCCCCAATAGTCGCGGTGGAGAGCTCATCCATTTCGCGGCCCGAATCCTACGCCGCCACCCGCTCTTCGCCACGCAGGTACCAGCCCCCACCGCTTCCGTCCCGCACGAGTTCCCAGGTCGCCAGGCTGGACATGGCGTTGCTTCCCAGCCGCACCTGGACTTGCAACACCTCAACATCCACGCGGCCCTGCCCGCGGGGCATGCGCTTGGCGTTCTCCCACCACGGCACCCTCTCGAACCATCGGAATGGTTCTTCGGCAATCTGCCAGTTCCGACCGCCCCGGACAACCGTAGTTGCCGTACCGCCCCCTGAAGTGAGGATGTATACCTGTTCCATGAGCCAGACACTAGGCGTGGGCACTGACTTTTTTCCGGTGCTTCCAGGGAAAAGGAAAGCCCCGCCATTCTCGAACCTTGCGGTCCAGAATGACGGGGTTTCTTTGTGGGTCCTACCGGGATCGAACCGATGACATCCACGGTGTAAACGTGGCGCTCTACCAGCTGAGCTAAAGACCCAAAGTTCAGTTTCAGTGCCTTAGCGCTTCAACCAACGAACAATGACTCTACATGATCATTCGGGGGAAACACCAATCGAGTCCCTGGCTACAGGGTCAGGCAAATTCCTCGCCAGATAATCCAGGGCGCCACTGACTCCCACTTCAAGTTTGAGGGCGGCAAATTCGTCACCTCGCGTGGGTCCCCTGTTGATGATGACCACCGGCTTGCTGGCCTTCGCCGCATGGCGCACGAACCTCAACCCACTCATCACCGTGAGCGAGGAGCCGGCAACCAAGAGCGCTTCGCCTGCGTCCACCATGGCATACGCCCGTTCGACGCGGGTTTTGGGAACATTTTCGCCAAAGTAGACGAAGTCAGGCTTCAGCGTGCCGCCGCAGACAGGACAAACTGCCACCACGAATGACTGTATAAGTTCGGGATCTTCCACGGTGGCATCAGCGTCTGGTGCCATTTCCACCACACCGGCCTCAAGCGCGGCTGCTACGAACCCCGGATTCAGCTCCTCAAGGATGGCGGCGAGCAGCTTTCTGGAAAATATGTGTCCGTGCTCGAGGCAAATCACCTGATCGAAACGCCCATGCAGATCCACTACATTGGTGCTCCCGGCGTCCTCGTGGAGCCTGTCGACGTTTTGGGTGATGAGGCCTGTCAGCAGACCTCGCCGTTCCATGAGGGCGACCGCGAGGTGACCGGCATTTGGATCAGCGTGCCGCAGGTGGGACCAGCCGATATGGTTCCGGGCCCAATACCGCCGTCGATTGGCAGCACTGCCGATGAATTCCTGATATGTCATGGGGCTCCGTGGCGCCGAACCAGGTCCCCGGTAGTCCGGAATACCCGAATCGGTGCTGAGCCCGGCCCCAGTGAGAATAGCCAGCCGCTTGCCGCCAAGGATGTCCAGGGCTTCCTTCAAGGCCGCCTCTTCCCCGGCCTCCAAGGTGGCAGCGATGGCCGGCTCCATGCTGGCGAAGCCGGTCATACCAACACCGGGCCGCACTTGGTTCACCCCTGCTGCACTCTCAATTCAGAGAGCGCCTGGCGGTAGCCTGCGAGGTCCCTCGCCTGTCCCCGCGGATTGACCACCACGTACCGGATCAATCCTTCGGCATCAATGATGAACGTTCCCCTAAGAGCCATCCCGCTCCGGGCATCAAAGACGCCGTAAGCCTGTGCCACAGCTCCATGTGGCCAGAAATCAGCCAAAAGATCGAACTCGTAGCGTTCCTGCTCCGCGTACGCGCGCAAGGCAAATTTGCTGTCTACGGAGATCGCAAGGACCGTGGCGTTCGAGTCTTCGAAGGCGCCGATATTGTCGCGAATCTCACACAGTTCTCCCGTGCAGATGCCGGAGAAAGCGAACGGATAGAACACCACCACAACGTTGCGACCCCTGAAATCCGATAAACGGACCGGCTCGCCATATTGATTCAGCAGCTCAAAGTCAGGCGCTACCTCCCCGATCCCGGGAACGAGCACGGGGGCCGGGGCTTGCTGGACTTCCGTCACTTGTTCTTCTTCGGCACCAAGCGGGTGGCGCTCCAGTCCTTGGATACCCCGGCAGAAGTGGTCAGGTGCAGCCCGGACGTAGGCGCCGCGTCCTGGATGTCCGCCGGAGAGACGTAGTTGTCGCGGCCGGATTTGGGTGTCAGAACCCACACCACGCCGCCCTCTTTCAAGGTGGTGAGCGAATCCATCAGAGCATCGACCAGGTCACCATCGCCGTCCCGCCACCAGCAAATAACAGCGTCTACGACGTCATGATCATCTTCATCCAACAGCTCAGAGCCCGTGACATCTTCAATGTCGTCACGCAAGTCGAAATCGACGTCGTCGTCGTAGCCGCGTTCCTGAATCAGATCCCCGTCTTTGAAACCCAATCTTTCCGCCACATTTACCGATGTGGCGGCGTCGGCCTCGCTCACGTTTCCTCCTTTTGAAGTGACTTCCATTACTAACAGCCAACACCCTTTGGGCGTGTGCTTCAAGCCATTGTCCCTGCGATGACGCATATTCCGCACTACCTAGGGTGTTTCGAAGCTGTGACAATCACGTGGCATCCGTCACGGAGAGCACCAAGATGTGACATACAACGCCCCTGAAGCCCCGCGGCTACGCATCCCAGCGCTGTCAAAGCTAGAGTGGCCATGAGCGCTTTGGCTGCAGGGCGATCGCCCCGAGGAATTCTACTGGGCAGCCATGCGCTCACAAGACCTGCCCGGCGCATCCGACCGGGCTGTTGAAACCGAGATGTCGCACACGACGCGTTCATGACGGGCAGTTACCCTGCCAGACCTGAGGCGCCGATGCATGCGCCTAAAGGAAGGTTGGACGTGGCTGCAGGAGAAGAGACCTCACACATCCTCAGCGGGTTGACTGCCCAGCTGCCTGATCGTGATCCGGAAGAGACCGCGGAGTGGATTGAGTCCCTTGATGCGTTGATCGCGGAGCAGGGCACGGAGCGTGCC
>NZ_JBFTIL010000042.1:0-8788 GCF_056394745.1 Paenarthrobacter sp. 10N417
GCGCCAACCGAAGGCTCTCCTCCCAACTGCCCAGGACCTTGCCCTCCACATTGGCAAGCGTCACACTCCCACGCATATTGGTAGCGAACGTCGCCAACTTCAACCGATTCTCATCATTCAAAACCGGTGTTGACCACTTGTCCACACGATCATCCACCGCCTCCGAAGGCACACCCACCATCTCATCCGTCTTCATTGACAAGAACTCACCTCGACTTAGCACACTCATCCGTGGCCCCGGAACGAACCCAAGCGGCCACCCGCCCAATCATTCCTGCATACGATACCATGTAGTTCCTGAATCCGATACCACTACCGCCTGCATTCGATTCTATGGTTCGCTTGACCCTGCCGCAGGGGACTGATAGAAAGAAGCCCACATGCCGGCTGGGACGCCACTCGGCGCCAGCGTGTGCGAACCGGGAGGAAAGAATGACAGCGTCCGCCGAACTCACAATGAGTATCGCCGATCAACTCTTCGCCATGGAGCAGATCAAGCAGGTGAAGAGCAAGTACGCGTACAGTGCTGATCGTCACAAGTGGGATGACTTCGCTTCGGTGTTCGCTCCGGATGCAGTCTTCGACGAAAGCGATTTCCCGAATCCGCTTCAGCCCTACACCAAGGACCCTGTCCCCAGCACCGTGTCCGACTACTTCAAGCAGTCTGCCGAAAAAGCCGAGTGGCCCCTGGTCGGCCGCGATGCGATTCTCGCCGCGCACGTCGACGTCCCCGACGATCACGTGATGGTTCACCACATCATGGATCCCTACATCGTGCTCACCTCGGATAGCACCGCCACGGCGAGGTTCAGGTTCGAGAGTTACCACTGGTTCCCGGTCGGCAGGCCGGTCAAACACATGCACAACATCGGCGCCTACCACGAAACCTACGTCCGACTCGACGACGGCAACTGGTACATCCATACCTTCAAGCTCGAACGCCAGCGGGTCGAGTGCGTCTAAA
Source organism: Paenarthrobacter sp. 10N417 (assembly GCF_056394745.1). Lineage (NCBI taxonomy): Bacteria > Bacillati > Actinomycetota > Actinomycetes > Micrococcales > Micrococcaceae > Paenarthrobacter > Paenarthrobacter sp. 10N417. The sequence goes on from NZ_JBFTIL010000042.1 coordinate 965, forward strand.
GCAGGCACTCGTCGGCAGCAGGCAGCTTCTCGCGTGGGGGCGTCACCGACTACGGCCCGACACGACATCCAGCAGGGATGCCAGGTCGGCATGACGAAGATTAGGAACCAAGCCCCATGTCCAGAATCCTGACAGAGGACCAGCTCGCGATTCGCGACAAGGTACGAACCTTTGCACGCGAAACCCTCGGCCCACGCAGACTGGAGGGTTACGGCAACCCCCCATTTCTCAAAGAGATGAACCGGCTCCTGGGCGACGCCGGCATCTTGCGCGTGTTTGCACCGAAGTCGCTCGGCGGCGACGAGATGGGTGTCATGGGGATGGTTATCGTCATGGAAGAACTCTCACGCGAGTGTCCTGGCGTCGCCCTGAGCGCGATGATGCAGATGAACATTCCCGTGAACATGGTCGGTACGCCGGCCGTGGCAGAGCGCTGGGCCCGAAGTGCACTAGCCGGCGAAACGACCGTATCCTTCGCATCGACCAACCCTGCCGGTTATGCCAATTACAGCGAGCACCCGGATCTGGCGCGGCGCGAAGGGGATGGGTATGTTCTCAACGGCGTCCGCCATTTCGCAGGACAGGGGACTTTCGCGGACGTGATGGGCGTCTCGGGTCTGGTCAACGGCGATATGCACCTGTTCTGGCTTACCACCGATCAGCCCGGCTTGACGATAACCGCGATGCCGAAGATGGGCGTTGGTGCGCCCTGGGGCCGTGTCGAAATGTCGGACGTACGGGTACCGGCGGAACGTGTGCGCGACATGAGCGTTCTGGTGAAAGACCGCCAGCTCACCGACGTGACGGGTGCAAGCAAAGTTTCGACGCACCCCATCTCAGCGATGGCACTAGGGCTCGCCGAGGGTGTGTGGGAAAAGACGGACGCATTCCTGCGAGAGCGCACGTTCAACCACGAGTCACTGGCATCGATGCAAGCACTTCAGCACAAGATGGTGCGGATGAAGCAGAACATCGAAGCCGGTCGATCGATGCTCTACGATGCAACGCAGCTCGTTCAGGCCGGCCAGGGTGACCCTGTCCTGGACCACCTCCTGAAGCCCTTCCTCACCGAGATGGCATTCGACGTCGCGACCACCTGTATGACCCTGCACGGTGGACGCGGGTATCAGACCTCAGAAGGGATCGAAATCTACCTGCGCGACGCCGCCGGGCTCCTGATCGGAGAATGCACAACCGACATGCACTACTCCACCGTCGCAAGTCTCCTTGATATGCCGGGAGCGCTACCGGGGTCGCCCTGAGGCACCGACCGGCGCCGACCCCGGTCACCCGATCTGATGGAGGAACCTGAAACCACGGGTGTGTCGTCAGTTATTGTCCGGCTAGGGTCGCACGTCGCATCCCGGATTGCCGACGTGAACGACTGCCAACCCTGAACGTGCATCCTCCGCCGGTCGTCGACGCTCTCGAAAGAACCGCACTCCGCGCTTGATAGGTCTTGCCCGACGTCTGCTAGCCGGAGGATTCTGACTTCGTCGATCCCGATGAGCGCAGGGCCCCCGCCGCCGGAACCGATGATCTCGTATCGCTCGCCGGGCCTAGAGATCGGCTCCTGCTCGAGGTCGAAGACGGCGACCAGTCGACTGGTCGCCGTCTTCGTTCCACTCAGAATCGGCGCGATGATCCGATCCCGCGGCACTCCTGGTTGTCCGAATCCGATGCGTGCATACTTGACGCTGCGTCAATTTCCTTTGCGGCCCCGACGGTTACTGAGGTACCACACCGAGCGCGCCGTCCGTTCGCACAGTGTCGCCCGTAGATGTAGCCGTGTTCGGCAAGCATCAGGACCAGGTGCGCGAACTCGTCGGGTCGCCGCAGTCGCTTGGGGAAAACTACTGCCTCAGCCAGGTCCACCCTGTAGGTTTCCGAGACCGTAGCGAGCATCGGCGTGTCCACGATTCCGGGGCGAGGCCCGATCCCTGCGCAGTTGACGACGAGGCGCAGTTCCCCGCCCCCCTACCGCGTCGAGCGCTGCCCTCACTTCGTCTTCCTTGGTGACATCGGCAGCGATAAAGGTCAGTCCGTCCTGGATGGGCACCTGCTCGATGGAGGAAGGCAGATCAATATCGACGACAGTGACACCGTCAGCGAGGCGTGCCTGAGTGGTTGCCGCGCCCAGTCCGAATGCGGCTCCCCTGACCAGCGCAGTCGTGCCCTTCAAATCCATGATTCTCCTTTGGGTTGGTCGTCGAACTCAGGAGGCTCATCCCGGGACAATCGGTTCCCAAGTCACAACGCACGCCACGCGTGCTGGGTCACCCCTGCTCGGCAGGGACTCGATCCTGCTCGCGGAACAGCGCGATCATTTCGGCGGCGCCAGCGCGGAAGTCCATCTGCGGAAACTCCCCGCGATTTCTCCGTCCTACCTCCCGGTCCGACCTCCACGCCCTCACCGCATCCGTGGGTGAAGACCCTGCCCGGGACATCTTCGACCAGCCCGACGCCGAGGCCGTGCACGCCCGGTACGACCGCCGCACGCCGTGCCCGCGAGCCCAGCTCCGAGGAGGTGACCGACCCGATCTCCACGCCCTCACGGCATAACCCCGACCCCGAAGGACCACAGGGATCACCCAAAAGGACTTGACCCGCGTCGATCCGAAGGCGAAGAGTGACAGCGATCAACCGCGATCTGGAATCAAACAATTTTCGGCATTCTCAACAATGTTGGTTCAGGCAACTCTTGGTCACTGAGGAGTGATAGATGAATATCGGGTCTCACGGTGCGGTCGAGGAAGAGGTCGTAATCCAGGACCCCTCGACATGTGATCCCAGATTCCCTGCGGAGCATTGCGTCCACACATTTCATCAGCAACGAAAGCGTTGCGCACGCCAGCATTTGGCTGGCGCACCGGCCTGAGCCAAGGGTGACTGTCATCGTGAGCTCGCAGCGGTTTGGAGGACTTCTCGGATTGCATTCGAGAGGAAACCGCAGGTCGGGTGGACATGAGCAAGAGCCTTTCGATAATGCGCCCCGGAAGACGCCGACCGTTTCAGCATCATTACTCAGGCAACGAAATTGGCGATCAAGAAGTTACTGCTCGTCACGGCCTCACAGGACACTGTGACTCCCGTCGAGCTGGCGCATTATTCGATCACGAGTGCACTTAACGACGCCGGGGCGAAACACTTGACAAGCGTTCGTTTTGGACACTGATCACATGTCTTTGAGCAAAAGAATAGCGCTCGCGCAGCTTCTGGTCAGGTGGCTCCGGTGCGGAGAGCCTCTGCTAGTTCACTGTCTGACACATCATCCCCGGGACCGCACCGCTACTCGAGGTTGAGCAGTTGTCCGATCGTGCGATCCGGATCAAGTCGCTCGATGCTGCCAACCACGTCGCGCGCCGCCGAAGTGCCGATGACTGGACTCGCGAGAGAAATGAACTTGCTCTTGAGGGCCTCCCACTCGGCTCCCAGTTCCGAATCTGGTGTGGGCTGATACGCATCGACTTCCGCTTCCAGAACATGTCCGTTATGAAGCGTTATCTCAACGCGTGTCGGGGCCGTCAACTGACGGTCGACCTCCGGGCACACGGTGACGAGCTGGCGTAGGGCGACAAGTCGTGCGTCATGCACGCTTGCGTCAGTAAATCCAGCGGGACCGGTGTCCAGGCCTGCGAGAGCGATACTGGCAGCATGCCGCACACTGAATTTGCCCTCTAGCCCTGAAACAGGGTCGCTGATGCAGCAGATGTCCGTCACCTTGTCGGGAACAAACAGGCGAACGCCGGCAATGTCGTTTTCGGTGAACGCATGTGCGGCGCGTAGCTGGGCGACTCCATTGATGGTCGAGTGTGTACCGTGACAGCTGGCGTGTCGCTTGAAGAGAATTGACTCGATCGCCCAGCGACCTCCCATGACCGCCTGTGGACGAGATGGGTCAAAGGTGGTGCTGTGCGTCCAGACGAACCCCTGCCGTCCTTCGATTCCGTCCGTGGGTGCAGTGAACCCCTTCGCCGCCAGTTGCGCTGCGAGCATGCCCCCGGAGGCAGCGTTCGCCGCATTCAGGTGTTTGCTCATTGTTCCGAAGGTGCGCCTGAGCCCCGCTGCCTGCGTGGCCGCGAGGGTATAGCTCCGCTCGAAACCGTTTACATCGAGGCCGAGGAGATGCGCGCATGCCCCTGCGGCGCCAAACGTGCCGTAGATGCCGGTGCCGTGGAAGCCGTTCTCGTAGGCGGAAGGTCCTGTTGCGAGAGCAATGCGGGCCTGTCCTTGCAGTCCGGCAACGATCGCTGCCACGGCCTGTCCGGTGGTTGACTGTAAAGCCTCACCCAGTGCGACCGCCGCCGATACGACCGCCGCCGACGGGTGTCCATCCATCCAAAAACTGGAGTCATCGAAGTCCAGTGCGTGCGCAGCCATAGCGTTCGCCATTGCTGCCTCGCGTGGTGACGTGCGCAGTCGCGTTCCGATGATGGTGGCGACCGGTCGCGATCCGGTTTCGGCTGCAATCCCCTGCGCTATTCGCCCCACTGGCTCCACAGAGCCTGCCATCGCCGCGCCGAGCCAGTCGAGCAACACGTGGCGCGCTCTAGTTATAACAAGCGGTGGCAGGTTTGCATAACTCATCGCGGCGACTTCTTCAGCTACCCGAGCGGTGAAGCCGTCAGCGCTTGTCTCATCTGTTCGCACCATCGAATTGCATCAAACGTAAGAGGAATAGTCAAGGACAAATGGCATCGTATCCAATGTGGCGCCCGCCGCGTACACACACGACAGGACTCGACCGGCGTCGGCGCGTTTAGGGCGCTGAGACGTGATCGTTGACGAACGTGCCGATACCTTCAAGAGCCTCACGCGCTTCCGGCAGGAAGGTGACAAACTGGTAGCGGTGATTGGCACCGGTGCAACAGCTGTGCGCTAAAGGCGAGCCATAATGTCCGCGTCCTCACGACCGTGGAATCATATTCAGAACGGACGTCGATGCCAGCACCCATCCCCTTCCCGAGGAATCGCGGTCGCGACATTCACCAGAACTCAGGCCTGAATACGATGTCCAACAGAGCGTGTTGACTCATCAAAGATGCCCGCGTAGCGGTTCGGAAGACTGGTCTCGGCGCCCATCCCCGGCGCTCAGGAAAGGTAGTGGATTGCCCCGGCCCAGCGCGGCCCCGAGACGGCCCGGCGAAGCGCCCTAGCGCGGGTGTGGAAGTCGATCTTTGGCATGCGCGGGGAATCATCAGTTTGACTGCCAGGATCAGTCCAGGTGGCTGTCGGTGCGGCATTTGTGGATGTTGTGCAGTGATCGGTGATCAGGCCCATGCCGGCATATTCGCGCACGGCGGCGATGCCGGCAACAGCATCGGACTTGGTATCGAAGGGCTTGGAAACTGCCATGACAGTACCATCGGGTGCGGTCAGCCGAAACCTGAACGCTGATTCCGGGTCGACAAAGAGTTCGAACATTCCTGCCATTGCGATCCTTTCGTCTGCGGGATCTTGAGGCCGCATCTTTGCCGCCCCAGCGGGCACGGGGCATCGTTGCCTCCGTTTTCCCTGCCGGATCCCGCGGTCCAAATTTTCATCAATTCAGCATGCGTTCCTCGAGTTCCCGTGGGAATGTTTGCCAGCGCAAGCTTTTGACCGGCATCCAGTCGAAGTGATCACCTGCTCTCGCGTCCAGTACAGGCGCACTTTCCTCGGGGAGTGCACGAGACGGCCTCGGCGCCTCGCAGTGTGTCACACAAATGTTGACCTCTCCCCCGGCTGTCAACTAATAGTGGCGCATGGAGGTGGACCGATGAAAACACTGATTGCGTCCATGGACGGAAAGGACTGGCTGAAACCCCACAGGCGATCGACCAGCCGTTGATTCGCAATCCCCGATTTCGGCTGCTGGACCTTGAAATCCTTTGCCGTTACTGGGATCCAGGCCGTCCGGTGGCGCACCGGCCAACAGCCCTTCCATGTAAAGACCACTTGGTTCAAGGCACTGTGGAGGCGGCAGGCATTGGCGCCTGACCCACAAATTGCAGGCATTCTGCATTAATTGCATGATTCATTCATCTGATGCAATATGTTGGTGGGCTGTGCCGGTTGATTCGGCGGGACGGGTGCTCGATTTCGACGCCGTACCGCGTCAGTAACCAGGGCTGGTGCCATAGGCCTCTGTGTTCACGAATGCGCCGATCTGCTCCAGCGCTTCCTGTCCTTCAGGCAGGAATGACGAGAACAGCGTCCAGACGTGCACCATGTCGTTGTACTCGCGATATTCGACGCGCGCCCCTTCCCGCTCAAGCTTCTCCGCTAGATTGCGTGAGTCGTCCAGCAGGACCTCCGCACCCCCCACGAGCAATAGGCAAGGCGGGAGCCAGCCGAGATCGGACAGCATCGGGAACGCTGCCGGCACCTCATCCGGTCCTCGCCCGCCGAGGTATAGACCGGCAGCGCGTTGAATGCCTTTGCGCGAAACGACCGGGTCGATGTTTGCGCGCTCTTCGTAGCTGGGATTGGTGACTGTCAGGTCGACGAGTGGCGACACGAGGACGATGCGGCCCGGGAGTGTCGCCCCTGTGCGGTGCAAATCCCACAAGGAGCTGATCACCAGTCCCCCGCCTGCAGAGTCTCCAATTGCGAAGCATGACTGAGGCCCAACTTCGTCGATCGCGGCAGCAAGGACGCTTCGCGCATCGTCGAGGGCCGCCGGAAACGGATGTTCCGGGGCCAGACGGTACTCCGCCACGAAGACCCGCGCGTCGGTTGCCCGTGACACCTCCGCAGCATACGCACGATAGCCCTTGGCCGATCCGATGATGTAGCCGCCTCCGTGCAGCATCACGCCGATCCGTCCGGTAGAGGCGCCAGCGGCGTGGACCCAGTACCCGTCGACGCCTCCGTACGTGGCGGCGGTGATCGATGCGTCCTCGGGAATGGGCAACTGTGCGAGCACCGCCTCATAGCCCTCGCGGCGGTCCTCCAGTGTTCCCCCACCGTGGGCTGGCAGTGCGTGCTCCAGCATCGCCTTGGCCCGGTCGAGGGGAGTTGAAACTACAGACTTGGTCTCCGCCATCATTGAACCCTTTCGTTGCGAGCCGCTTGTGCACCCAGATGACTAGGCAGCTCCTCCGGAATCTCTGCGTCCCGCGGGGCGGCGCCGGGAACGCGAACGCGCTGGCGACCGGCGAGGCTACTACCCAAAGCATCGTGGGACGAAAAGTACTCATAACGCATCTGTCGGCGAGCGAACAACCATCGGCCCTCGACCCAGCGATACTCGTCGTCGTAGCGATACGCTGCGAGACACCGTTGCCCCTTGATCGCCACCTCTCCATGCCCCATCTGCACACCGACCGCTGTCTTCGCACCCAACGCCAGGTCCACCACGTGCGAATGAACGCTATGGACGGTCATGGAGTAGGTGCGCATAATCTGAGCGAAGAACTCACGCAACTCCTTGCGACCTGTGTGCACATGTCCGGCACGCAGAAAAGTGCCGTCCTGCGCGAACAAGTCGACAAGGGCGTTCAAGTCGTGGCTGTCCACGAGGATCGGATAGATCGCACCCAGTTGCCGGATTGCTTGCACATCAGCCAACCGCTGCACGTGCAGTAGTTCCGACCCTGCCTCAATGCGGGGGCTAACGTTAACGGTGTTGAAGTCCAGTGTCATGGTGCACCTCCTTATGGCGTTCTATGCCTTCTGTAAGATCCCAGTCCTGCACGAGATGTCTATTCGGTTGTGCGTAGATGTTGTGGCCCGGTGTACGTGACTTGGCTGCCGGGGACGTGACGCCATTTCTGACCCTGGTCCTGCTCTTCGATGAAGTGCGCAGCAAGAGACAACGTCCGTGAAGTCATCAGGATGGGA
>NZ_JBFTIL010000043.1:0-8758 GCF_056394745.1 Paenarthrobacter sp. 10N417
GAAACCGTCAAACGCTCCGACCCGTCCGGGCACGCCGGCTACGGCTACTGTGCCTCCCACTCCCGGTTCTTCTGGGGCCTGCGTCTCTACCTGATCAGCACCCCTGACGGCATGCCCGTGATCTGGGGCCTGGCGAACCCGAAGATCGGCGAACGCGAGGTCACCCAGGCCCTACTCGAACACGACCACCAACTCATCCGGGCCGGGCAGGTCATCCTCGGGGCAAAGGCTTCGCCGGCCGCGACTTCGAACGGTTCATCACCGAGGACCTCGGCGCGCACCTGATCCGCCCGGACCGCAAGGACGAGAAACCCCGCTTCGGCAAACTCGGCGGCATCCGACAATGGATTGAATCCGTCTTCGACACCCTCAAGGGCCAACTCGGCCTCGAAGAACACGGCGGACGGACCATGGCCGGCGTCTACGCCCGGGTGGCAGCCAGACTCCTCGCCCTCGCCGCAGGCATCTGGCATAACTGGCGCATCAACGCGCCCCGCAAGCGCTCGCTCATCGCCTACGACCACTAAATCCAATAGGACTTAATCATCTAGATGTATCCCTATCCTGCGCGCGCGGTTTTTAATGCCGCGTTGAATGCGGCCAAGCGCGCAATCTCCACCTCTACCGGTTCCACGATGCGCTGCTCAGCTACGCCTGCTATTGCTGCTTTCAGTCGCTTGGCCGCGCCCTTGGCGCGCATGCGTGCCGCCCAGCCGCCGATGACTCTGCCGAAGATCGCCAGAACAATACCCAGAACCACACCACTGGCAACCATTAATGTTGGCCAGGGCCATCCCTGGGTCCGCGGGACCTCCGGAACGGGCATTTGGAAATAGCCGAGCGCAGCCAGGACCCCAAGCCAGCCAAGGCCACCGACTGCCAGGAGAAGCGCGATCCATTGAAGTGTGTTGAACAACAACCACCAGAACGGGCGTTTTGACGTTTTGAGATCCGTCCCGGCGATGGCTTGGTCCAGGGCATCCGGCAGGTGCTCGCGGCCTTCTCTGGCCACACCACGGATGGACGCCCGCCACGGACCCGGAGCGCCTTCCGAAGCCTCATCCACAAAATCACGCACCGCGGCATCTGTCCTCGCACGTTCGGGTGCGCCCGCCACCGGCAAGGAAGTCCGGTTGAGCTCGGGCCTGGCGTCCTGCCTGCCCAGGTTCAGCCTCCGCAGGGGATCAGGCCAGAAGCGCAGCAACCAGCGCGTCACGGGCCATCCAGTCCTGCGCGCCGATTCCCTTTTGAAGGATCGCGCCACCGCGTCAACCACCAGAGGTACGTTGGCCGCCGTCGACAATTCATTCGCGAGTTTGGCTTTGGTGTTTGCCTTGACGCCGCGGGCCTCGCCGTTGCCTGACACCTGGGCCAGTTCCGCAGCAGACTTGGCGACGTCGGCAGCCAGGCGCTTAGTCGCGGCCTCCCGCTGGACCACGACGTCCCTGATAGCACTACGGACGGCGTCGACGCCGTCGCCAGTCAGGGCTGAGGCGCCCAGGACCCGAACATTATCCAGACCGTCGCGCTGCAGGATGCCTTTCAGGGAATGAAGCACATCAGCGGTGTCGGCGTGATCGAGCTTATCTATTTGGTTCAAGACAACAAGGGTGACTGCTCCATGGGTGGCCATCGGGCGCAGGAAGTCGTTGTGCACCGCGGCATCTGCATACTTCTGTGGGTCCAGCACCCAGACCAGGACGTCCACCATCCCGACCATTCGCTGGACTACCTCCCGGTTCTCCACTTTCGTTGAGTCAAAGTCGGGAAGGTCCAGCAGGATCAGGCCGCTCTCCGCAGTGGCCAGGCCGGGCATCCCAGGCAGGCTGTGCCGCTCCTGCACACCGAGCCAGTCCAGCAACGGCCCACTGCCTTCCTCGCCCCAGATTCCTGCCAACGGCGCGGACGTCGTGGGCCGACGGGCTGCCGCGGTTGCGAGATTGCTGCTGGAAACGGCATTGAACAAGGATGACTTGCCACTTCCTGTGGCCCCGAAAAAGCCCACCACCGTGTGCCCTGCCGACAACGAGCGTCTGGACGTGGCCCGTTCAAGGACTTCATACACCGAATCCAGTTCCTGCTCGGGCAGCACCCCTTCGGCCAGTTCGCGTGCTGTATTCAGCGCTTCAAGCCGCCGCTGGAGTTGAGACGATTCCCGGACTTGGCTGTGCCGGCTCATGCGGCCCCAGCCAAGCGGCGGAGGGACTTGGCGTGGCGGTGGAGGTCCATGCCGCTATGCACGGTGTCAGCGTCAAGACCAGTGGCCTCCAGCCGGCCGAGGAACCTGCCCCGCTCCTCGTCGAGAAGGCGCTGGCAGTACGTATGGAGATCGGCCCTGGCCTGCTGGGCCAGCCGACGCACGGCATCTTCACCGAAGACAGCTTCAAGCAGCTTCTGTCCAACAACGGCCGTTCCACCGGCAATGCCTAGCTCCAATCCGGTCAAACCGGCAGTCATGGAGAAAACCACCACCATCAGCGCTGCGCCGAGCCCGTTCACGCCGAAGGAGAGCCAACGGGCCTGGGTGCGTTTTTCCTGGCCCTGGGTGCGGATCAGTTCCATGAGTCCCTCCTGCCAGGAACGGATGGCGCCAGCGGCCTTCGCGTCAAAGCCAGGACTGGTGCCGGAAAGGTCTGCCACACCCAGGAGCTGGCGGCCTGCCGTATCCGAGCGCCAGCGCCGGTCCACGTTTTCTGCGGCATTGGCGGCCTCATCAAGAATCACGGCTTGCAAACCTGTTTCGATCGCGGTCTCGACTTTCACAGCCGGGGCTGGTTCACCTCTGAAGAATGCTCCCACCCGGTCCCGCATGCGCCCTATGTTTTGCTCCAGCGCACGGAAGAATTCACCCGTGCCCACAAAATCCTGCCATCGAGCGAGCACTTCCCCGCGGAGCAGCGCACCGTCCTTGGTTGCTTCCAGAATGCGCAGTAGGGCGTCGTCGTATTCGTGAACGCAGACGGAGCGCAGCTCGTGGGCCGCAGCATCCTGGGCCGCAGCCGCAGCTGCAATACGTTCAAACCGGTTACTCACGGCGTTAACGGCACCATTGAGCGTGCGGCGCGCGACCTCCGCTCGCCCGGCGGCATCCGCCGCCAGATTCGCAAGCCAAAGACGCAAGCCGCTGACAGCTTCGGCCGGCAGCATTCCCAAATCGTCCAAATCGCTTTCCTGCACCACGAAGAGTTCCGCACCAGCCAGTCCCTGGCGGTCCAACATTGCCTTAAGGTCCGTCCTGACTTCTTCCTCGGCTGCCTGTGGCACGCGGTCCAGCACCACGGCGACCGTGATGTCCCGCGCCGCCGCATCCAGGAGCAGGCGCCACGGGACGGCGTCGGCGTATCTGTTGGCCGTGGTCACGAACACCCAAAGGTCGGCCGCGGCCAGCAACTGGCCTGCGAGCCTTCGGTTGTCATCTGAAATCGAGTCGACGTCGGGCGCATCCAGAATCGCGATGCCCCGAGGTACCTGATCGTGTGCCAGGAGCACCAGCGAGGCAATCGACTGGGCATCCGGTGTGACACCGGCTCGACGTGCAGGCAGCGGATCCGCGGACACTCGGCCCCTGACCCGGTCCAGGTTGGGAAGTATGCGCTGGCCCTCAAACCACTCCGTGTCCTGCGGGTGGTGAAGGAGGATGGGCTGGCGCGTCGTGGGCCTGATGGCCCCGGCGCGTGTCACCGGGTAACCCACAAGGGCATTGACCAGCGTCGACTTACCGGCACCAGTGGAACCGCCGACGACGGCCAGCAGCGGAGCGTCCAGGCTGCGGTATCGGGGAATCACGTAGTCGTCGAGCTGTGCCAGGGTCTCCCTGATCCAGTGGCGCCCCTCTTCGGCGTCGGGCAGGGCGAGGGGCAACGCAACGCCGGCAAGTTCCGTCCGCGCAGCTTCAAGGGTGTTGACAGCATCAGCCTGGGCTTTACTGGTGACAGGACTGACCCCTGCTCTTGGCGGCTCTTCATGTGCGGTCACAGCATCATCATGCCAGCCCGCAGACTGTCAGCGGGTCAGCCGGGGTTCGACTTACTGTGAATGTCGGGTTATAGGACAAAATGCGCTTAAACCAAGAATTCCCCCGGAACCGAAGTTCCGGGGGAATTGTTTGTGACCCCAGCGGGATTCGAACCCGCGTTACCGCCGTGAGAGGGCGGCGTACTAGGCCGCTATACGATGGGGCCTTGCACTTTTTTGTCGCCGTTTCCGGCGAACAAGCTGAATGAGTATTTCATACTTTCAGCTCTCTTCCAAATCGACTATGCGATGTGGAATTCCGATTTTCCGCTGCAATAACGCGGAATTTCAGAGCTGGGATACCAGGACTCGAACCTAGAATGACGGTACCAGAAACCGTAGTGTTGCCAATTACACCATATCCCAAAGTGACTTTCGGACCGGAGTTCGTCGCCGTGGTTTCCCTTGGCTTTTTCCTCCGTGCCCCTCAGCACGAGTAATGACTCTACCGGAGTCTTGTCACCTGCACAAATCGCCGGGCCGTTACCTGCATCACATGGATGTCAGGCTGCCGAGGGTGCCGTAACGAGCAGTCTCGACAACGAATCCACCTGACGCCCATCGAACCCTTCGACCTCTTCGCCGGTCCTGTTCAGCCAGACGCCAATCAGGCCGGCCGCCGTCGCGCCATCGGCGTCAAGAAGCCGGTTGTCCCCGACATAGAGTGTTTCGCCGGGTTCTGTCCCCAGCAGCCGCACGCCCTCCAGGTAGATGGCAGGATCCGGCTTCGGCACGCCCACCGTATCCGTTCCTACAAGGATCTTGATCCTGGACAAGCCCGCCCCATCCAACTTTGCCCGCTGGTAGTCGTGAACGTTATTGCTGACGGCGCCATACGGAATGTCCGCATCGTCAAGCGCATCGAGCACGCCAGCGACGTCGTCGAAAGCGCGCACATAGGCAGTCTGCCGCTGATGGTACTCAGCAACCCACGACTGCGATTCCTCACCGTCTCCGAGCTCCACGCCAAAGTGGCCCAAGGCTGCCCGGCCCCTCAAAAGGCGTTGCTCATTGAACGTCAATTCCCCAGCAAGGTAGCGGTCATAGAAATGCGTTGTTTCGTGGGTGAAGATACGGCCGAACTTCACCCACCCGGCCTGGTCAAGGCCGGGCAGGAGATGTTCGCTGACATCACGCAGAGCCGTTGTCATGGCGTACTCAAGGTCCACCAAGGTGTCGTCGATGTCGAACAGAACACCGCGGATAGTTCCGAAGGAGCTTGCAATAGCCATGACCTTTGCCGCCTAGCCCCGGAACGCGCGAACGCGGGCCAACGAGGAATCCTTACCCAGGATCACCATTGACTCGAACAGCGGCGGAGAAATGCGTCGGCCTGAAATAGCGGTACGCACCGGCCCAAAGGCAGCGCGGGGCTTAATGCCAAGGTCCTCGACCAAGGCCTGCTTGAGCGCCGTCTGAATGTTCTCAGCCGTCCACTCCTCTATGGGCTCCAGCGCAGCAAGTGCCGCGTCAAGCACTTCCTGCAGGTTCTCCGGCAACCCCTTGCGGGCGTCATCCGCGACATCAATCGCGTCGTCGGCTTTGAACAGGAAGGCCAGCATCTCGGGAGCTTCACCGAGCAGGGTAATACGCTCCTGAACCAGCGGAGCCGCCTCAGCGAGGATCTCCTCCTGACGAGTGGTGAGGATCTCCCCCACGAAACCTGCGGCACGGAGGTACGGGACCAGACGCTGCTTGAAATCCTCCGGCTCGAGCAGGCGAACATGGGTCCCGTTGATGGCCTCGGCTTTCTTGAGGTCGAAGCGCGCGGGGTTACCCAGGACATCGTGGATGTCGAAGTTAGCCACAAGCTGCTCAACGGTGAAGATATCCTCGTCCGCACTCAAGGACCAGCCCAGCAGGGAAAGGTAGTTGAGCAGGCCTTCAGGGATGAAGCCACGCTCGCGGTGCAGGAAGAGGCTGGATTCTGGATCCCGCTTGGAAAGCTTCTTGTTTCCCTGGCCCATGACGTAGGGCAGGTGACCGAACTCCGGCATGTACTCCGCCACTCCGATGGCGTAGAGCGCCCGATACAGCGCGATCTGCCGGGGGGTGGAGCTCAGGAGGTCCTCCCCGCGAAGCACGTGCGTGATGCCCATGAGGGCATCGTCAACCGGGTTCACCAGCGTGTACAGCGGAGCACCATTGGCACGAACCACTGCAAAGTCGGGAACGGAGCCCGCCTTGAAAGTAATCTCGCCGCGGACGAGATCGTTGAAGGTCAGGTCCTCGTCCGGCATGCGAAGGCGCAGCACGGCTTCCCGGCCTTCGGCCTTGAACTGGGCAAGCTGTTCCTCGGTCAGGTGGCGGTCGAAGCCGTCATAGCCAAGTTTGGGGTCGCGGCCAGCTGCCCGGTGGCGGGCTTCGATCTCGTCCGGCGTGGAGTAGGACTCGTAGACGTGTCCCCCGGCCTTGAGCTTGGCGATGACGTCCTGGTAGATGTCTCCGCGCTGTGACTGGCGGTACGGCTCGTGCGGCCCGCCTACCTCGACGCCCTCATCCCAGTCGATGCCGAGCCACTTGAGGGCATCCAGCAGCTGGTGGTAGCTCTCCTCGCTGTCGCGGGCAGAGTCGGTGTCCTCGATGCGGAAGATCAGCTTGCCACCGGTGTGGCGCGCGTAAGCCCAGTTGAACAGGGCGGTCCGGATCAGGCCAACGTGCGGCGTTCCCGTAGGCGACGGGCAGAAACGAACGCGGACTGGAGTCTCGGCGTTGACGGCAGGGATGGCGCTGGAGGCAGCGCTGGACGCAGAAGCAGTAGTCATAGTGCTTCAACTTTACCGCTTGATATAGGCCCTGTTCCCCGCAGGAAGGGCCCGACGACGGCCCGCGCCTTCCGTGCGAAAGGCTCGTGCCGCCGTCGGGCTTATGCTCTGCTCCGGCCGCTAGCGGCGAACCACCGGGTTGGACAAACGCCCGATGCCTTCGATCTCCACTTCGAAGCGGTCGCCCTCGCTGACCAGGCCGACACCGGCCGGGGTTCCCGTCATGATGACGTCGCCCGGAAGCAGGGTGAACGCGTGCGAAACAATCGAGACGAGCTCGCGCACGCCCCGGATCATCTGGCTGGTGCTGCCATCCTGACGGAGTTCACCGTTGAGTCGGCCTTGAATGGACAAGTCCTCGTGGTCGAGATCGGTTTCGATCCACGGGCCCAGCGGAGCAGAGGTGTCAAAGCCCTTGGCACGGGCCCACTGAAGATCCGTTTTCTGGACGTCCCGGGCAGTGAGGTCGTTTCCGCAGGTGTAACCAAAAATGACGTCGTCAGCACGTTCCTCAGGGACGTCCTTGCAGATACGGCCGATGATGACGCAAAGCTCCGCTTCGAAGGAGACTTCATCGGAGAACTCCGGGAGGACGATCGGATCGTTTGGCCCGATGACCGAGGTGTTCGGCTTGAGGAAGAGCAATGGATGCTGCGGAACCTCGTTGCCCAGCTCAGCAGCATGCTCGGCAAAGTTACGTCCAACGCCGATCACCTTGCTCCGCGGAATGATCGGCGCAAGGAGCCGCACATCCTCAAGCTTGTGCTTCGTGTGAGTACGTTCGACGCCATTGAAGAAGGGGTCGCCGTTGATGACAGTGATTTCCTCACTGCCGGGCTCGCCTTCAACAACGCCATAAAGGGGATCAGAATCAACTACAAACCGGGCGATACGCATGGGCTCAAGCCTACCGTCCAGCGCTTGGGCGTTTGCCCGCTAGCTTCGAAGGTAATCCAACTGCGCCGCAACCGAAGTCTCAGCCGCCCATCTGACGGAATGGTCGACGTCGGGATACACCGCATCCGTGACTGCGGCAATCGGCGCGTCCTGGCCGAGCTGTGCAAGGGCAGCCCGGATCTGGTCGAGCCGCTGGTGGCGATGTTCGCGGTACTCGCGGCATTTCGCGTCCAAGGCAGCGAGCACCGGGCCATGGGCGGGAAGGAGCGTAGCCGGGCCCAGCGATTCGAGTCGGTCCAGACTGGCGAGGTAATCGCCCAAGCGGCCATCGGGGTAGTCCAGCACCGTGGTGCCGCGGCCCAGGATGGTGTCACCGGTGAGGACGGAGCCTGCGGGACCGTCTGCGGGGAGATGGAAGCAGAGGGAATCCGATGTGTGGCCAGGCGTTGCCAGGACACGGATCTCCACTCCGCCGGCGTGGAGGACTTCGCCGTCCACGAGGGGATCTCCGCCGTGGCAGTACTCCGCGGCAGCAGCCCTGACCGGAGCACCTGTCAGTTCATGGAACCTGGCTGACGCGGCTGTGTGGTCAGCGTGCCGGTGCGTAATAAGCACGACGTCCACCACGCCTGACGCTGCCAGCTCGGCCAAGTGCCCTTCGTCTTCCGGGCCAGGATCCACCACCGCAACGTGGCCGGAATCGGCGGTGCCGATGATGTACGAGTTGGTGCCATCCAGGCTCATCGGGCCGGGATTTGGTGCCAGCCGGAAGCGGGTGAGGCCGCTGCTCCGTTGCAGCGCAGAGGCGCCGGCACGTGAAGAGGTGTAGTCGCCGGCAGGTGAGTCGTTGGAAGTCTCCATTGATTCTGAAGTCACTGTCCCATCTTGCACCACTTCCGATCCTCTCTCACATCCGGGGCCTTTTCCGGCGATGTTCCCTCATCGTCAAGCTGGTTGTGAGTCATTCATTAGCTGTTGAGTGAAGGAGCCGGCGATGGCCGTTGATAACAAGGGTTTTACGCGTGAAGAGATCCGTGAGTTCATGCATGAGTACTATTTGCAGCCGTACGGGACGAGGAAGG
>NZ_JBFTIL010000044.1:0-6115 GCF_056394745.1 Paenarthrobacter sp. 10N417
TGGCAACGATCCTGCCCTAGGACAAGCCCGCGGCGCCAGACGTACCGCAACTGCATCCCGATCCCCCGCGAGCAGGCGGTAGCTGCACCAGTACGGGTCGGCCCTGACAGCATCGACCTGGCTGCGTTTCTGGGTCCTCGCAGCCATTCATCGGAGTGGCTGCGCCAGGCCCAGGCGCCCACGCGTTCGGTAGTGCAGACGATGATTGACCGGGGCGGACCTGACCCCTGGACAACGTCCTTACGTCAGTTTTTTGCTCGAAGCAGGTGGTGCTGGAGCGTCTCACTCATCCAATCGGCGAGGCGATGCGGGGTCCAGCCGAGTTGCTCTACGAGTTCCCGGTAGAGGCCGGGGGCGGCCAGGCCCCGGAATATTGCCTGTGCCTCGGCCAGGGGTACGGCGAGTTCGCCCCCGAGCGCGGCGATCATCGCGTCCATGATCTGGTCCCGGCCTGCGAGTTTGGCGCGCAGCAGCTCCCGTGTCTGGGGGCTCTCGTCGGTAGCAAGGACTGGGCCACCCGAGGCACTACGGCCTGGGTGCGTTTCCACGGACGAGGAACACACACGGGACCGTTCTTCGGACCACCCAGCGGGAAGCCGGTCGAGGTGACGGTCATCGACATTGCCGCCGTCGTCGACGGACGTATCGCCGAGCACTGGCGCGTTCCGGACCGTTTCTCCCTACTCCAGCAGACGGGTGTACTGAGACGCCTAATGCCCAGCGGCTCTCCAAATTGAGCTCCAAATGGCGGAAAAGATAGGGGACTGGGATAGCACTCTGTAGTTTGGCATCGGCGTGGGAAGCTCAAAGTTGCAGGCAGCAGGATGTTTACAACAGCAGGGCCCGTGTGAATGCGGCCCCTGTCGGCTGCCCAGGGTCCTCCTCTGCATGTGATGCCAGGGAGCAGCCAACAGCAACGGCTCGTACTCATCTGTGTCTCTTGGAACTGGGACCACTTTGATCCTTGCCCGCATGGCCGCTGACTTGCCCGAGCAAATTGGGCTCAATACGCGGGATCCGCCAGGGCTGAGTGCTTGAATGAAATGCATGGTGGACCGCAACGTACTGATCTCCGGCGCCGGCATTGCCGGTTCCACGGCCGCGTATTGGCTGGCGAAGGCAGGTTGGTCGGTCACGGTTGTGGAACGAGCGGCCGACATCCGATCTAGTGGCAACCCTATTGACGTACGTGGAGGAGCCGTCGCTATTGCACGGCAAATGGGCATCTGGTCCCACCTGGAAGAGGTCGCGACCGGAGTCGAACGCTTGGTCTTCGTCGACGCCGACGGGCGTGCACAGGCAATGATCCCCACGCGGCTACGCGGTGGCAGCCCAGAGGAGGTCGAGGTCGCACGAAATGAACTCGTCGACGTGCTGCTTGAGAAGGCACACGAGACAAGCCTCATCATCCGGGACGACTCGATCACCGCTTTGCACCAGGACGACAGGGGTATCGACGTCCAGTTTCAGCGGACCCCTTCCCGTCGCTATGACTTGATTATCGGGTCCGACGGACTCCACTCCACCGTTCGCCGCTTGGCATTCGGCCCCGAAGAACGTTTTTCCCGCCCCTTCGGCATGTTCGTCGGTACGGTGCGCGCGCCTGCGCCGATCGAAGATCCGCGCACTGTGCTGTTGTACAACGAACCTGGAACCTCCCTGATCATCCATCCGGCAGGTGGGAAGCCCGGGTTCGCATTCATCTTCCGGGGACAGCACGATTTCGACTACCGGGACGCCGAACAAGGCAGACGCATCGTCGAGTCCGCCTACGCGGGCGGCGGATGGCTCACAACGCTCGCCCTCAAGGAATGGGGCGCGTCTGACGATAGGTACTTCGACGCCGTCACACACGTGGACGTACCGCAGTGGGCTGCCGGCCGAGTCGTGCTGCTCGGTGACGCGGCAAGTTGTATCTCGCTGTTCGGTGAAGGATCCAGCAACGCGATCGTTGGAGCCAAGACCCTCGCCGACTCCATTGCCGCGCACCCTGATGACCACACCGCCGCTTTCGCCGACTATGAACACAAACACCACAAACACGTTCGAAAGCAACAACGAGGCGCCGGCATCGCATCCCGCCTCCTTGTACCCAAGACCCGGTCGGGCATCACGATACGCAATGCTGCGCTAAACACCCTTCCCTTCCGGAGCAACCGACGAAACCGAGATTCACAGGGATAAGTGACGGGCTTCCGCAAATGGTCTGCCTAAGCGCGCCATCTTTCGCTGCACGGCTGAACAGCGCACGAAAGGCGCCGTTTGAGGATCCTTCACTGGACACTCGTTCCCGCATCAGCAGTGCCTAGTTGCCTCGGAGTCTCTCTTCGTCAATGAGGTCGATTGCGTGGTCGAAGTTCATCACTAGGGTCGGGAAGCCTGCATCAAGCCGTCGTTGAGCCACATGAATAACCGAAATGCTTGTGTTTCTGCTTATCCGGACCATTGGGAAGCCCTCTTCGATAACTTCCCAATGAGTTCCCGGGATGGCGTGAGTGAGAACGTCTCCGTAGAACATGCCAACGGCCGCAGCGAGTCCCGTTAGATCTTTCATCGCCTCCGGGTCCACAGTCAGCGCATCAATTACGACAAGGCCCTCGCGTGAGCGGGGAAGGACCACTCGTTTCCCTTGGCAGTAGGTGAGGAGCTCGTCGTAACCGCCAACGTTGATTGACGCAGGAGAGGGTTTATTCGTGGCCGGCTTGTACTCCGCATATCTCCGGGCCATGCCAGGAGGGAGTAATTGAAGCGGCTCTTCGGTCTCGACCCGGTCAGGCATGCCGTCATGCTACGCGGATATGGCCCTGGAGCGGCACTGCCAAATAGGCCGGAATCAAGGGGCACTTCAGCGCCCGGTAGAGGATCCCTCAACGGGCGCATGTGAAATCGACTTCGATCTTTTGGCCCGAAGCCGCGCCATCCCGAGCGGGGTTGCGCCGATCCATGAGCGTGGCAGCGACCGGTCGGCCTCGCCGTGCACGGTCAACGAACCTCTCTCGGGCCATACCAGACGCCCTCCGGTGGGCCGATCGCACCGGCCCTCTCGCGGGCGTCGGCCAACGTGGCGGAGGAAGCGAACTGCCGGGCCAGGTCGAGATCGGCCATGTCCATCGCAACAATGACGGTGTTCGGCGCCTCCGCGTCGAGGTAGGTTCCGGTGACCACCAGCCCGTGGCGGCGACGCACCGCGTCCAACTCCGGGTCGTGAAACACCGCATCCCATCGGGCGACGTCGGCGACGCGCTGCTTGACCAGCATGATTCCCGCCATGAGAACTCCATAGAAGACGACGATTTTGTTTGCCCATAGTCTTCCTCTAGTTTCGTCGATGTCAAACGGAATGCACGTTCTCTTAGGACGGGGGAGCCAGGACCAGCAAGACGGGCCAGCCAGGACCAGAAATCCGGAGCCCGGTCTCACTTAGTCGGCTCAGCGCCCCCCAGAGAACCGGCGGCCCATTACGTGCCTCCAAGCCATGGTCACCGTGTTGCAGATTCCCGCCCACCAACGGGCACTGTGCCCGGTGAAGGATCCTTCACCGGGCACGCTCTCGTCGTCCTGATGGGCTGAAGCGGTTAGAGTTCGTTTGTGAGCGATCGTTGGGGAAAGACCGCAGTCCGCTGCCTCTACATAGGCGTATTCCTTGTGATGTCTGTCGTGCTCATCTGGCGGCTCAACGACTTTGGCTCTATGCCGAAGCCGGGCCAGGCACTCTGGATTGCGGTCCTCGCGGTGTACACGTTTGGGATCCTGATGTTCCTTGGACTCACCGTTCCTGCCCGCCGCGCGCGGCGAGCAGCCGAAACCATAGGTGCCGAGCGGCCCCACGCCGTGGTCGTCAGGACATACTGGGGTGCTCTCTACACGGCATTCTTTCTCAAACCCGGGCCGTTATGCAGGAAGGCTAGAGGGCGCGGGGGATTCTTGCTTCTTGTAGCCGACCACAACGGACTCGAGTTCATCAGGCCCCGCGGTCTTTTCTCCTTCGGCCTCGTCCCCTGGGGTCTCGTGAAGGACGTTCGCCTGGACGCGCTGATCGCCCCTCTGGCGTCGCGCCCGAAGCTCGTAATCGAGATCCAAGGCGACACCACACCCTACAGTGACCTCTTCGAGCTCCTCCCGGAAGGAAAGGAAGAGCGCGCCCGTGCAGTTGACTCCTTGGCTGCGATCCTTTCGATGGGACCCCTCGGCCCTCGGTAGCGCGAAGCAACCGTAGTCACCTCTGTCGGCCCGAGACGGTGAAGGTCGCGTTTTGAGCGTTCGCCGGCGGCGTCTCGTCGCGCTATGGACGCACAGTCATGCCCGTTCGCCGATCCGTCAGCCGACCCGCAATACAGCGCGCTTTTGCTTCCATCCGCATGTCCGTGTCCCCCCGCGAATAATTGTCTGGACGGCGCCTGATCAAACCCGAGCCTGGTCCAAGGCACCCATAAGCCGTTCAACATCATCGACGTCGTAGAAGGCAACCGTCTGTCCCATGCCAAGGCCGAAGAAGTCCATCCCGGTGTTCTGGTACATGCCCAGAAGCCCAGCTAGGCCTTGGTATCCGAAGTTGACACTTACATGCCGCCCGTCCTTGGACCTGTCCACTTTGGTGGAGGTACCGACGATGGGGGAGTCAGCAATAGACCTCTCTCCCGTACAGACGATAGCCCGCGAGTTAGTGACCGCATAGATCGTTGCGAGCTTTCGTCGTTTCCCTGTTGCCTCATTGCAATACCTCCGGGAAGAGTAATACGTTGCCTCATTTGAAAACCTCCGGATGAGTGGCTTCGTTGCCTCGTTGAAGAACCTCCGGATTGCCTAGCCGTTCCAGGCTCGGTTTACGGGTTTGAGGGGTGCTGGTTTCTTGACCAGGGCCAGTGTTTCCAGCTGTCCTGTGAGCGCCAGAATCTGACGTGAGAGGGCTCCGGGCTTGATGCGTTTGAAGGCGGCGTTCATCTGGATGACMGGGCGTTTGTGCATCCGTTCATGCCGGATCGCGCGTTGGTGGGGTGTGGCTGGCGCGTCGTGTTTCTTGGTGACTTTCGCGCCGTGCCGCTGCTTGGAGAGTAGYTTCTGCTGGGGCAGCAGGTAGTTGGTGAAGACACGGTCCAGCTCCCAGATCTCGTTGAGTTTCTCCAACTCCGCGGTGGTKTCGTAGCGCAGGTAGCCGACCAGTTCCCGGACCCTGGCCCAGTTCTTCTGCTCCACGTGGGCTCCGTCGTTCTTGTTGCCTGGCCTGGATCTGGTGAACGTGATTTGGTGCGCGTGGCAGTAGGCCAGCAGATGCTCGTTGATGAACTCGGAWCCGTTGTCCGAATCGATGCCGATGATGGGGAACGGAAAGACCGCAGTGACGTGTTCAAGGGCCTCGAAGACCCATTTGGCGGCCTTGTTCCGCACCGACCGGTTCACGGTCCAGCCCGTGGCGATGTCCGTCACCGTCAGGGTGCAGCAGAACTCSCCGAAGCTGTTGCCTCCCTCGTGGCCGACCAGATCGATCTCCACAAATCCCGGGACGGCGTCGTCCCACTCGGCCCACGTACGGATCGGGATCTGGGATTTCAGGAGAGTGCCCGGCTTCGTGTGGGATCGGCCCCGCAGGACCATCTTCGACCGTTCGCCGGCGAGTTTGCGGTCGATGGTTGCCGCGCTCATKCGCATCAGCAAATCCGCCTGCCCGTCGGTGATCTCAAGCTCTTTGTCCCGGCGCAGCAGCGGCACCARGACAGGCAGCATCGGGGCCAAYAGCCTGCCGGCAGGGGCGCGCAGCACCGCCCAGCATTTGATCAGCGGCGGCACCAGATCGGGGCCGTAGACCGGGGTCCTGCCCGGCCTGGGCCTGACAACTTTCAGGACCAGAGCCTCCCGCAGCGCTGCCCGGGCRTAGTCRCGGTGCCAACCGGTCAGCTCGACCAGTTCGTTCAGGATCCGGGAYTTCCCTGACCGATCAGCACCCTTATAGGCGAGGGCTTTCTTCTTCGTCACAGCTTGCCGCTGGGCCATCGTTAGCTCCATGAAAACGGGCATAGCCCCGAACCGCCGCCACACTTGCGAACCACGCCGTTACGCGGAGGTTTTCAAATGAGGCAACGTATCCGGCTACGCGGAGGTTTTCAATGAGTCAACGCGG
>NZ_JBFTIL010000045.1:0-2500 GCF_056394745.1 Paenarthrobacter sp. 10N417
TTGCTTCATATTATATGGTTAAGTCCTCGATCTATTAGTATTCGTCAGCTCCACATGTCACCATGCTTCCACCTCGAACCTATCAACCTGATCATCTTTCAGGGATCTTACTAGCTTACGCTATGGGAAATCTCATCTTGAGGGGGGCTTCATGCTTAGATGCTTTCAGCACTTATCCCTTCCGCACATAGCTACCCAGCTATGCCCTTGGCAGAACAACTGGTACACCAGCGGTGCGTCCATCCCGGTCCTCTCGTACTAAGGACAGCTCCTCTCAAATTTCCTGCGCCCACGACGGATAGGGACCGAACTGTCTCACGACGTTCTGAACCCAGCTCGCGTACCGCTTTAATGGGCGAACAGCCCAACCCTTGGGACCGACTACAGCCCCAGGATGCGATGAGCCGACATCGAGGTGCCAAACCTCCCCGTCGATGTGGACTCTTGGGGGAGATAAGCCTGTTATCCCCGGGGTAGCTTTTATCCGTTGAGCGATGGCCCTTCCATGCGGAACCACCGGATCACTAAGCCCGACTTTCGTCCCTGCTCGACTTGTAGGTCTCGCAGTCAAGCTCCCTTATGCCTTTGCACTCTACGAATGATTTCCAACCATTCTGAGGGAACCTTTGGGCGCCTCCGTTACAYTTTAGGAGGCGACCGCCCCAGTCAAACTGCCCACCTGACACTGTCTCCCGGGTCGATRAGACCCGTAGGTTAGAATTTCAATACAGTCAGGGCGGTATCCCACCAGCGCCTCCACCGAAGCTAGCGCTCCGGTTTCAATGGCTCCCGCCTATCCTGTACAAACTGTACCAAAATTCAATATCAGGCTACAGTAAAGCTCCACGGGGTCTTTCCGTCCTGTCGCGGGTAACCTGCATCTTCACAGGTACTATAATTTCACCGAGTCTCTGGTTGAGACAGTGCCCARATCGTTRCRCCTTTCGTGCGGGTCGGAACTTACCCGACAAGGAATTTCGCTACCTTAGGACCGTTATAGTTACGGCCGCCGTTTACTGGGGCTTCAGTTCAGAGCTTCGCTTACGCTAACCCCTCTCCTTAACCTTCCAGCACCGGGCAGGTGTCASCCCCTATACTTCGCCTTACGGCTTCGCAGAGACCTGTGTTTTTGCTAAACAGTCGCTTGGGCCTATTCACTGCGGCTTTCCGTTAAGAAAGCACCCCTTCTCCCGAAGTTACGGGGTCATTTTGCCGAGTTCCTTAACCAGAGTTCTCTCGCACACCTTAGGATTCTCTCCTCGCCTACCTGTGTCGGTTTGCGGTACAGGCACCTTTTATCTCGCTAGAAGCTTTTCTTGGCAGCGGGGAATCAAAGACTTCGCTCCATAAGGAGCTTCCCCATCACAGCTCAGCCTTCACGATAAGCGGATTTGCCTACTTATCAGCCTAACTGCTTGGACGTGCACAACCAATCGCACGCTTCTTCTATCCTTCTGCGTCCCTCCATTGCTCAAACGATAAAGAGGTGGTACAGGAATATCAACCTGTTGTCCATCGCCTACGCCTKTCGGCCTCGGCTTAGGTCCTGACTAACCCTGAGCGGACGAGCCTTCCTCAGGAAACCTTAGGCATTCGGTGGACGGGATTCTCACCCGTCTTTCGCTACTCATACCGGCATTCTCACTTCTAAGCGCTCCACCAGTCCTTCCGGTCTGACTTCACTGCACTTAGAACGCTCCCCTACCACTGATACCATTGGTATCAATTCGCAGCTTCGGTGGTGTATTTAGCCCCGGTACATTTTCGGCGCAGAGTCACTCGACTAGTGAGCTATTACGCACTCTTTAAATGGTGGCTGCTTCTRAGCCAACATCCTAGTTGTCTAAGCAACTCCACATCCTTTTCCACTTAATACACACTTTGGGACCTTAGCTGGCGATCTGGGCTGTTTCCCTCTTGACTACGGATCTTATCACTCGCAGTCTGACTCCTAAGGATAAGTCATTGGCATTCGGAGTTTGACTGAATTCGGTAATCCGATGAGGACCCCTAGTTCAATCAGTGCTCTACCTCCAAGACTCTTACACTTAAGGCTAGCCCTAAAGCTATTTCGGGGAGAACCAGCTATCTCCAGGTTCGATTGGAATTTCTCCGCTACCCACACCTCATCCCCGCACTTTTCAACGTGCGTGGGTTCGGGCCTCCAKTSAGTGTTACCTGAACTTCACCCTGGACATGGGTAGATCACCTGGTTTCGGGTCTACGACCACGTACTAAACGCCCTATTCAGACTCGCTTTCGCTGCGGCTCCGCCTCTTCAGCTTAACCTCGCAYGGRATCGTAACTCGCCGGTTCATTCTACAAAAGGCACGCCATCACCCATTAACGGGCTCTGACTATTTGTAGGCACACGGTTTCAGGATCTCTTTCACTCCCCTTCCGGGGTGCTTTTCACCTTTCCCTCACGGTACTGGTTCACTATCGATCACTAGGGAGTATTTAGCCTTGGGAGATGGTCCTCCCRGATTCCGACGGAATT
>NZ_JBFTIL010000046.1:0-4030 GCF_056394745.1 Paenarthrobacter sp. 10N417
ACCCCTCGGATGGACAGATCCCACTCCAGGACACCCTTGCGGGGCCAGTCACTTACTGAGTCACATCCAAGGGGCAGCACGGCCAATACCCACTCTGCCAGCCAGTCCCAGACCAGCCACAACAATCCTCACAGTCACTTATGGCCCATTCCGGATGGAAACATGGGCCATAAGTGACTGTGAGGATTGTGGTGGGTCCAGCCCGGCTACGGCGACCGGACCAGCCCCTCCCACGTAACGGTCCAGTCAGCCGGGAAACCTGGTGCGTGTCGATCCGGTCCGTTGTCCCAGCCCGCTGCCATGAGCGCGACGGCGGCGAGGAGCCCACCGTTCCCGGGCAAATAGAGCGGCAGGGAATCGGTTTGGCGGTTGTGCCCGTTGGGAAGGAACGTGTTCTTGCCGGCACTGAGCAGTAGGGCGTCAATGGCGGCCTCAGGATCCTCGAGCCGGGCAGCCGTCATTGCCATCACGGGGTAGTCCCAACCCCAGGTGCTGCCCCAATCCCAATCCGCGAGGACACTAGACAGGGTGGCGCGCATGATGTCCGGATCAATCAGGTCCGTCCGAGGCAGGACACCAAGCGCGCACAGCATTGAAGGGTGGTCCGTGCGGATGGTGAAAGGCTCCGCGTCGATCGCAGCGTAAACGCCGTCGATCACGCGTGGCGACACCATGCCATCTGCCACGTCGGACCATGCCGGCACAGGGTCCAGACCCAGCCGATCGCGCCAGGCAATTGCGGTCCGCAGGCCCCACTGCCAGTAGGCCAACTCAAACGTGGGATTAGTGACTTTGGCCCGGATCGAGCCGTAGCTTTCCTGTGCCGGAATCAAGGGCGGCCCCAACTCGAACCCACGCGACGTGGGATGTGCAAAGTCGGCCATGAAGGCCGCTGACTCAAACACGATCTCCGAAAATTCTTCCAACACCTCACGCCGGGGATTTGCCCGGTACACAAGCTCGGCCAAGTGAATGGGGTGTGGCTGCTGCCAGATCAGGAATGTCCCGATCGGACTTGGGCTTTCCCTGCCGTCCGGTCCGATCTGCTTGGGCCAGCGGACGCCGTCGAATCCCTGGGCCTTTGCAGTCTGGCGGGATACTTCCAGGACACTTGAGTACCACCGTAGCGATGGCAAGAGCAGCTCCACACGGTTCCAAAGCGCAAAGTGCGCGGCATGCCACCAGTGCATCTCCAAGTGGAAGCGGCCACGCCAGGAGTTGCATACGAGCCCGGTTTCCTGCGGAGGCAGCGAGCCTGAGCAATTGATCGCGGTCAGATACTGGGAAAGTACAATCCTTCGCTCCAATTCCTTGGCCCTGTGATCCTCGGTCGCATCAAGCTCGATCGCGCCGCCCGAGTACCAGAAACCAGGCCAATAGGCCTCGGAAGCTGCGATCACGCGATGAGCTGGTGAATGCTCGACGCCGGTCCCATCAGTGGCGGCATGGCTTACCGCAGGTGTCGTGACTGTTCGCCTGTTGTTGCCTCGAGGGATGCAGTCGCCGTCTTCGGAGGAAAGGAAGGCGACGGAGAAGTCCAGCACGTCGTTGGTGTCCGAACCTCCGGCCGTAGCAGGAGCTACTTGGAGTTGATGCTGTTCGGGCTGTTCCACTGTAAGGTTTTGGCCGGTGATCACCACCTGATAGCGGGCTTCGTCCAACTCGCGGTGGGCTGTCCATGTTGCGCAGCCACCGTGCTCATCGGACTTGACCGGGCCATCGAGCGAGGTGGTGTGGGCGTTCGGACTGTTCCAGTCAGCCGCGTCGTGCCACGCCTCAGAGCCATAGGGGAACCTGACAGCGACGACCAAACCGGCACCAAGCGCCCTCGATTCCACGCGGACGCCGAGCTCATCACGGTCCGGGTGGCATGCCGTCGTAACCTTGACGGGATGTCCTGCCAACGTGAAGCGGCTCGTCACCACTCCCGACCATAAATCGAGTGTTTGTTCGGCGTCGGTGATCTCCGCTTCAAGGATTGAGCGGACGGTGCCATTCTCAAGCCAGTGGAAGCCGATGCGACCCAGGTCCAGCCGATGCTGGTTCGCCCGGAGCCAGGTCTCAGCCGGGGATGTGTCGGTCTCGCGATCGTTAACGATGCCACCCACCATRTCCACGTACGGCACTGGGCCGCGGGGGGAATCGTAGAGGACTATCGAGTCGGCAAGGTCATACGGCTGCGGCGCAGGCACGGAGTGCCAACCCCATTGCGACTGGGTTCCCAGAAGGGTGCCCGCAGGGAGGTCATCGCGGGCGCCCACAGGGTAGGCCGCGGGAAAAGTCTGCAAGCCGGTGAGATCCAACGTGAAGGCGAACTCGCCATTGCCGACGGATACGGGGCTCCGCGCGTCAAGGTGTTTCTGACGGACATTATGGCGCTGGACGAGTGCCCTGCGGTCGATTGCAGGGGATTCGGACCTCTTGGGCAAGGCGGGCTCCTCGGTAGGTCAAATAGTTCATTTCCAAAACTATTGACGAATATACACGCCCTTGATACGTTTCAGGAACCGTTTTCTCGAGCCTGAAAGAAGCTTGCCCAATGACGCGTAAATCTCTCCGTAGTATCCGGAAGTCGATAGCTTTCGTAGCAGCCGTCAGCGTGCTGGGGCTCACCGCAGCCTGCTCCAGCCCTTCATCCAGCCAGGCCGAAGACGGACCCGTAGAGATTCGGTTCTCCTGGTGGGGCAACGCAACCCGTGCCGAACTGACGAACAAAGCTATCAAGGAGTTCGAGGCTGCCAACCCCAACATCAAGGTCAAGCCGGAGTATGGCGACATTGGAGGCTACTTCGACAAACTGGCTACCCAGGTGGCAGCCAACGACGCCCCCGATGTCATCACCATGGGCGGTGCCTACCCGGCCGAGTATGCCAACCGCGGGGCCCTGCTGGATCTGTCCAAGGTGGACGGCTCACTCGACCTCTCCAAAATGGATCAGGGAGCCTTGGAAAACGGGCAGGTCCAGGGCAAGCAGTACGGCGTCTCCACTGGTGCCAACGCCTTGGCCATCGTAGTGAACCCCGCTGTTTTCCAGGCTGCAGGCGTTGCCCTGCCGGATGACAGCAAGTGGTCCTGGGATGACTTCGCAAAGACCGCCGAAGACATCACTGCCAAGAGCCCCAAGGGAACATACGGCACAGCAACCGTCCTTACGCATGACTCGCTGGATGCCTTCGCCCGCCAACGTGGCAAGTCCCTCTACACTCAGGACGGCCAGCTGGGACTGGACAAGGAAACCGTGCAGGACTACTTCGACTTCTCGCTCAAGCTCAGCGAGTCAGGCGCTGCCCCCAGCGCTTCGGAAACCGTGGAGAAACTCAACGT
This sequence comes from Paenarthrobacter sp. 10N417, assembly GCF_056394745.1. Lineage (NCBI taxonomy): Bacteria > Bacillati > Actinomycetota > Actinomycetes > Micrococcales > Micrococcaceae > Paenarthrobacter > Paenarthrobacter sp. 10N417. Next base: position 3,325 of record NZ_JBFTIL010000046.1, read on the forward strand.
CAGCACTGAACAGACACTTATGGGCATGGGGCAGGCCGGCATGATGCTCACTTGGTCCAACTCCCTGAGCGCACTGAGCAAAGCCTCCGGCGCTGAGCTGAAGCTGCTGAAGCTGCCGGGGGAGACCCCGACGCCTGGTATCTGGCTCCAGTCCTCGCAGTTCTACACCATCTCCGCGCGCAGCAAGCACATGGATGCCGCTGCCAAGCTGGTCAGCTTCCTCGTGAACAATGAGGCCGCAGCAAAGATCATCCAGAGCGACCGTGGCGTACCCAGCAACTCCGGCATGCGTACGGCCATCCAGGATCTGCTCACGCCGCAGGGCAAGGCCGAGGCCGCCTACATCGACCAGATTGGCAAGATGGACTTCGCCCCTACGTTCATCGGTCCCACTGGTTCAACAGCGGTATCCGAGATCACGGCGCGCATCAACACCGAAGTCCTGTTCAAGCGGCTGACCCCGGAGAAGGCCGCCGAGCAGTGGCTTAGTGAGAGTAAAGCGGCCATCGGCAAGTAGGACAACGCGAGGTCACTTATGGCCCCTTCCAGAGGGAAACATGGGCCATAAGTGACTGTGAGGATTGTTGTGGCTGGTCTGGGACTGGCTGGCAGAGTGGGTATTGGCCGTGCTGCCCCTTGGATGTGACTCAGTAAGTGACTGGCCCCGCAAGGGTGTCCTGGAGTGGGATCTGTCCATCCGAGGGGT
>NZ_JBFTIL010000047.1:0-3418 GCF_056394745.1 Paenarthrobacter sp. 10N417
TTGTGTGTGGTGTAAGTTGTTGGCCTATTAGTACCGGTCAGCTTCACGAGTCTTTAGTCCTCGCTTCCACATCCGGCCTATCAACCCAGTGGTCTGGCTGGGGGCCTCTCACACAAATTGTGTATGGAAATCTCATCTTGAAGCGAGCTTCCCGCTTAGATGCTTTCAGCGGTTATCCCATCCGAACGTAGCTAATCAGCGATGCACTTGGCAGTACAACTGACACACCAGAGGTTCGTCCGTCCCGGTCCTCTCGTACTAAGGACAGCCCTTCTCAAATTTCCTGCGCGCGCAGCGGATAGGGACCGAACTGTCTCACGACGTTCTAAACCCAGCTCGCGTACCGCTTTAATGGGCGAACAGCCCAACCCTTGGGACCTACTCCAGCCCCAGGATGCGACGAGCCGACATCGAGGTGCCAAACCATGCCGTCGATATGGACTCTTGGGCAAGATCAGCCTGTTATCCCCGAGGTACCTTTTATCCGTTGAGCGACGGCCATTCCACAATGTACCGCCGGATCACTAGTCCCGACTTTCGTCCCTGCTTGAGATGTCTCTCTCACAGTCAAGCTCCCTTGTGCACTTACACTCGACACCTGATTGCCAACCAGGCTGAGGGAACCTTTGGGCGCCTCCGTTACTTTTTAGGAGGCAACCGCCCCAGTTAAACTACCCATCAGGCACTGTCCCTGACCCGGATCACGGGCCGAAGTTAGATGTCCAAAGTGACCAGAGTGGTATTTCAACGATGACTCCACCCGAACTGGCGTCCGGGCTTCAACGTCTCCCACCTATCCTACACAAGCCACTCCGAACACCAATACCAAACTATAGTAAAGGTCTCGGGGTCTTTCCGTCCTGCTGCGCGTAACGAGCATCTTTACTCGTACTGCAATTTCGCCGAGTTTATGGTTGAGACAGCGGGGAAGTCGTTACTCCATTCGTGCAGGTCGGAACTTACCCGACAAGGAATTTCGCTACCTTAGGATGGTTATAGTTACCACCGCCGTTTACTGGGGCTTAAATTCTCAGCTTCGCCCGYAAGGGGCTAACCGGTCCTCTTAACCTTCCAGCACCGGGCAGGAGTCAGTCCGTATACATCGTCTTGCGACTTCGCACGGACCTGTGTTTTTAGTAAACAGTCGCTTCCCCCTGGTCTCTGCGGCCCACACCCGCTCCACAGAGCAAGTCTGTATCACGGGGCAGGCCCCCCTTCTCCCGAAGTTACGGGGGCATTTTGCCGAGTTCCTTAACCATAATTCTCTCGATCGCCTTGGTATTCTCTACCTGATCACCTGTGTCGGTTTGGGGTACGGGCGGCTAAAACCTCGCGTCGATGCTTTTCTAGGCAGCATAGGATCACCGGATCCCCCCAWACGGGGGTCCCATCAGATCTCAGGATCGTGCTCGAAACACACAGGAACGGATTTGCCTATCCCTGACCCTACATCCTTGGACCGGGGCAACCATCGCCCGGCCCGGCTACCTTCCTGCGTCACACCTGTTAATACGCTTACCTCCCGGGATCAGATCCCGCGCTCGGCCAAAACCCACACACCACAAGGGTGATAGGGCAGGCTCCGGGCGGTTAGTATCCCCCGCTTGGCATGGGCGGTTTTTCGCCGGTACGGGAATATCAACCCGTTGTCCATCGACTACGCCTGTCGGCCTCGCCTTAGGTCCCGACTTACCCAGGGCAGATTAGCTTGACCCTGGAACCCTTGATCATTCGGCGGACGGGTTTCTCACCCGTCTTTCGCTACTCATGCCTGCATTCTCACTCGTGTAGGCTCCACCGCTGGTTTCCACCGCGACTTCACTGCCCACACGACGCTCCCCTACCACTCCACACCCCTGAACCACGAAGGCTAGGGCACTGTGTGAAATCCACAACTTCGGCGGTGTACTTGAGCCCCGCTACATTGTCGGCGCGGAATCACTTGACCAGTGAGCTATTACGCACTCTTTCAAGGATGGCTGCTTCTAAGCCAACCTCCTGGTTGTCTTCGCAACTCCACATCCTTTCCCACTTAGCACACGCTTAGGGGCCTTAGTTGGTGGTCTGGGCTGTTTCCCTCTCGACTATGAAGCTTATCCCCCACAGTCTCACTGCTGCGCTCTCACTTACCGGCATTCGGAGTTTGGCTGACGTCAGTAACCTTGTAGGGCCCATCGGCCATCCAGTAGCTCTACCTCCGGCAAGAAACACGCAACGCTGCACCTAAATGCATTTCGGGGAGAACCAGCTATCACGGAGTTTGATTGGCCTTTCACCCCTACCCACAGCTCATCCCCTCCATTTTCAACTGAAGTGGGTTCGGTCCTCCACGACGTCTTACCGTCGCTTCAACCTGGCCATGGGTAGATCACTCCGCTTCGGGTCTAGATCACGCCACTACACTCGCCCTGTTCAGACTCGCTTTCGCTACGGCTACCCCACACGGGTTAACCTCGCGACGTAACACTAACTCGCAGGCTCATTCTTCAAAAGGCACGCCGTCACCAGAATCAGACTGGCTCCGACGGATTGTAAGCACACGGTTTCAGGTACTGTTTCACTCCCCTCCCGGGGTACTTTTCACCTTTCCCTCACGGTACTGGTCCGCTATCGGTCATTAGGAAGTATTTAGGCTTATCAGGTGGTCCTGACAGATTCGCACGGGATTTCTCGGGCCCCGTGCTACTTGGGATCCTCTCCAGGCGGTACACAACATTACGGTTACGGGGCTCACACCCTCTCTGGCCGGCCTTTCAAGACCGTTCACCTATGCCTGCACTACACACCCCACCAGTCCGGCAGAACCAGTACGGAAAGTCCCACAACCCCGCCCATGCAACGCCCGCCGGCTATCACACATGGAAACGGTTTAGCCTGATCCGCGTTCGCTCGCCACTACTAACGGAATCACTCTTGTTTTCTCTTCCTGCGGGTACTGAGATGTTTCACTTCCCCGCGTTCCCCCCACGCACCCTATGTGTTCAGATGCGGGTCACACAATCACCTGCTGTAAGAACACACACAAGTGTGTGTTCTAGATGCTCGCGTCCACTATGTAGTTCTCAAACAACAACCCCATCAACCAGACCACCACCACCCACAAAGGGAACAGACGGTAAGTACCGGAAGCAGGAACAAAAGAAACACCAGAAGATGCCCCCCTGCATTGCTGCAAAAAGGTCCTGTTGCCTCAGGACCCAACAGTGCGCCAAACACAACCCCACCACCCACGCCCCGGCAGCGTTCCACACAACACCACACCCCCAAAARGGGCACGGGTTGCCGTACTRRCACCAGGACACAACCGGTAAAGGCCATGCCAAAGAAGTTTGATTCGTTGATGTTTCCACCCATGAGCACCCACCGCAGAACAGACGCCTGCGCAATGGGCAACACTGACAACCCGTCATCCACCCAT
>NZ_JBFTIL010000048.1:0-2988 GCF_056394745.1 Paenarthrobacter sp. 10N417
TGGAAAAGAAGAGTTATTTTTGGCCGCCTACCGAACACCGTACACACCTTCCGGCTTTCCGTTTCGCACCCGGCGACTCAGAAAACAATACACGCCCCACACCCCCAACGCAAATCCACCCCAACAACCACCCAACACAACCCCAACACCCCCCGAACACCACCCCAAAAACTGGCGACAGCCCCGCCGTCGGGCATAACTCCGCTCGTTCATCAACCTGGCCAACGTGACCACTCCCGATGACGACCGTGCGCACTGGTGGGAGGATGGGACGCATGGAACTGCACATCACAGGAGATGCCGCCGCCGATCAGCTGTTAAGTGACGATGCGTTCGCATTGCTGACCGGAATGTTGCTCGATCAACAGGTAACCATGGAGTCGGCGTTTGCCGGTCCGGAAAAGATCCGTGCGCGCCTCGGATCACTGGATCCAGGCACGATCGCAGACTACGACGCCGCAGGCTTCGTAGAGGTATTCAAAGAACGCCCTGCTGTGCATCGCTTCCCAGGCTCCATGGCCGGCAGGGTCCAAGCCCTCGCCGAAACCGTGCACCGGGATTGGAACGGAGACGCTGCAGCCATCTGGACAAGTGGCAATCCGGATGGCGCCGAAGTATTGCGCCGGCTCAAGGCCTTGCCTGGGTTCGGAGAGCAGAAGGCTAAGATCTTCCTCGCTCTCCTCGGAAAGCAATGTGGCCTTCAAGCCAACGGATGGCGGGAAGCGGCTGGGCACTACGGCGAGGAGGGTTCATACCTCTCTGTCGCGGACATCGTGGATCCAGACTCACTGGTCAAAGTTCGGGCAAGCAAACAAGCGGCCAAAGCAGCTGCGAAGGCCTCTAAGCCAACGAGCGCCTGAATACTCTGACGTCGGCAGACTAGCGATCGCGCGAGGTTCCTCACCCTTCAGCTTTTCCACATAGGTGAATTGGTGCCTGCTGCCGGATCGACCGTGCTGGAAGAGTGTTTTCCATGGACAGGTTTCGCGAGCTGCAAGCAGCCAGGGTGGCTTCCACTGTGCCTGTACCTGGGAGCGGCGATTTCACCGGCCCCGGCTTCCGTCGCTCTGACGCTGAGGAGCTGCTTGTCCGGGTGGGCGCTTTCCGCGTCGCCGCGGCCAGCAATGAGTTGATTGATCAGATTCGTGGCCTGGAGGACGTGAAGTCCGCGATCGCGGCTTTGCAGGCGCGGGCCGCGGTGGCGTTTGACCTCGCCCAGCGCCGCGAACAAGCCTCTGCCGGTGTCTCCTCCTCGGAGCTTGGCCAGGGTGTGGGTGCGCAGATCGCACTGGCCCGGCGCGAATCACCGAACAAAGGGTCCCGGCTCCTTGGGCTGGCCAAAGCACTGGTGTCGGAAATGCCGCGCACCATGGCCGCCCTGGAAACCGGACACCTGAACGAATGGCGGGCCACCCTCTTGGTGAAGGAAACAGCCTGCCTGTCCGTCGAAGACCGGGCAGCGGTCGATGAGGAACTCGCCCCCGACACCGGAACGTTCGACGGCGTCGGAGACAAAACCATCATCGCCGCCGCACGAGCCGCAGCCTACCGACGGGACCCCCGCTCCGTGACCCAACGCGCAGCCCATGCCGCGTCCGAACGGCACGTCAGCCTCCGCCCAGCCCCGGACACCATGACCATCCTCACCGCACTGCTCCCCGTCGCCCAAGGCGTCGCCGCCTACGCCGCGCTCACCCGGCACGCCGACTCCGCCCGCTCCGGCGGGGACACCCGTACCCGGGGCCAGGTCATGGCCGACACCCTGACAGAACGCCTCACCGGCACCCCGGGCGGCATCAGCGGTGTTGATGYGCAGCTCGTCATGACCGACCGGACCCTCTTCCAAGGCGACAGCGAACCAGCACGGCTTACTGGCTACGGAATTGTCCCCGCCGAATGGGCCAGAACCCTCATCGCCGGAGGCAGCAACCAGACAAACGGAGCACCCCGGGCCCTCCAAGCGGACGGGGAGTCGCGAATCAATGATCAGACTGCATCCAGCGGCGAGGCCGGGGTTGTCGGGCAACGAGAATGCATACAAGCCCAGCCGGGTCACGCATCCAAGGAGGGTGAGGGGTTCAGAGTCTTGCTCCGCCGGCTCTATACCGCACCCGCCAGTGGAGAACTGCTGGCCATGGACTCCAAAGCACGCCTCTTCCCACCCGGAATGCGGCGCTTCATCGAAACCAGGGACGACACCTGCCGCACGCCTTACTGCGACGCGCCCATCCGCCACATAGATCACATCGTCCCCTGGCACAACGGCGGTGCCACGAGCCTCGCCAACGGCGCGGGGCTCTGCGAAGCCTGTAACCACACCAAAGAAAACCCCGGCTGGAACACACAAACACTCCCCGGCGGCAGACATGAACTGGAAGTGAGCACACCCACGGGACACAGATACAAAACCACAGCCCCACCATTGCCGGGGAATGCGAATGCTCCTGAATCAACGGCCGGGACAGTCGAACGTCAACTGCGGCACCCGCAGGCCCCTGCTCGTCGTCCGGTCCAGAACACCTCGGGGCGCTCTCCTGCGTGAGGCGGCAGCGTTGCGCTGCGCCGTGCTCCTCGGTCATTCGGGGCGGGCATTGATGGGAACCGCGGGCGGTACGACTTCAAGGCTGCGGCTCAACAGATGCGGGACGCCACGGCCGACGTCTCGGCGTGATCGCGGCTACCGCTGAGCTCGGCGGCCGGGAGGGCGTGGTCCTGGGGTTGGTGGCAGCCATGAGCCCGTTGGGGTTCCTGAACAGGTTTAACGACGAAAGGCCTCCATAGTGGAGGCCTTTGTCTTGGCTTGAGCCTGGGCGCGCGTCTGGTCAAACCGGCCTTGCACCATTTGTTGGTTAAATGGGGGAAGCCCCGACCGTCGTGGTCGGGGCTTTCCCTGTTAATGATTGTCCGGCGGTGTCCTACTCTCCCACACCCTCCCGGGTGCAGTACCATCGGCGCTGTGGGTCTTAGCTTCCGGGTTCGGAATGGGAC
>NZ_JBFTIL010000049.1:0-1866 GCF_056394745.1 Paenarthrobacter sp. 10N417
GAAACGCCCGGTCCCATTCCGAACCCGGAAGCTAAGACCCACAGCGCCGATGGTACTGCACCCGGGAGGGTGTGGGAGAGTAGGACACCGCCGGACAATCATTAACAGGGAAAGCCCCGACCACGACGGTCGGGGCTTCCCCCATTTAAGCCCATAAGACGCAGCTGACTGCCGAAGATGTCCAACGCCGCTCAATTTGTTCGGACAGCGTCCAGGGAAGCATCGCGATCACACGCCAACGACGTCGCCACGCGCCAGGGCGAAAGGCAGACGATCGAAGATGATCTGGATCTCGGCGATCTGATCATTGTGAATGCGATACAGCTCCGCTCCCGGGGCGCTAGGAACTGCCCGATTGGCTGTGTCGTACATCAGTATTGCTTCGTCGTCGGACCCATAAGCCGCAAGAAGGGCTGATTTGGTGAGCGTAGCAGCGAAGGGCTCCATGAATGCCCGGACAGCGGCACTACCTCTCATGGTGCCGGACGGTGCATGGCAGGTGACATCCTCGGCTAGGTGCTTGATCGCTGAGTCCAGGTCGCCGGTTGTCCAGGCCCGGTGGTACGCGACTGCGATCTCAACGGCTCTGGCCTGTTTTTCAGACATGGTCTGACTCCTTTCGTAGACGGAATACTCCTGTTAGACACCACTTCCCAGCAGATCGGAACGCTCTAGTGGGTCCGTGCCAAGATTGAACGGTGACATCAGCCGAGTTGGAGGCCGCCCGGGCCGGCGATGAAGAGGCTTTCGCCTCGCTCGTGGCGCCCTTTCGCCGGGAGCTTCATCTGCATTGCTACAGGATCACAGGTTCTGTTGACGATGCAGATGATGTACTGCAGGAGGTTTTGCTTGCGGCGTGGAAGGGGTTGCCTGGTTTCGCCGGCCGATCATCCTTGCGGACTTGGCTGTACAGGATTGCTACTACTCGTTCGCTCAATACTCTGAGGGACCAGCAGCGCCGACCTCGTACCGCGCCCATACCTCCGTTCGCGCCTCCAGCTGCAAACGACCGATTCGACCTGCCGCATGTGCAGCCTTACCCCGATGTATTGGTCGACGAGCTTGATCCTGCTGTGCAGGCGGTGGCCCGTGAAAGTATCGAGCTCGCATTTGTTGTTGCGCTTCAACGGATGCCGCCGCGCCAGGCTGCAGTGTTGATCCTCTGCGATGTGTTGGATTTCACCGCCAGCGAGGCTGCCGAGATGCTCGCGATAGGCCCGACGGCGGCAAAGGGTCTTCTTCAACGCGCCCGCTCCGCCAGACCCTCTCCAAGGTCAATTGCGACCGGAGCAGAACACCACGGTCTAGCCCGTAAGTTTGCAGATGCCTTCTCGCGAGACGACGTGGATGCCGTCCTTGAGCTCCTCACCGACCAATGCTGGCTCGCCATGCCTCCGGCCAGAGAATTTTACGTGGGCCGACACGCCGTCGGGAGCTTCCTCCATGCCAGCGCAGCCGGGCGCCCTGGCGGCAACTATGCGCTGACCGCTGTCATTGCCGGTGGCAGGCCGGCGTTCGTCTGTTATCTGCAAGGCCGGGCCAGGGGACTCCTGGTGATTGAGCCAACTCAGGTTGGAGACAAGATCGCATCGATCATGCGCTTCCTCGATGATGGTCTGCACCGACACTTCGGGATGCCGGACTTTCTTGAGTGAAGTGGAGCGCAAACTGGCTCAGTGACGCGCGTCCGGACGAATGCCCGACGGCGGGCTGACGCGGGTGTTGGGGTTGTGTTGGGTGGTTGTTGGGGTGGATTTGCGTTGGGGGTGTGGGGCGTGTATTGTTTTCTGAGTCGCCGGGTGCGAAACGGAAAGCCGGAAGGTGTGTACGGTTCGGTAGGCGGCCAAAAATAACTCTTCTTTTCCA
>NZ_JBFTIL010000050.1:0-1713 GCF_056394745.1 Paenarthrobacter sp. 10N417
TCCCCAGTCCTCGGCGAGGAGTCCTCGGCGAGGATCCGGGCGGCGTCCAGGGCCCAGGGCACGGACACGCCGGAGGCGAGGATGTTCGCGGTGGGCCTGGTGTCCCCGGTGGTGTTTTCCGGGGCGGGCGCGAGGCGGTAGATGCCTTTGAGGAGCCCGTTGACGTCGAGGTTCTCGGGTTCGGCGGGTTGGGTGATGGGTTCGTTGTAGACGGTGAGGTAGTACATCACGTTTCGGTCTTCACCGGTGCCGGTGGCCTCGGTGTCGGGGCCGTACATTTCTTCGAGGCCGTGGCGGATGATGTGGCCGATTTCGTAGCCGTAGGCGGGGTCGTAGGTTTTCACGGCGGGGTTGGTGGAGGCCAGGATGGGGGAGTGCCCGTCGGCGTGTTGGAGTCCTTCGCCGGTGAGGGTGGTYCGTCCTGCGGTGGCGCCGATGATGAAGCCGCGGGTCATTTGGTCTGCGGCGGCCCAGAAGGAATCTCCGGTGCGTTGGAAGCCGAACATGGAGTAGAACACGTAGATCGGGACCAGGGGTTSGCCGTGGGTGGCGTACGCGGTTCCGGCGGCGGTGAACGCTGCGACGGCGCCGGCTTCGTTGATGCCGGGGTGGATCAGTTGCCCGGCGGGGGATTCCTTGTAGGCCAGGACGAGGTCCCGGTCCACGGAGAGGTAGTTCTGGCCCTTGGGGTTGTAGATTTTCGCGGTCGGGAAGAACGCGTCCATGCCGAAGGTCCGGGATTCRTCCGGGACGACGGGCACGAACCGGGCCCCGAAGTTCTTATCCCGCATGAGGTCCTTGAGCAACCTCACGAAGGCCATGGTGGTCGCGGCTTGTTGTTTGCCGGAGCCGCGTTTGGCGACCTCGTAGGATTTGGCTTCGGGCAGGGTGACGGGGGTGTGGGTGCGGCGGCGTTCGGGGACGAACCCGCCGAGCTCTGCCCGGCGTTCCATCAAATATTTGATTTCGGGGGCGTCCATGCCGGGGTGGTAGTACGGGGGCCGGTAGAGGTCCGCGTCGAGCTGGTCATCGSTGATGGGGATGCGCAGGTGGTCACGGAAGGCCTTGAGGTCTTCCATGGTCAGCTTTTTCATCTGGTGGGTGGCGTTGCGGCCTTCGAAGTGCGGGCCCAGGCCGTAGCCCTTGACGGTTTTGGCCAGGATCACGGTGGGTTTGCCCTTGAACTCGACCGCTGCCTTGTACGCGGCGTAGACCTTGCGGTAATCGTGCCCGCCGCGTTTGAGGCCCCAGATCTGCTCGTCGGTCAGGTCCGCGACCATGTCCTTGGTCTGCGGGGACTTGCCGAAGAAGTGATCCCTGACGAACCCGCCGGACTCGGCCTTGTAGGTCTGGTAGTCACCGTCGGGGGTTTCGTTCATGATTTTCACCAGCGCCCCGTCGGTGTCGTTTTCCAGCAGGGTGTCCCATTCCCGGCCCCAGACGACCTTGATCACGTTCCAGCCCGCGCCGCGGAAGAACGCCTCGAGTTCCTGCATGATCTTGCCGTTGCCCCGCACGGGCCCGTCCAGGCGCTGGAGGTTGCAGTTGATCACGAAGTTCAGGTTGTCCAGGTTCTCGTTCGCTGCCAGCTGCAGCAACCCGCGGGACTCGGGCTCGTCCATTTCCCCGTCRCCGAGGAACGCCCAGACCTGCTGGTCGGAGGTGTCCTTGAGGCCGCGGTTGTGCAGGTACCGGTTGGACTGGGCCTGGTAG
>NZ_JBFTIL010000051.1:0-1538 GCF_056394745.1 Paenarthrobacter sp. 10N417
TGTTAGCAGCTCCTTAGAAAGGAGGTGATCCAGCCGCACCTTCCGGTACGGCTACCTTGTTACGACTTAGTCCCAATCGCCGGTCCCACCTTCGACGGCTCCCCCCACAAGGGTTAGGCCACCGGCTTCGGGTGTTACCAACTTTCGTGACTTGACGGGCGGTGTGTACAAGGCCCGGGAACGTATTCACCGCAGCGTTGCTGATCTGCGATTACTAGCGACTCCGACTTCATGGGGTCGAGTTGCAGACCCCAATCCGAACTGAGACCGGCTTTTTGGGATTAGCTCCACCTCACAGTATCGCAACCCTTTGTACCGGCCATTGTAGCATGCGTGAAGCCCAAGACATAAGGGGCATGATGATTTGACGTCGTCCCCACCTTCCTCCGAGTTGACCCCGGCAGTCTCCTATGAGTCCCCGCCATCACGCGCTGGCAACATAGAACGAGGGTTGCGCTCGTTGCGGGACTTAACCCAACATCTCACGACACGAGCTGACGACAACCATGCACCACCTGTAAACCGACCGCAAGCGGGGCACCTGTYTCCAGGTCTTTCCGGTTCATGTCAAGCCTTGGTAAGGTTCTTCGCGTTGCATCGAATTAATCCGCATGCTCCGCCGCTTGTGCGGGCCCCCGTCAATTCCTTTGAGTTTTAGCCTTGCGGCCGTACTCCCCAGGCGGGGCACTTAATGCGTTAGCTACGGCGCGGAAAACGTGGAATGTCCCCCACACCTAGTGCCCAACGTTTACGGCATGGACTACCAGGGTATCTAATCCTGTTCGCTCCCCATGCTTTCGCTCCTCAGCGTCAGTTACAGCCCAGAGACCTGCCTTCGCCATCGGTGTTCCTCCTGATATCTGCGCATTTCACCGCTACACCAGGAATTCCAGTCTCCCCTACTGCACTCTAGTCTGCCCGTACCCACTGCAGAACCGGAGTTGAGCCCCGGTCTTTCACAGCAGACGCGACAAACCGCCTACGAGCTCTTTACGCCCAATAATTCCGGATAACGCTTGCGCCCTACGTATTACCGCGGCTGCTGGCACGTAGTTAGCCGGCGCTTCTTCTGCAGGTACCGTCACTTTCGCTTCTTCCCTACTGAAAGAGGTTTACAACCCGAAGGCCGTCATCCCTCACGCGGCGTCGCTGCATCAGGCTTTCGCCCATTGTGCAATATTCCCCACTGCTGCCTCCCGTAGGAGTCTGGGCCGTGTCTCAGTCCCAGTGTGGCCGGTCACCCTCTCAGGCCGGCTACCCGTCGTCGCCTTGGTAGGCCATTACCCCACCAACAAGCTGATAGGCCGCGAGTCCATCCAAAACCACAAAAGCTTTCCACCCCCCACCATGCGATGAGGAGTCATATCCGGTATTAGACCCAGTTTCCCAGGCTTATCCCAGAGTCAAGGGCAGGTTACTCACGTGTTACTCACCCGTTCGCCACTAATCCCCCAGCAAGCTGGGATCATCGTTCGACTTGCATGTGTTAAGCACGCCGCCAGCGTTCATCCTGAGCCAGGATCAAACTCTCCGTTGAA
>NZ_JBFTIL010000052.1:0-2281 GCF_056394745.1 Paenarthrobacter sp. 10N417
GGCTTATCCCAGAGTCAAGGGCAGGTTACTCACGTGTTACTCACCCGTTCGCCACTAATCCCCCAGCAAGCTGGGATCATCGTTCGACTTGCATGTGTTAAGCACGCCGCCAGCGTTCATCCTGAGCCAGGATCAAACTCTCCGTTGAAAAATAACAGACACAACCACACCCACCGGAAATAACGACAGGCACGGCTGCACAAAATTCGAAACCAGCTGAAAACCAAACCACCACACACGGGGTGCGCAACGGCCTGGCCATAATTTCAACCAATCAATAAAACAATCGGCATCAACAAACTTGGCACACTATTGAGTTCTCAAACAACAGACACTAACCGGCACCACCCGCACCCTAACAGGGCCACAGGATCGCTCCGGAGCAACTTTTCAAACTTACCCGATTCGGTCGCATGAAGCAAACCGTCCTCAGCTCCCCCAACCAGATCAGAGGCGCAAAAAGCACCACCGGAATCCGGCAATTTGAAGGGGATTTCGTCACCATTATTTCCGCATCAGCGGCGGCGACTCAGCTAACTTTACACGCGCCATACCGTCCGAACAAATCCACCCAGACGCCGCTTAAAACGCCGTAAACACTGGGGAAACAGCCCAGAAACGTCTCAATATCCGAAGAACCAGTATCCGTGAACCCCGTCACACAAAGAAATGGTGGCAATAGCCGCGCTTTGAAGCGGCACCCAGGATCCGCCGTCGAGCCTAATCAGCAGCTTGTACCTGGCAAGCCAAATAGGCACTGAGCTCAGCAGCAACCGGCCCAAGCGCATCAGCACCTGAGAGAACGTCAAGCAAAACGCGCCACGACGTGAGAGGACGTCGGTCCAAACACCTCAGGACCTGAGAGAACGTCGGTCCAAACACCTCGGGACCTGAGAGAACGTCAGGCGAAACGGGTCAGGATGTGAGAGAACCGAAAGTTGTCAAGCTGTGTGGAGTCATTGGGCTAGTTTTTGGGGTGTTTTGGTTTGGGGGAGGTTGATCCCGACGTGTGTGGCGGGGGCCGGTGTGGTGGGGCGTTGGCGGAATCTTCCTGGGTGTCGTTCGTAGAGCCGGGCCGGTATTTCATCGTGCGAAAGCCTGACTCCGAGAAGGGGTTGTCGTTGGAGACGTACGGGCGGTTATGGCTGAGTTCCACGCCGTGGGCGGTGAGGGTGTCACGGAGCAGGTTTGATCTCATGGCAGGGCCTGAATCGGCGTGCACGATGCGCGGGGAGCCGTGCCGGGCGATGGCTGTTTTGAACATCTCCGCGGCGAGGTGGTCGGACTCGCGTTCCTCCACCCGCCAGCCGACGATCTCCCGGGAGAAGATGTCCATGATGGAGTACACCTTGAAAACCTTGCCCTGCCACTTGGAATAGATGTCGGTGATGTCCCAGGACCAGACCTGGCAGGGGCCGGTGGCCTTGACCACCGGCTTGTCAGAGGAACCACGCGTGCCCCCACGCTTGCGCGGGATGGCTGGGCGGGCCTGCTGGTCCTCGTACTCTGCCGCGATCCGCCACCACGAGCGGTTGGAGGCGAGCAGCACGCCGTTGTCCCAGGCTGTGGCGAAGGCATGGTCAACGGAGTTGCCCTTCTCCCAGCTGGTCAGGATGAGCCCCAGGATCCGGTCCTGATCTGCGGTGCTGATCCGGGATTCGTAGGCCCGCTCGCTCTGGTGGATCGGGTGCTGCACCGCCGGACGGGGATTGGAGCGGTAATGCCAGGTCCCGCGCGACACGCCCGCCAGTTTGAGCGCTGTCCGCTGGGAGCCGATGATCACCTGCAGCTCCTGGACCAGAGTGTTCTCGGCCGCTATGAATCCTCGTGAGCGCTCGTCGGGGTTGTATCGGGCTCTGGCACGCTCAACTCGTGCAAGAGCCCGATAGCTTTTCCCAGCGCGGAATTCGTGTCCTCCAGCTCCTGCACCCGCTTCTGGAGTTTTTCGACTTCGGCACGGTGGGCAGCGATTTCCTTCGCGCGTGCTTTTTCAAACGCGGAGAGTTCACGATTCGTTGGGACCATGCCTCCATGCTCCCGCGGAATCAGCCCACGGTCGATATCGCCCTGGAGCATCATCTTGCGCCACCTGCGGAACGTCCATTCCGAAACGGACGACGAGGCCATCCATTCCTTCCTCGTCCCGTACGGCTGCAAATAGTACTCATGCATGAACTCACGGATCTCTTCACGCGTAAAACCCTTGTTATCAACGGCCATCGCCGGCTCCTTCACTCAACAGCTAATGAATGACTCACAACCAGCTTGACGATGAGGGAAC
>NZ_JBFTIL010000053.1:0-1492 GCF_056394745.1 Paenarthrobacter sp. 10N417
GGCGGTTTCTAGGGGTCGTTGCAACACCTGTTGGTTAGGTGGTTAGTAGTAAATCACGTAAACGCTCGGCGGGAGTTTTCCAGCCGAGCGTTTTGCGTGGGCGGCCGTTGAGTTCCTGGGCAACGTGTTCGAGGTCTTCCGGACCGTGGACGGACAGGTCGGTACCTTTGGGGAAGTACTGGCGCAGCAGTCCGTTCGTGTTCTCGTTCGAACCGCGCTGCCAAGGGCTTCCGGGATCGCAGAAATAGACCTGCATGTCCGTGGCGAGGGTGAAGGATTTGTGGCCGGCCATTTCCGCGCCCTGGTCCCAGGTCAGGGATCCGCGCAGGTGCGCCGGCAGGGTGGCCATGGTTTTGATGAGGCCGTCGCGGACGGTTTCGGCGGTATGGTCGCCTGGGAGGTGGACCAGCATCACGTAGCGGGTGGTGCGTTCGACCAGGGTCGCGATCGCGGACTGGTTATTGGTGCCGGTGATGAGATCGCCTTCCCAATGGCCCGGTATGGCGCGGTCTTCGATTTCGGGTGGGCGCTCGGAAATCATGACCATCGGGTCCACGAACCTTGGGGTGCGTTGCTCGCCGGTCGTGTGGGGTTTGCGGCGTGTCCGTCCGGTGCGCAGCGCTGCCTGCACTTCGCGTTTGAGTCCGCCTCTGGCCTGGAGGTAGAGGGCTTGATAGATCGTTTCTGGACTCACACGCATCTCCGGGTTGTCAGGGAACTCTTCGATCAGCGTGTTGCTGATCTGTTCCGGAGACCAGCGTATGAGCAGCTTGTCCTTGACGTAGTCACGCAACTGCGACTCGCTCACGAGCTTGGCTGTCTTAGGACGTGCCCGCCGGAAAGCGGCTTGACGGTGTGCCCCATGTGGCAGGTACCCCAGCCTGCTGTCGGTATTGCGGGCCAGCTCACGGCTGATGGTGGAGGGGGAACGGCCCAGTATCTGGGCGATCGCTCTCATTGAAGAACCGCCGGCGGCCATATCGCGGATCATTTCTCTCTCCGTCAACGATAGAAACCGCGCATCGATGGACTTCGGGACCAAGTTGGTCACAGCAGGGAGAATGCTCACTCCCCGGTTGTACTCGACTACTCGCCCGTCGGGGTAGACGCGTCGATTTGATGACTTCCGGATTCCTTGGTCCCAATCCCTGGCTGTGCGAATGTTCACGCCCACAGACCTTGCTGCTTCACTCCGGGACCGCCCCGATTTACGCAGCCGGAAGAACTCTTCCTTCCCCGGGTGCGGTCCGGTACCAGGGATGCCCTGGCTCCTTAAGCCGGCCCTTCGCACCCAGCCAGCGCATGTATTGGAATTGAGCCCGAGCTCCTTGGCTACCGCCGTCGTACTCCTAAGACGATCAAAAACTTCGAAGAACGCCTTCTTCTTGTCATGGCCGGACCGATTCGGACCTGACGAAGTACCGCTTAAACGAGACACGGTCGTTGCAACTCCCAAAAATTCTGGGTGTTGCAACGACCGCTAGAACCCAAG
>NZ_JBFTIL010000054.1:0-1400 GCF_056394745.1 Paenarthrobacter sp. 10N417
CAACGCGGGGATCCTTCTATGGTTGTCAAGCGTGGCAAGGGCCGGGGTTTGGGGCGTTGAGGGTTCGGTAGATCCGCCGGGCGAGGTAGCGTTTCACGCACCGGCGGATCTCCTTTGTGGTTCGTCCCTCGGCTTTGCGTTTGCGGACGTAGTCGACGGTGGCGGGGTCGAAGGTCATCCGGCTCAGGGCGACCATGTGCAGGGCTTTGTTCAGTGTTCTGTCACCGCCGCGGTTGAGTCTGTGCCTGACGGTGTTACCGGATGAGGCAGGAATGGGGTTGACTCCGGCCAGGGAGGCGAATGCCGCTTCGGAGCGGACCCGTCCGTGGTGGGACCATGCGGTCAGGCAGATGGCGGCGGTGACGGGACCGAAGCCGGTTTCCTGCAGCAGGGGCGCTGCGTCGCTGATCTTGACCAGCTCGGTGATCCGGGTGGTGTTGGTCTTGATCTCCGCGTCGAGTCCGGTGACGCGTTGGGCTAGCCGGACGGCTTCGGAGCGGGCAATGGAGGCGGCCAGTGGTTCGTCCCGGGCCCTCCACCGGGTCACGTCGGCGATCTGGGCTCCGGTCAGGGGTTTACGGGCGTCCAGGCCGAGGTCGTTGACGCGCAGCAGGGCGGTCAGCGCGTTCACGGCCCTGGTGCGTTCGGTGGTCATGGAGTCCCGTGCGGTGACCAGGACGCGTAAGGCGGCGCGGACCCCTTCATTGAGCCGTGGCCGGCGCAGGTGCTGCTCATCCAGGGGGAGGACGGCTGCGGCGATCCGGTGCGCGTCGAGCGGRTCGGATTTTCCGACACTGTGCCGGGCATCCATGCGCGCGGCTTCGGCAACCTGGTAGCCGGCCGCYCCGGCKGCACCGGCCAGCAGGGCACCGTATGAGCCGGTTCCCTCGATCACCCATAAAGTCCCCAGGTCAGCGCCGGTGTGGCGCGCGACCCAGGCGATCGAGCGGTTGATGCCGGCCCCGGTGGCCGGGAAGTCCCGGGTAGCGATCAACTCACCAGTACTTGCGGTGATGATGGCGTAGACATGGTTCCTGGCGTGCGTGTCGACGCCGACGACAAACGGACGGGAATGCGCAACGATAGTCATAGCGGTTCTGGCACCTTCCTCTATTCGCGGATACGGTCAGGGCCGTCAACGGCCSGTACCAGTCCGGGTAGAGGTCACTTCGGAACAACACTGTGACGAGTCACGCCCTAGCGGGCGGACAACCTTCTGATCAAGTTACCGAGGTGGGCCGGGCGGTACCGGCCGCCCCACCCCTCGGATGGACAGATCCCACTCCAGGACACCCTTGCGGGGCCAGTCACTTACTGAGTCACATCCAAGGGGCAGCACGGCCAATACCCACTCTGCCAGCCAGTCCCAGACCAGCCACAACAATCCTCACAGTCACTTA
>NZ_JBFTIL010000055.1:0-1204 GCF_056394745.1 Paenarthrobacter sp. 10N417
TGCGGTCGTATGGTTTTGTGAGACAGCTTGATGGGAGCTTCAGTTCAGATGACCACGCCCAGAAGAAAATACGATGCGGCTTTCCGTGAGGATGCTGTGCGGCTTGTTTTGTCCACGAACCGGTCGGTGAAACAGGTCGCCGAGGAGATCGGGGTGAAGGAAAGCACGCTGGGGAACTGGCTTCACCGGCATCGAGAAAGCCACCAGGGCGCCGCACCGGTCCTGYCTGAAGAACGGGGGCCGGTGCCGTGGGACGAGCACCGGAAGGCACTGGCCGAAAATGAGCGGTTGAAGGCCGAGGTCGAGTTCCTGGGAAAAGTCAGCGCCTTCTTTGCCGCGAAGCAAAAGTAGAGGACTTCTACGAGTTCATCGAAGCGGAGAAGGCCAACTATTCCGTGGTGTGGCTGTGCCGGGCGTTGAAGGTCTCCCGGGCCTCGTTCTACCGGTGGCGCGCCCCTGCCGGGCCCTCACCGCGTGCCGTGCGGCATGAGGATCTGGTCACCGCGGTTACCGGCCTGTACGAGAAGGAAAATGGCCGTGCCGGCCGTGACCAGCTGACGCTTTTGCTCAACGCGGCCGGGACCAAGGTCTCCGCCCCGACCGTCGGGGCGATCATGCGAGAAAAGGGCCTGCGGGCCATCCGRACCCGKGCCTGGAAGAGGACCACGGTCCAGGACCCGCAAGCCAAGACCGCCCACATCGAGAACCACATGCTCGATGAACAGGGCAAACGCGACTTCACCTCCGCGGTGCCCGGGACCCGCCTGGTCGGAGACATCACCTACCTGCGCACCGGGGAGGGCTGGCTYTAYCTGGCCACCGTCATCGACCTSTTTTCSGGCATGGTCATCGGCTGGTCCATGGCTGCCCACATGCGGGCAAGCCTGTGCACCGCAGCCCTGCAGATGGCACGGAACCACGGCCGTTTCGCCGAACATGGTGTGGTCTTCCACTCCGACCGCGGTACCCAATACACCTCCGACGAATTCCAGCAATGGTGCGGCACCAACGGGGTTACCCAGTCCATGGGCAAGGTCGGGGTGTGCTGGGACAACGCGGTAGCCGAGAACTTCTTCTCCCACCTCAAAACCGAGTTCTACCACCACCAACGCTTCGGCTCCAGGATCGCTGCCCGGACCGCCGTCATGGACTACATCGAGGGCTGGTACAACCGCCGCCGACCCAACCGCCGCGCCGGCGGCCT
>NZ_JBFTIL010000056.1:0-1146 GCF_056394745.1 Paenarthrobacter sp. 10N417
TTTGAGCCGTGTTCACGTGGGCGACGGCGTTGTTGGCGCGGACTCAGCGGATCCAGGCGTTTGCCACGGTGCAGGTTCCGATTATCCATCCGGTGATGGCGGCGAAGATGGCCGTGACGGCGGATCATGTGTCGGGGGGCCGGTTCGGGATTAACGTCGTGGCGGGGTGGTTTCCGGAGGAGTTCGCCATGTTCGGCCTCACCCAGCGGGACCACGAGGCCCGGTACGCCTACGCTGATGAGTGGACGACGCTGTTGAAGCGGTTGTGGACCGAGGACGCTGGGTTCGATTTTGAGGGGGAGTACGTCAAGGCTGTTGACGCGTTCTCGGACCCGCACCCGTTGCAGGACCCCTATCCGGTGATTATGAATGCGGGCACGTCCGGTCCGGGCCGTGAGTTCGCCGCCACGCACAGTGATCTCATTTTCGCGTCCTTGCAGGACATGGCGACCGCGCAGCGTCAGATTGCCGAGATCAAGCAGCAGGCGCGGGTCTCCCACGGTCGCGAGGTGCGGGTCTTCGGGCGGCTGCATGTGGTGTGTCGGCCGACCGAGCAGGACGCCAAGGAGTATTTCCGGTGGGTGCACCGCGATAACGCGGATGTTGCCGCGATCGAGAAGCTGTTCGATAAGAGCACCGCGAACTCCAAGAGCCTGGAAGTCGAAGCCGAAGAGCACGGGCAGATGATCGAGCGGCTCGCTGCCGGCCGCGGTGCGATGACCGCGGTGGGTACCCCTGAGCAGGTCGTCGCAACACTGTTGGAACTGTCCAACGCCGGACTCGACGGGGTAGCGATCTCCTGGGTCAACTACGACGAGGGACTCCAGCAGATGGAAGACGACATCCTGCCCCTCATGGTCCAGGCCGGCCTCCGCGGCGGATAACCCGAAGCACACCGAGCAACCCAACACATCGGTAAGATCGGCATACACCCGCAACGTTCTCAATGGAGAGGAAAACCACATGCCCGCCAGCGACACACGAACCCGGACGGAGACTGCCGCCGCTCGTCTGCGTGAGCTGTTAGCGGGTGATGGGCTGATTCATATTCCTGGGATTCACGACCCCTTTTCGGCGCGAGTAGCCCAGGATCTAGGATTTGGCGCGGTTACCATCGGCGGTGGGGTTACGGTATCGGTCGCTTAC